>CAKSVM010000001.1 GCA_934503195.1 uncultured Eubacteriales bacterium
CGCTCTTGCCGTCTTCGCTCAGATTAACGGTCGCAATATTGGGCTTCTCTATTTCTATCATTCAATAACCCTCCTTTTTAATAAACACAGCCAAAAACGTACTGGTATATCGAAAAGGCTGTTATTATTTCGAATACAATTCAACTATGAGCTGCTCCTCGAACGGGAAGTCGATATCTTCGCGGGTGGGGAGAGCGATGACCTTAGCGGTGCCGTTTGTCTTGTCGATCTCAAGCCACTTCGGAGCGATAACCGAATCCATACCCTCGATGAGAGCCTTGAACTTATCGGTGGAACGGCTGGAATCCTTGACAGCGATCACATCGCCGACCTTAACGAGAATCGAGGGGATGTCGACCTTGTTTCCGTTGAGGGTGTAATGTGCGTGGCTGACGAGGAGACGAGCCTCGCGGCGGGTGTTTGCGAGTCCCATACGATAAACGACGTTGTCAAGACGACGTTCGAGCAGCGAGAGAAGATTCTCACCGGTCTTGCCCTGCATTCTTTCAGCCTCGACATAGTAGTTGTGGAACTGCTTTTCCATCACGCCATAGATGAACTTGGCGCGCTGCTTTTCCTGGAGCTGGAGAGCGTACTCGCTCTTCTTCTTGGGCTTGGAAGCCGAGTTGCGCTTGGTTTCCTTCTTGTTGTAACCCATAACGGCAGGCGAAATACCGAGAGCCTTGCAACGCTTGGCGATCGGCTGGTTATTCTTTGCCATGATTTTTTATCCTCCTTTAAGATAAGATTAAACGCGGCGGCGTTTGGGAGGACGGCAGCCGTTGTGCGGGATCGGCGTTACGTCCTTGATGAGGCTGATGTCGAGACCGGTAGCCTGAAGAGCGCGGATAGCCGACTCACGTCCTGCGCCCGGACCCTTGACATAGACTTCAACGGTTTTCATGCCGTGATCGATCGCTGCCTTAGCGGCGGTCTCCGCTGCCATCTGAGCCGCGTAAGGAGTGGATTTTCTGGAACCCTTGAATCCAAGCTCACCTGCGGAAGCCCACGATACTGCGTTGCCTGCCACATCGGTAATGGTTACGATAGTGTTGTTGAAGGTAGCGCGGATATGAGCCGAACCCTTTTCGATGTTCTTGCGCTCGCGACGCTTTTTGATAACCTTCTTGGCGGTAGCCTGTACTTTAGCCATCTTTAGGTCACTCCTTACTTCTTCTTATTTGCGATGGTCTTTGCGGGACCCTTACGGGTTCTCGCGTTGGTCTTCGTTCTCTGACCTCTTACGGGAAGACCCTTTCTGTGTCTGATACCGCGGTAGCAGTTGATTTCGATCATTCTCTTGATGTCAAGAGCGCGGTCACGGCGGAGGTCACCCTCGACGTGATAATTCTTTTCGATCTCTTCTCTTAACTTAGCGGTATCCTCTTCGGTCAGATCCTTCGCGCGCTTATCGGGATCGATCCCGGTAGCCGCGAGGATGTCTCTGGAGCTCTTCACTCCGATTCCGTAGATATAGGTGAGAGCGATTTCAACTCTCTTGTTGTTCGGAATATCAACACCGGCAATACGTGCCATTCGTTAATTCACCCCTTCTGTAGTGATTATTAGTTGGGTTTTGGTCGGATGGTATGCGATGATCAGCCCTGTCTCTGCTTGTGCTTGGGGTTCTCGCAGATGACCATAACGTGACCTTTTCTCTTGATGATCTTGCACTTTTCGCAGATCTTCTTAACGGATGGTTTAACTTTCATGGTTTACCATACCTTTCTCACAATTATGTGCTTAAAACGGATGGAGGTCAGTGATTTATGATCACTTTGCTCTCCACGTGATCCTTCCCTTTGTAAGATCATAGACCGAAACCTCGACCGTGACCTTATCTCCGGGGAGTATCTTGATATAGTTCATACGGAGCTTACCTGAAATGTGGGCGGTGATAATGTGCTTGTTGGAAAGCTCCACTTTGAATACGGCGTTCGGCAGAGCCTCAACAACCGTACCTTCGAATTCCACAACGTCATCCTTCGGCAGAATAATCCCTCCTATCGTGTGTTAGTCGACTTTAGTGAGGACGATCACGCCGTCGTCGGTGATCGCTATCGAATGCTCGTAGTGAGCCGAGAGCGAGCCGTCAGCCGTGACGACCGTCCATTTGTCAGAAAGCTCGCGGACATCGGGCGTTCCGATGTTGACCATCGGCTCGACCGCTATCGTCATGCCCGCGTAGAGTCTCACTCCGCGTCCCTTTGTTCCGTAGTTCGGAACGTCAGGCGACTCGTGAAGCTCTTCTCCGACGCCGTGGCCGACATAGCGTCTCACGACCGAGAAGCCGTTGGCCTCGACGTAAGACTGAACCGCGTATCCGATATCTCCGACGCGATTGCCGGGCTTTGCCTCGGCGATTCCGTGCCAGAAGCTCTGCTTTGTGACCTCTATGAGCTTTTTCGCCTCGGCACTGACATTGCCCACCGGATAGGTGTTCGCGCTGTCACCGTGGTAGCCCTTGTAGAAGGCTCCGACGTCAACCTTGACGATATCGCCGTCCTCAATCACACGCGAGCCGGGAATACCGTGTATGACCTGATCGTTGATGCTTATGCAGGCACTTCCGGGAAATCCGCCGTAGCCGAGGAAAGACGGCTTCGCACCGCGGCTTTCGATGTGCTGACGGATTATAGTGTCGAGCTGCTTTGTCGTCATTCCGGCGTGGATTTTCTCGCCCGCGAGATACAGAGCCTCGCCAGTGATGCGTCCAGCTTCCTTCATGAGCTTGATCTGGTCGCTGTTTTTAACCGATATCATGTGTTATCTGCCTTGCCTTTTTTTCTCGATGAGAGCAAGCGTGAGAGCGGTCGTGTCGGCGAGTTCCTCCTGACCCTCAACGATACCGAGTTTGCCGCGCTCGGAATAGAAATCCTTGAGCGGTTCGGTCAGCTCGTGATAGGTCTCAAGACGCGACTTCACGACTTCGGGGGCGTCATCCTTGCGGATTGTGAGCTTTTCGTCACACTTTTCGCAGGAATCGCCCTTCTTCGAGGGGTTGTAGACCGTGTGGTAGGACGCGCCGCATTTGCCGCAGACACGTCTTCCCGACATTCTCTCGACGATCTTCTCATCGGGAACTTCGATGTCGATGACGAAATCGATCGAAACACCCATTTCCTCAAGAGCCTTTGCCTGAGGAACGGTTCTGGGGAAACCATCAAGGATGAAACCGTTCTTGCAGTCGTCCTTTGAAAGTCTCTCCTTGATTATCCCTATGACTACCTCGTCCGGGACAAGCGCGCCTTTTTCGGTGTATTCCTTCGCCGCCTTGCCCATTTCGGTCTGATTCCTTATTGCCTCTCGAATTATTGCGCCCGTCGAGATGGCGGGGATTGCGTACTTTTCGGAAACGATCTCAGCCTGAGTGCCTTTACCGGCGCCTGGCGCGCCGAGAAAAATCATTTTCATTCAATCTCTCCAAAATGTGTTGCGACCGTTGGCCTCACCGCCGGAGTTACCCGACGATGAAGGTCACAGGGTCTTATTCAAGAAAGCCTTTGTAGTGGCGCATGGTCATCTGAGCCTCAACCTCACGCGCGGTCTCGATAGCGACACCAACGACGATTATGATCGAAGTTCCCGCGAAAGCGATACCGGACATACGGTTGCCCGAGATGATGTTGACCACAAGCGGAAGCACCGCGATGATTCCGAGGAAGGTCGCGCCCATAAGAGTGATCTTATTGAGAACCTTCGTGATATAATCGCAGGTAGGCTTGCCGGGACGGATACCGGGGATAAATCCGCCGTTCTTCTTCAGATTGTTCGCAACCTCGATCGGATTGAACGAGATCCCGATGTAGAAGTAAGCGAAGAAGACGATGAGCACGAGGAAGAGTACGACGTAGAGCCACGACGTATAGGAGAAGAGCTGCTGGAATCCATACCAGAACGTGCCTTTCTCGGGCGTCGGGAAGAGCATCGCGATCGTGCTGGGAAGTGCGAGGATGGAGTTCGCGAAGATGATAGGCATGACGCCTGCCATGTTAAGCTTCATCGGAAGGGTGGAACTCTGTCCGCCGTACATCTTTCTGCCGACAACGCGCTTTGCGTACTGAACCGGGAGACGTCTTTCGGAATTATCCATGAAGATGATGAAGATAACCATCGCGAGGAAGATTATGATCATGAGGACAGCCGCGATGATGTATCCGACGCTCTTACTGGTGAAGTAAGCTATGAGCGACTGGATTATCGTGGGACCGGACGAAACGATGTTCGTGAAGAGGATGATCGAGATACCGTTTCCGATACCATTCTCATTGATCTTCTCACCGAGCCACATGATAAGGCAGGAGCCTGCGGTGTAGCAGGCGATCATTACAATTGCCGCGAAGACACCGGTGTTCGTGAGAACGCCCATGTTCTTCAGGTAAGCGTAGTAACCGTAAGCCGTGATGAGTGCCAGACCGACCGTTACGTAACGGGTGATCTGGGCGATCTTCTTGCGTCCGTCCTCTTCCTTGGCCATATTCTCGAGTGCTGGAATAGCCGTGCAGAGGAGCTGCATGATGATCGAGCTGTTGATATACGGGGAGATGGAGAGTGCGAAAAGTGTTGCTTTGGAGAAGGCGGATCCGGATATGATGCTCATATACTGGAAGATCGAGCCGTCTCCGAAGCTCTGAATGTAGTTCATCGCGTCCGCGCTGACATAGGGCATCGGGATTGCGCATCCGATGCGGTACAGCACGACGATGAAGACTACGTAGAGCATCTTCTTGCGAAGCTCGGGGAGCGAGAACGCGTTCTTAAGTGTCTTGAACAAGTCAGATCACCTCAGTCTTTCCGCCCGCTGCTTCGATCTTTTCCTTAGCAGTTGCCGAAAAGACTGATGCTTCAACGGTCAGCTTCTTTGTGATTTCGCCGTTGCCTAACACTTTGAGTCCGTCGTTTGCTTTGCGAATAATGCCCTTGTTCATGAGTGCTTCAAGATTGACGGTTTCGCCGTCCTCGAATGCGTTCAGCTTGGAGACGTTGATTATAGCGTACTCAGTGCCGAACTTGTTGTGGAAGCCTCTCTTAGGAAGTTTTCTGTAGAGCGGGCTCTGTCCGCCCTCGAAACCGGGTCTGACACCGCCGCCCGAGCGTGCGTTCTGTCCCTTGTGACCCTTACCTGCGGTCTTACCGTTTCCGGATCCGGTTCCTCTGCCCTTACGCCATGCGGGGGTGGTGGAGCCTTCTGCCGGAGAAAGTTCATGGAGCTTCATTAGGTTTTTCCTCCTTATACTGAATTTTACTTGCCTTTAATCAGACGTTTTCTTTCTTTACAAGGTGAGAAATAACCTTAACCTTGCCGCCGAGAACCGCGTCATCAGCGTGAATGATGCTGTCGCCGACCTTCTTGAGGCCGAGGGAAGCAGCGGTAGCCTTCATGTTGGGCTTTGCGCCGATAAGGCTCTTTACAAGTGTTACCTTTACGTTTGCCATCTTATAAAGCCTCCTTATTTCGTTACGGCTTCCTTGCTGATTCCGCGCATTGCAGCGACTTCCTCAGCGTTACGAAGCGTCTTCAGTCCCTCGAACGTAGCCTTGATGACGTTTATGGGATTGTTGGAACGCAGGCACTTGGTTCTGATATTCTTGATACCAGCCATCTCGATGACCGCACGGACTGCGCCGCCGGCGATAACACCGGTACCGGGAGCAGCCGGCTTCATGAGAACGCGGCCTGCGCCGAACTCGCCGATGACCTCGTGAGGAATGGTGGTTCCCTTGAGCGAGACCTCGATCATGTTCTTCTTGGCATCCTCGATGCCCTTGCGGATTGCTTCCGGAACTTCGGCTGCCTTGCCGAGTCCGTAGCCTACGTGACCGTTGCCGTCGCCGACAACCATCAGTGCGGTGAATCTCATGACACGACCGCCCTTGACCGTCTTCGAGACGCGCTTTATAGCAACGTTGCGCTCCTGAAGATCGAGGGTAGCCGGATCAAAATTCTGCTTTGCCATTTTGTTTGCCACACGGGCTTTTATAACGACCCTGTAGATCGTGACCCGTTTCCTCTCATATAAAATTTGATTGTGGGCGTAAGCCCAGATTCAAACCGTGTATAAACTGGTCTTACACCGGAAAGATCCGGTGTTGCGGAAGTTCTGAGTGAAACTCAGAACTTGAGTCCGCCTTCTCTTGCGCCTTCGGCAAGCTCCAATACACGACCGTGGTAAACGTATCCGCCGCGGTCGAAGACGACCTCGGAGATACCCTTTGCGGCTGCGCGCTCGGCAACAAGCTTGCCGACCTTCTTAGCCGCTTCCTTGTTTCCGCCGTGACCCTCGAAATCCTTTTCAAGGGAGGAAGCGGAAGCAAGAGTCACGCCCGCAACGTCATCGATGACCTGAGCCTCGATATTGTTGAGCGAACGATAAACGCAAAGACGCGGACGAGCGGCAGTGCCGGAGATCTTGGCTCTGACTCTCTTGTGTCTCTTAAGACGCTGTGCGTTGCTGTCCTTTCTGGATACCATGCTGATCCACTCCTTTCATTATTTACCGGTCTTACCGGCCTTGCGGCGGATATGCTCGCCTTCATACTTGACGCCCTTGCCGAGGTAGGGTTCAGGCGGTCTCTTCTCGCGGATCTGAGCGGCGATCTGGCCGACGGTCTGCTTGTTGATGCCCGAAACGATGATCTCGGTCTGCGACGGAACGTCGAACTTGATGTCGTCGAACTCGTCGAAGGTGATGGTGTGCGAGTAACCAAGGTTGAGAACGAGCGATTTGCCCTGCTTCTGAGCTCTGTAACCAACGCCGTTGATTTCGAGCTTCTTTGTGTAGCCGGTGGTAACGCCGACTATCATGTTGTTGATGAGGGTGCGGGTGAGGCCGTGGATAGCGCGGTCTTCCTTCTCATCGGTGGGACGGGCTACGTGAATGACGCCGCCCTCGAGGGTGATGGTCATTCTGTGGCTGAATTCCTGAGTGAGAGTACCCTTGGGTCCCTTGACGGTAACGACATTGCCTTCGCCGATCTTAACATCAACGCCGGCGGGAACAGCGATGGGCTTTCTTCCGATTCTAGACATTTTTAACTCCTCCCTGCCGAATTACCAAACAAAGGCGAGAACTTCACCGCCGACATTGTTGGCGCGAGCCGCCTTGTCGGTCATGATGCCCTTGGAGGTAGAAATGATGGCGATTCCGAGTCCGTTCATGACCTTCGGCATATCCTCGCAGGAAGCGTAGATACGAAGACCGGGCTTGGAAACACGGCGAAGACCCTTGATGATCTTGGACTTGCCCTGACCATACTTGAGGGTGATGCGGATGATGCCCTGCTTGCCATCCTCGATCACCTGATAGGACTTGATGTAGCCCTCGGTGAGAAGGATGTCGGCGATTGCCTTCTTCATGTTCGAAGCAGGAACATCGACAGTCTGATGCTTGGCATCGTTTGCGTTTCTGATACGCGTGAGCATATCAGCGATTACGTCGGAAATCTGCATTGTTTTATCCTCCTAATGCAAGTACGCCAAAACTCTTGCTGCCGGACAAACCGGCCTGCAACCGGTGGTTAAGCCGATCCCCGAAGGGATTAGGCTTCCTTCCGATAAGCTTGGAGCGATTTTAATTTATATTGAAGGGATCCGGGTTCAGATCCCGCAATATCATGTTTTTGCCCTTTCGGGCGGTCGGTAAAATGAATTACCAAGAAGCCTTTCTGACGCCCGGGATCTCGCCCTTGTAGGCAAGCTCTCTGAAGCAGATACGGCAGATGCCGTACTTACGCAGATAAGCGTGAGGACGACCGCAGATCTTGCAGCGGTTGTATTCGCGGGTGGAGAACTTCTGAGGCTTCTGCTGCTTGAGAATCATGGATTTCTTTGCCATCTTTTTGTATCTCCTCCTTATTTAGCGAAGGGCGCGCCCATAAGTGTGAGCAGCTCTCTTGCTTCCTCATCGGTGTTTGCGGTGGTTACGAACGCGATGTCCATACCGCGGATCTTCTCGATCTTATCGTACTCGATTTCCGGGAAGATCAGCTGCTCCTTGAGGCCGAGCGAGTAGTTGCCGCGGCCGTCGAAAGCGTTGGGGTTGATTCCCTTGAAGTCGCGGACACGGGGGAGAGAGAAGTTGAAGAGTCTGTCCATGAACTCGTACATTCTGTCGCCGCGGAGAGTGACCTTGGCGCCGATCTTCATGCCCTGACGGAGCTTGAAGTTAGCGACCGACTTCTTCGCGAAAGTCGGGACGGCCTTCTGACCGGTGATCATGGTGATCTCGTTTATAACGGTATCGATGACCTTCGCGTTATCCTTGGCGTCGCCGGTACCGACGTTGACGACGATCTTGTCGAGCTTCGGAATCTGCATGGGGCTCTTGTAAGCGAACTTCTGCATGAGAGCGGGAGCTACATCATTCTTGTATAAATCCTTAAGTCTTGCCATTATTCCTTACCTCCCACTCACAGATTCTCGCCGCACTTAGCGCAGACGCGGACTTTCTTTCCGTCAACGATCTTGTGCTTTGCGCGAACGCCCTTGCCGCACTTCTCGCAGAAGAGCTGGACCTTATCGGCGTACATTGCGCCCTCAACCTTGACGATTCCGCCCTGCTCGCCCTGACGGCGGGGCTTAGCGTGCTTTGTTACGATGTTGACGTCCTTGACGATGACCTTGCCCTCTTCAGGGGAAACTTCGAGGACCTTGCCCTTCTTGCCCTTGTCGTCGCCGGAGATCACAATAACGGTATCGTCTCTTTTAACATGAACCTTATTCATTATGAGATACCTCCTATTAAAGTACTTCGGGCGCCAGGGAGAGAATCTTGAGGTAATCGCCTTCGCGAAGCTCTCTTGCTACCGGGCCAAATATACGGGTTCCTCTGGGGGTCTTGTCGTCCTTGATGATAACGGCTGCGTTCTCGTCGAACTTGATATAAGAACCATCGGCACGCTTGAGTCCCTTAACGCTTCTTACAACGACCGCCTTGACGACCTCACCCTTCTTTACAACGCCGCCGGGTGTTGCTTTCTTTACAGCGCAAATCACGATATCGCCGATGTTGGCGTATCTGCGAGCGGTGCCGCCGATTACTCGGATGCACATAAGCTCCTTTGCACCTGTATTATCGGCAACCTTCATAAGTGTCTGTTGCTGTATCACAGTGCTTATCCTCCTTGCTTCGGCACGCAACGACGTGCCTACTTATTTTAAGCTATGATTATTTTGCCTTTTCGATGATCTCAACAAGACGCCATCTCACGGTCTTGGAGAGAGGTCTTGTTTCCATAACGCTTACCTTGTCGCCGATTCCGCATTCGTTCTTCTCATCGCGAACGTGAATCTTGACGGTGCGCTTCACGACCTTGCCGTAGACGGGATGCTTGACGTTGTCGAGGATTGCGACCACTGCGGTCTTATCCATCTTATCGCTTACAACCACACCCACGCGGGTCTTTCTCAGATTGCGCTCTGCTGCTTCACTCATGACTTTTCTCCTTCCTTAAGTTAAGCGTTCTTCTGCTGAAGAATCGTCATTACACGCGCGATGTCCTTCTTGACATCGGCAATCTTATGAGGATTGTCGAGCTGATTGATCGCGTGCTGGAAGCGGAGATTGAAAAGCTCGTTCTTGAGCTCTTTGAGCTTAGCGTTCAGCTCGTCGCTGGTCAGATCCTTTAACTCAGTTGCTTTCACGGCTTATTCCTCCCCTTCGGATGTTTCTTTCATCATGAACTTGGTCTTGATGGGAAGCTTGTGGCCGGCGAGACGCATAGCCTCGCGAGCGGTAGCCTCATCAATACCGTCCATCTCGAACAGAACTCTGCCCGGCTTTACGACTGCGACCCAGTACTCAGGCGAACCTTTACCGGAACCCATTCGGGTTTCAGCCGGCTTTTCGGTGACGGGCTTGTCCGGGAAGATCTTGATCCAAACCTGACCGCCACGCTTGATATAACGGGTCATTGCGATACGAGCTGCCTCGATCTGATTGCTGGTGATCCATGCGGGCTCAAGAGCAACAAGACCATAGGTGCCGTTCGTGATGGTGTTTCCGCGGGAAGCCTTACCCTTAAGTCTGCCGCGCTGAACACGTCTGTATTTTACTCTCTTAGGCATTAACATGGTGATTACTGCTCCTTTCTGCCGGAATTCTGACGATCTCCGCGGGGTGCGCGAGGTGCGCGGTCTCCACGGTCGCCGCGACGCTCACGGCGTTCGCCGCGCTCGTTCTTGTCGAAGCTCTTCGGAGGCTTCGGCTGTTCAACCTCAACTCTTGCCTGCTTGCCGTTGAGGACTTCGCCCTTGTAGATCCAGACCTTGATACCGATCTTACCGTAGGTGGTGTTAGCCTCGGCGAAACCGTAATCAATGTCAGCACGAAGAGTCTGAAGCGGAATCGTACCTTCGTGATAATGCTCGGTACGCGCGATTTCCGCGCCGCCGAGACGGCCGCCGCAGTTGACCTTGATGCCCTTTGCGCCGAGCTTGATGGTTCTGCCGATGCACTGCTTCATAGCGCGGCGGAACGAAATTCTGCGCTCAAGCTGACCCGCGATGTTCTCAGCGACGAGCTGAGCGTTCTTATCGGGATCTCTGACCTCGATGACGTTGACCGAGACCGGCTTCTTGACGATCGACTCGATTTCGAGTCTGAGCTTTTCGATCTCTGCGCCGCCCTTACCGATGATGACGCCGGGCTTTGCGCAGTGGATGAAAACTCTTACCTTCTGGTTGTCGCGCTCAATTTCAATTTTCGGAACGCCGGCAGCCTGAAGCTTTTCCTTGAGATATTTTCTGAGATTGTAATCGGATACGAGGGTATCGCCGAACTCTTCGTCACGGACGTACCATCTGGAATCCCAGTTCTTGATTACACCGACACGGAGACCGTGCGGATTGACTTTCTGACCCATTTTGGCTTTTGACCTCCTTCTTTATTATTCCTTTTCTGCAACAGCCAGAGTGATGTGGCTGGTTCTCTTTAAGATTCTGAATGCTCTGCCCTGCGCTCTCGGCATGATTCTCTTGAGAGTCGGACCGGGGCAGACGAAGCACTCGGAAACGTAGAGCTTCGATACATCCATACCGAAGTTGTTCTCAGCGTTAGCGACTGCGCTCTTCAGCAGTTTTACGAGATATTCGGACGCGCTCTTGGGAGTATTCTTGAGGATACCCATGGCGGTCGCGACATCCTTACCTCTGATAAGATCGAGAACGATGCTTACCTTGCGAGGAGAAATTCTGACATACTTGAGATATGCCTTAGCTGCCTTTGCTTCCATTTTACGATTTGCCTCCCTTCGCCTTGGCGAATTTCGCACATTGGCGATTCGTTAATTCTTCGATCAGTTATCAGTTTCCGTTGTTCGAGGTCTTGGAGCCTGCGTGGCCCTTGAAAGTTCTGGTGGGTGCGAACTCACCGAGCTTGTGACCTACCATATCCTCGGTAACATATACCGGAACGTGCTTGCGTCCATCGTGAACTGCGATCGTGTGACCGACGAATTCCGGATATATCGTAGAAGCGCGGGACCATGTCTTGAGAACCTTCTTCTCATTCTTCGCGTTCATGGCTTCGATTCTGTCGAAAAGCTTCTTTTCAACGAAAGGGCCTTTTTTAAGACTTCTGCTCATCTATGGTGCCTCCTTCTATCTTACTTGCCGTTTCTGGACTTTACGATGAACTTATTGGTGCGTGCCTTCTTGTTTCTGGTCTTGTAACCGTTGGTAGGCTTGCCCCAAGGAGTTACAGGAGCGGGACGACCGATAGGAGCGCGTCCCTCACCACCACCGTGCGGGTGATCGCAGGGGTTCATGACCGAACCGCGGACATGAGGACGAATGCCTCTGTGGCGGGTCTTACCGGCCTTACCGAGCTTGACATTCTCATGCTCGATGTTGCCGACCTGACCGATCGTAGCGACGCAGTCGAGGCGGATGATGCGGACTTCGCCGGATGGAAGTCTGATCTGAGCCTGACCGTTCTCCTTAGCCATGAGCTGTGCCGCGACGCCTGCCGAACGGACAAGCTGCGCCCCCTTGCCGGGATAAAGCTCAATGTTGTGGATGAAGGTACCGACCGGGATGTTGGCGATCGGAAGGGTGTTACCGACCTTGATATCGGATTCCGCGCCGGAGTAGATGACGTCGCCGTCCTTGAGACCTGCGGGAGCGATGATATAGCTTCTGTCGCCGTTCTCATATTCGAGGAGAGCGATGTAAGCGGTTCTGTTGGGATCGTACTCGATGCCGATGACCTTTGCGGGTGCGCCGACGGTGTTTCTCTTGAAGTCGATGATTCTGTACTTCTTCTTGTTGCCGCCGCCGATGTGACGAACGGTGATCTTGCCGTAGCTGTTGCGGCCTGCGGTCTTCTTTAAGATCACAGTAAGATTCTTCTCAGGGCTGAACTTGGTGATTTCAGCGAAGGAAGGATCGCTCATGTGTCTTCTCGACGGAGTAGTGGGCTTGTAGATTGTAGACATTTGTCACTCCTCCTCTTAATTACATCATGCCTTCGAAGAACTCGATGGTCTTGGAGGAGGGCTTCAGAGTAACGATAGCCTTTTTCCACTCAGAGGTGTAACCCTGATGATAACCGAGTCTCTTCGGCTTCTTCTTCATGTTGATGGTGTTGACATCAGCGACTTCTACCTTGAAGAGTTCTTCAACGGCAGCCGCGATCTCGGACTTGGTGGCGTCAGAGAGAACCTTGAAGACGTACTTCTTGGACTCTTCGTTCGCGCCCGCCATGGAAGCCTCGGTAATGATCGGCTTTACAATGATATCATGAAGCGTTTTCATTATGCGTAAACCTCCTGCATTTTTTCTGCCGCGCTCTTCGCGACGATGAACTTATCGCAGTTAAGGACGTCGTAAACATTGATGGTGTTGACCTGAGCGGTCTTCACGCCCGGAATGTTCGCGAAGCTCTTGACAGTCTTGAGATCATTGTCAGCGAGGACGACGAGTGCCTTCTTGTCGCTGCCGAGAGCCTTGAGCATATTCGCCATGGTCTTGGTCTTGAACTCACCCGCGGTGATAGCGTCGACGACGATCATATCGCCGGTCTCGACCTTAGAGGAGAACGCGCTCTGAAGTGCGATTCTCTTGACCTTCTTGTTGATCTCAAAACGGTAGGATCTGGGCTTCGGGCCGAGAGCGACACCGCCGTGAGTCCACTGAGGAGAACGGGTCGAGCCCTGTCTTGCGTGGCCGGTGCCCTTCTGCTTCCACGGCTTCTTTCCGCCGCCGGAAACCTCGGTACGGGTCTTGGTGGACTGAGTACCCTGTCTCTGGTTTGCGAGGTAAGACTTAACAGCGATATGGAGAACCGCGCCGTTCACCTCTGCGCCGAATACGGCGTCAGACAGGCTGATTTCACCGACTTCCTTGCCGGTCATATCCATAACCTTCATGTTAGGCATAGTGATTTCCTCCCTTCGCTTATGCTTTCACGGAATCGCGGAGGAACACGATATTGCCGCGGGATCCCGGAACGGCACCCTTGACGGCGATAAGATTCTTTTCCGCGTCTACTTTGACTACTTCGAGGTTGAGAACGGTCGACTTGACGTTACCGAACTGACCAGCCATCTTCTTGTTCTTGTATACTCTCGACGGAGTGGAGTTCGCGCCCATCGAACCGACCTGACGGTGGATAGGACCAGTACCGTGAGTCATACGGAGAATGTGGTGACCCCATCTCTTGACAGCACCCGAGAAGCCGTGACCTTTGGATGTACCGGTAATGTCGACCTTCTCGCCTGCGGCGAAGGTATCGGCGGCAATCGTGTCACCGACGTTCATGGCTGCTGCGTTCTCAAGACGGAATTCCTTGAGATGCTTCTTGTTCTCAACGTTTGCTTTCTTGAAGTGACCGAGATCAGCCTTGGTGAGGTGCTTTTCCTTCACCGCGCCGAAACCGAGCTGAACAGCGTCGTAGCCGTCATTCTCAGCGGTCTTCTTCTGTGTGACGACGCAGGGGCCTGCCTCGATCACGGTTACCGGGATGACGTTGCCGATCTCGTCAAAGATCTGGGTCATACCGATTTTCTTTCCGATAATGCCTTTTTTCATTTTGGTTCCTTACATGATTATTGGTTGACGGGTTGGATTTGTCCTTTAATTAAAGGATATCCGCCAACATGACCTTGGTTTGCCGGACTTTTGAGCCTCCCGGCGGGGCTTTGGGGATTCCTGAACCGGATCAGAGCTTGATGTCGATCTCGACGCCGGCCGGAAGTTCGAGGCTCATGAGAGCGTCGATGGTCTTCTGGGAGGGTTTGATCACATCGATCAGACGCTTGTGAGTTCTGAGTTCGAACTGCTCGCGGCTGTCCTTGTACTTGTGAACCGCACGAAGGATGGTGACGATCTCTCTCTCGGTGGGAAGCGGAATCGGACCGGATACCGCAGCGTCGTTGCGCTTAGCGGCGTCGACGATCTTCTGCGCTGCCTGATCGACGAGTGTGTGATCGTAGCTCTTGAGACGGATTCTGATTTTCTCCTTGACTGCCATGGTTTTTTGCCTCCTTTTCAAGTTTGGAGGGCGGTTTTTCTCAAAACACTGCGTCGGGTGTTTCTTCGCTTCCCTTTCAAAAACCGTACGCTCATTTCTGAGGGAATACGGCTACTAATAATAAGGAAGCTTATGAAAAGCTCTCGGCTGTGTTCTGATTGACAACGCCCGGTTAGATATCGGACATACTCCGGCGAAAATTCCCGGTTCGCTCCGGCAGAGGGAGTGATCGCAACCTTTCGCCATAAATCGCACGTCAACTACTATATTATACACCAGAATTTCAGAAAAAGCAAGGGGTTTTGAAAAAAAGATGCCGGTTTGCCATAAAAATATTTCACGAAATTCGAAGTTAATTTTTGTGCATATTGCACACAAGTGAGTTCCGCGGCTCAAATTCTCAGATTACGGAGAGAAATTTCACGCGCTGTTCATATATTCGGGCTATAATAAGAGGAAATCTTTTATAAGTCCGGAGTCAGCTTATATGAATAATGATACAAAGAAAAACCTGACAGGCTTCTTCCTCTTCGTCCTGATCGCGGCGGTCGTCTCGGCGGGCGCGAGATGCGCCATGACGCTCCTTTATCTTGACGAGAGCTATGGAGTCTACAAAGCGGGAATTATCTTCCCGACCCTCACGCATATTCTCACATTCGTCCTCTGCGCCGCGGCGGCGGTGATCGGGCTTCTCCTTTCAAAGGATCTCCCCTGCCCCGTGATGCCCGAGCCGGGAAGCGGAGTCGTATTCGCGTCGTCAGTCACGGCCTTTCTCATCGCCGCGTCGTCGCTCTACACGGTATACAATATAATAACCGGTGTACTGACCGCCGAAAAGCTCACGATCATGAAGCTCATCGTCTCGGTTCCGGCAATTATATTCTTCCTCGCGCTTATGCGGCCGCAGACGAAGAAATCCCCCGTCTTCGCGTTCATGTCCTTCTTCCCGACGGTCTGGTTCGCAATCGCGATCGTCGAGGTCTATTTTGACCGGACGCTCCTCATTACAAGCCCGGCAAAGACTTTCCGCCAGCTCGCGATCCTTTCGATAATGCTCTTCCTCCTGAACGAGTCAAGAGCGATCATCGGCCGTCAGAACGGCATACTCTATCTTGTGACAAGCGGAGTCGCGCCGATAATCGTCATAACCTCCTCGCTCCCCGCGCTGATCTTCTCGAAAAAGCTCATGATCGGCCAGAGCGATGATTTCCTCTGCTACGCGATCGAACTCGCGGCAGCGGTCTTCATTCTGGCGCGCGGATTCTCCTTCGCGAAGTTCCCGTCAACTCTCCCGAAGCCCGAGAAAAAGCCCAAAGAGGACAAAAAGAGCAAGAACTGACAAGTCCCGAAAACGCGTCCATAACCCGGACGCGTTTTTTTGTGAGAAATTTTTGAAAACCTATTGACTTTTCACGTTTTTTCCGTTATAATGTACGCGGAATATATTTTTCTGAAAGGAAATAACCATGAAATTCTCAACTAAATTCGTCGCGGCGACCCGCGAATTCTCAACATTTGAGAAGCTTGTCCCCTCTCCCGTGATGAGACGCGAGTTCGAACTCGGCAAAGTAAAGTCGGCTGAACTCACGATCTGCGGACTCGGACTCTATGACCTCTTTATCAACGGAAACCGCATAACCCGCGGTTATCTCTCGCCCTATCTCTACAATCCCGACGACATCCTCTACTACGACCACTACGACCTCGCGCCCTATCTCACCGAGGGCAAAAACGTAATCGGCGTCTGGCTCGGAAACGGAATGAACGATTCCTTCGGCGGTCAGGTCTGGGAGTTTGAGACCGCGAGATGGAGAAGCGCGCCGAAGCTCGCGCTCAACTTTGAGGCCGAGACCGAGTCCGGCGAAAAGGTCGAATTCGACTCGACCGCTGACTTTAAGTGCACCGAATCGCCGATCTACTGCGACGATATCAGAATCGGTGAGTTCTACGACGCGAGAAAGGAACTCGGCGACTGGACAAAGCCCGGCTACGACGACAGCGCGTGGCGCGATACTATCCCGGCCGAGACTCCGCGCGGCGAGTGCCGTCTCTGCGATGTCGACCCGATTCTTCCGACGCGCGAGATAAAGCCGGTCTCGGTAAAGCCCGGAAAGATCTCGATCACCTACGCATGGGTTCATAATCTTCTGAAAAACGTTCCCGAGGATCTTATGAATGAGTTTCCCGAGGACGAGGCCTCGCAGGAAGGCTTCATCTATGACTTCGGCGTCAACGCGGCCGGACTCTGCCGTCTGCATATAAAGAACGGACGCCCCGGACAGAAGATCATCCTCCAGTTCGGCGAAAAGCTCGCTTCGGACGGCGGACTCGACCTTCGCGGAATGCCCTTCCTCCCGCACCGCTACGATCACCGCGATATCTACATCTGCAAGGGCGGCGACGAGACCTATATGCCGCGCTTCACCTATCACGGCTTCCAGTACGTCCTTGTCATCGGAATCGATGAGACTCAGGCGACAAACGACCTTCTGACCTATGTCGTCATGAACACCTCGCTCCGCGACCGCTCGCATTTCAGATGCTCCGACGAAATGGCGAACAAGCTCTGGGACGCCGCGATCGTCTCCGACCTCGCTAACTTCTATCACTTCCCGACCGACTGCCCGCACCGCGAGAAGAACGGCTGGACAGGCGACGCCGCCCTCTCGGCCGAGCAGATGGTAATGGCTCTCACCCCCGAGCGCAACTGGCGCGAATGGATGCACAACATCGAGAAGTCGATGAACGACAAGGGCGCGATCCCCGGAATCATCCCGACCTCGGGCTGGGGATTTGCGTGGGGCAACGGACCCGCGTGGGATATCATCCTCGTGAATCTTCCCTACTTTGCTTGGATCTACCGCGGCGACCTCACGATCGCCAAAGAGAACGCCACCGCGATCTTCCGCTACATAAACTACATCACGACGAGAAAGGACGACAAGGGACTCATCCACATCGGCCTTGGCGACTGGTGCCCGACCGCGCGCGGCGGAAATCACGTCGCTCCGCTCGAGTTCACCGACACCGTCATCTGCATTGATATCTGCGACAAGGCCGCGAAGCTCTACGACGCGCTCGGAATGGCTCCGCAGAAGACCTTTGCCGAAACCGTCCGCGACGATTTCATGAAGGCCGCGAGAAAGTATCTCATAAACCACGAGACCGTAACGGCAATCGGACGCTGCCAGACGACTCAGGCTATGGCGATCTTCTACAATGTCTTCACCGACGCCGAAAAACCGCTCGCCTTCGCGCGTCTCGTCGAGCTTATCGAAAAGAACAACGGCTCGTTCGACTGCGGAATTCTCGGACTCCGCGTCATCTTCCACGTTCTCTCGGCGTTCGGCCGCACCGACCTCGCGTACCGCATGATCACGAAGACCGACTTCCCATCCTACGGCTATCAGATAGCGCACGGCGCGACCTCGATCTGGGAGGATTTCAGACTCGAGTCCGACTCCCCGAACTCCAGAAACCACCACTTCTTCTGCGACTACATCTCGTGGTTCATGAAGAATCTCGTCGGAATCAACATAAATCCCTACGAGAACGACGCGAAGGAGGTTCAGCTCGCGCCGAAGTTCATCGACGCTCTTGACAGCGCGTCGGGCGATCACGACTCAATCCTCGGCAAGGTGAGCGCAAGCTGGACACGTGAGGGTGAGGATATCCTATACAGCTTCGAGATCCCGGCCGGAATGAAGGCCGAAATCGTCCTCGAGCCCGGAAAGAAGTTCGACGACGGACACACCTATAAGCACGTCTCCGGAAAGCAGACTCTCCGCATAATCGACGCCGGAAAGCGCGACCGGGTAACCACGCACGAATAATCAAAAGCCGGGAAATCCCCGGAAAAAAACGCGGACTGCCGGCAAACGCCGGCAGTCCGTTTTTCGTCAATTCCGGAAACGCCTCGATTCCGGGGGGCTCTCACGCGCTCTGCTTTTCGATTATCTTGATGTTCAGCGGGTCGATTCCGGCCTGCTCCCAGACAATCTCCTTGATCTGCGAAAGCTCATTCGGCAGAAGTCCGTCCGAGCGGACGATGACGCTCGCGCTCCCCTCGCTGATCACGGCGACGCATTCCTCAAAGCCCTTCGACTTTATCAGCGTCTCGATCGCCGCCTCGGTCTGAATCTCGGAGGCGATGCGGCTGATGTCGGCGTTGGCCTGTTCGCGCGAGACCTCGTCGGACGTCGACGCGACGACGTTCTGGAGCACCGCGATCGCCTGATCGCGCGCCTGCTGTCTTGAGAGCTGTGCCGACGCGAAATAGCTGTCCTCGACATAGGGCTTTTCATCAACCGCGCCGAGCGGGTCTCCGTCACTGATCTTCGGAGCCGAATTTCCGAACAGCACGAAGTTCAGCACCACCGCCACGCCGATGAGTAAGAGAGAGCTCATGATGACGATGTTCCGCGTCCCGAGCTTCTTAAAAAATCCGCCGACCTTTCCGAGACCCTTCCGGAAACCATTCTTTTCGGTAGCCACGATGTCGAGTTCGCCGCCTGCCATGTTTTCTTCCATAAACCTTATCTCCTTTTATTATTGTTGTACCATAATATATGCCGCGCTTTTCCCGGATATTACTCGTTTGTCCCAAGCACGCTCACCGAATCCGAGCCGATTCCGAAAAGCGAGCAGAGCATATTCGTGATTTTGAGTCTTACCGCCGGATCGTCGCCGCCGCCGCAGACAACCGCGGCTCCGATGACCCTCCCAGAGTCGTCGAGCGTCACCATAACGTGAACGTCCGAAACGCCGCCGATCTCCTCGCAGAGAATTCTGAGCCGCCCCTCGACTCCGGTGCCGGACCCGACTGAAAGCGTCCCATCCCGCCCGCCGAAGAGCATCAGCGCGACTCCGAGTATCAGCGCGGCCGCGATGAACCAGAAGCTCTTCTTCTCGCGCAGAAAGGCGATCAGCTTTGACGGCGGGATTTTCTCGTCACTCATCGAATATCACCTCGGTTTCGAGTCCGAAGTTCGCCTTCACGTAGTCCCTGAGATCCGACGCGAAGATACCGAACCGTTTCTTAAGCGTCAGCGTTATGTAATCGTACTCCGGCGAGATCTCGGCCGAGATCCCGTCCTTTTCGAGTCCGAATTTATCCGCCACCGCGTCGCGCACGTGGAGCGCGATTATCGAGTTGACGCGCGACATCGCCTCGACCGACGAGTAGTCGAAGATCACCGACGCACGGTCGACGTATCCCGGAACCGACGCGACGATCTTCGTCAGCGGCGAAAGCAGGGTGAGCAAAACCGAAAGCGCGATAAGATACCGCAGATATTTCCGGAGTCCGCCCTTCCCGTCCGAGTCGGGAACAAAGCCGTCGATGATCCCAGACACCGCCGCGGCCGAGATCAGCGACATTATGAATCCTCTGAGTTCAGACATTGAAATTCCTCCAAAATTCTATCCCGCCAGCGCGACCGATCCGTTCGCGAAGACCGCCATCGCGTAGACAAACATCAGCGCGGCTACCACCGATACCGCCGTCAGGAATCCGAAAAGCCCCGAAAGCTCGTCGAGAAGCGATTTCTCGCGGTCAAGCCCCATCACCCCGGCCGAAACCCCGGCGATAACGACTCCGAGCCTTGTCAGAATCACGCGGAAGATCACCGGGAACGTCAGCAGGGCAATTATGATGACACCCGCCCAGCCGACCGTGCCTTTGACGAGCGAAAGACTCCCCGCGACCGTCCGCACCGCGTCAGCGGCAATTCCCCCGGCGACTGGAATCGCGTTTGACGCGGCGAATCTGACCGCGCGCATCGAGAGACTGTCGGCTCTTGCCGCGATTGTCGTCTGAAAGGTCATCACCGCCGAGATCGCCGCCGCCGAAAGTCCGAGAATCCACGAAAAGCCGTCGCGGATGAGCTTTGAGATCCCCGAGAGCTTAAGTCCGCCGCCGACGCCCGAAGCCATCGCGATTCCGAAGCAGAGCTGCAAGACCGGCATCAGCCCGTTCGCCGCAAGCTTTTCGATGAGATCGAGTCCGAGTATCAGTCCGCCCGACGAAACCGCCGCCGCGCTGACATTTCCGCCCGCCGCGCACATCGCGCCCATCACCGGGATAAACGAGTCCATGATCCCCGAGAGCGTGAAAAGATAACTCCTTACCGTCTCAAAAAGCCCCTTCGCGCTCTCGAACATCTCAAGCATTATGCAGATTCCGGTCACGAAATCGAAGAGTCCCGAGAGTGAATCGGACTTCAGCGTTCCCCTGAGCATCGAAACGGCCGATGAGATCACAACAAGCCCGAGAAGCCTTGAAAAGGTCTTCAGAGCCGGGGAGAGAGCGGCTTTCAGAGCCGCCGCGCCGACCTTCGAAAAGAATCCCATCCCGACCTCAGACGCCTTTGACGGATCGAAGATCCCCTCCGGAAGCGATTCGCGAAGCTCGTCCGGAAGCCCTTCGAGGATTCCCGAAAGCTCGAAATCGTCGGACGAGTAAAGCTTTTCGTCAGATGAGGCATCAGTTTCGCTGACGGCCGACACCGGAACAATAAGAAGAACGAAAAGCAGCGCGAAAACAAAGATCCTTCTCATTTCATAAGCTCCGCCGCGAGTCCGAGAAGCTTTCCGATGAGCGGAAGGCAGAGCAAAATCATCTCGGCCTTGCCGACAAGCTCTAATTTTGAGGCGATCGCCGACTCGCCCGCGTCGCGGCAGAGTTCGGCCGAAAACTGTACCGCGAGCGTTATTCCGAGTGCCTTTATGAGAGTTGAGAGACAGCCCTCAAAGCTCGTCCCCTCGATCATCCGCCTGAGTTCGGAAAGCACAGGCCAGAATTCAACCGCCGCCGCGCCGAAGAGAAGCACCGCCGCCGCCAGCGCGACAATTCCGGCAAACTCGCTCTTCTGCCCGCGAAGAACGATGACAGCGGTCAGCGCGCAAAGCGCGACTCCGCAGTATTTTATCATGCTGTCCTCCGTCAGAATCCGAAGACGTTACGGACGCTTCCGAAGAGCGTTCCGATCTTGTCGACGAGCATCAGCATCACAATGATTATCCCGGCGAGCGACACCAGCACCGCCTGCTCGTCCCTTCCGTATTTTGAGAGGAGCTGATAAGCGATGCTCACCGTCAGCCCCACTCCCGCGACTTTAAGTATCAGACTCACATCCATGATTTGACCATCCTTTCAAGATTCTGTAAGAAATCCGCCGTTTTTCCGGGGATACGCTGAATAAATCGGGGTTTCGCGAACAAGAGTCCTGAATTTATGGGCAGTTTCCGCGAAAACAAGCTTAAAAACAGCGTTTCCCACCAGAGTCACATTAGCAGTACCGCCAGAAGAAATCCCGCAAGCATTCCGAAGGTTCTGCAAAGCTTTGATCTTCGCGAGAGTTCGGATCTTTCGCGTTCCAGAGCGTCGCCGAGCGTTTTTTCAAAATACGTACAGTGTGAGCTTTCCTCGCCCGCCGAGTGATGCCCGAGTCCGCAAAAAAAACGCGAAAGCTCGTTTGTCTCGTCCTCGGTGAGCAAGAGCCGCCCGCGGCAGCTCTCAAATCCGCCGTCAGCCCCGAGTTCGCGCGCGGCAAAGAGGAAGCCGGAAGCCGAAAGCGTCTCGTCCTCGTAGCCATCAAGTATCGAATCAAGCGGCGCGCGGAAGTAGTCAATCTGCGCCTTGATGTGCTTTATCAGCCGCAGAAACGCCTCCAGCTGACCGACTCTCAGCCGATACATCCTCGCCGCCGAAAACCCGACGAGACTGCACGCGGCAAATATCATGATTCCACCGACAAAGGCGTACATTCCGCCACCTCCGAAGACGAAGTATCAACAGACGATGTGCCGTCATACGAAGTCCTGACGACCGGATTTTCCACGGATGACCTGCCGACAGCCGGAATCCCGCCATCGTGGCCGCCGGATGAAGCTCCGTGAGCTGAAGCGGCTCCGGATGAATCAATTCCGGCTGACCTGCCGCCCGGTGAAGTGCCGCGGGTCTGAGCACGGCTTGCGGAAACCTCGTCGGCCGGAGTCTCGTCAAAACCAAAACAGCGCGAAAGCCTTTTTCCGATCCTCTCGCGCGAAACGCCGATGTAGCGCGAGAAAATCCTTTCATCATGCAGAATCCGTATATTCGGACGTGACAGAAGGCTTCCGAGATCCGATGCGTGTGCCGTGGCGATAAGCGGGACTCCGGTGTTCTGCGCCGAGAGAATCGCCTTTGTCTCCTCCACACCGCCGAGTTCGTCGCAAATTATCACCTCGGGCGAAAGCGTGCGAGTCGCGGTCTCGATTCCCTTGGCCTTCGGGTAGCCAATCAGAAAGTCGCAGAGCGTGTCCGAGAACATTTCGGGAATGCAGATCTCACCGCGCGTGTCGATTACCGCGACTCTGCGCCCCGACTCACCGAGTCCCGACGCGATATCGCGAAGAAGCGTCGTCTTTCCGACTCCCGGTTCGGAGTAGATAAGCGTTGAGCTTATCCGCCCGTCTTCCCTGAAGCGTCGGAGTATCCGCTCGCCGACTCCTCGGATTATGTGCGGGATTCTTATATTGAGCGAGGATATTCCGCCGACATTCGCGTCTGACGAATACGAGCCGCAGAGTCCGACCCTGATTCCGCCCTCGAAGATTATGTACCCTTCGTTTATCGTCGCTCCGTGAGCGTAGACCGACCCGCCGCAGAGCCTTGACACGCAGTCGGACATCGCGGACGGCGACATTCTGAATCCGAGCGGGATATTTTCGCCCGAGACGGTAAGCGAGGCCGGACGGTCAAGCCGGAGTCTTACCTCCGAGATATCGTCCCCGGCGATTCGCCCGCGCCCGGCGAGAATCGCGATCTCGTCTGAGAGCCTGTCCGGAAGGCAGTTTTTAAGCGCGAGCGGTAGAAGACCTGTCATATCATCACATCCTTTTTATGTATCGCTTCCGATGTGATAAATATATACGCGGCGAGCGGCGGAAAAATTCGCGGGACGTGAAAAACGACGCAAAAAAAGCGGCGCGGATCTTCCGATCCGCACCGCACGTTCAAGACGGCGCCGCGCGATTCGTGGCTGACGCCTTAAGTTTTCAGAGATTATTCTTCTGCCCGAGAGCCTTCGCCGCGAGTTCGCAGTCAAGCGACAGCCGCTCGTACTCGCAGACCTTCCGCCCCGGAACCGAAAGCGAACATAAGTGTCTCGCGTGACATTCCGCGCAGACCGGAAATCCGTGTTCCACTCTGACCGCCGGAGCGAAAATCGTCCCATTCCCGGCTTTGAGCGAAAGCTTCGCCTCACGGCTAAGCTCATCAACCGACGCGACAACTTCCTCGTCACCCTCGGTACTCTCGATGACAACTCCGTCCTTCGTGTCGTAAACACGCGCCGCGCCAACCTTTCCGGACATATCTGAAGCCCCTGCCGCGTCAGCCGCGATCGGCTTTTCGGCGGCGAAAAGCTTTCCCTCTTCATAAAGTCCGCGAAGCTCGGTGTAAACCGCCGAAATCGCGTCGCTGTCATACTTCGCCAGATCGTATCTGAGCGACGACGGACATTCCTTCGCCATCGGGAGCTCAATGTAATCGATCATCTTGAAGCCCAGCTCGTCAACCTCGTGCGTGTATCCGCTCTCGCTGTCATACAGAAATCTGTGTACTCCGAATTTGAATTTATGTACCATAACAAAGTCCTTTCGGTTTCAAAAACCGTGTTTTTCAATAGTCAATGTCCCGCCTACTGCCTGCGCATGGCCTTCTTTCGTCTTGCCGCCGTCGGGCTTTTGCGGTTCACGGACGAGCCGCCGCGCCCCGTAATGACTCCCGCCAGAAACGACAGCGCGACGCAGATCACATATCCCACCGCGCCGAAAACCGGCGAAAGCCCGCCGCCATTTCTGAAAAAAAGCGACAGAATCCAGACGACAAGCACATATCCCGCGCCTGAGAGAATCCCCGCAGTCCTGCCGCGCTCAAAAATCCCCGCCGCGAGTCCCCCGGCCGCCGCGCCGACAAAGAGCGTCACCAGCGCGAAAACTCCTAAGAGCTTCTCCGGATCGTCCATCCCGAGCGACACAGCCGTGAATATGAGCGAGAGCGCGAGAGCCGTTATGATCCCCGCCGCGAGTCCCTTCAGAGCCGAAATCAGCGTCACGCCGAGATCGTCCTGCTCGTCCCTTGATTTTTTCTGCAAACATATTCCTCCTTCACATAGGCTTTGGAAAAAGCTTATGCAGCCGGAGGAAAAAATATGTCAGTTGGCGTCCTCTGCCTTGACGTCGATATTCTTGATCGCACTCTTCAGGATGCGGATCTTCGTGCCGTCGCGTCCGGTCTCGATGACGCAGGTCTCTTCCTTGATACTGACAACCTTGCCGATGATTCCGCCGATAGTCGTGATCTCATCGCCGACCTGAAGTCCGTTGCGCATATCTGCGGCTTCCTTCTCCTGCTTCTTCTGGGGTCTGTACATGAAGAAGTAGAAAATCGCGACCATAGCGACGATCATGATGATCGTCGTGATACCCTGAAGCCCGGTGTTTGCCGTCGCGGCCGTGTCGGTTAAAAACGTAGAAAACATATGTCTGCCTCCGAAAAATAATTATTTCATTATATTATATCTCAATCCGCGTCCGATTTCAATAAGATTTTGTAAATTATTCGCCGCGGATGAAGCCGATATACTCCATGCAGTACTCGTCAAGTCCCGAAACCGCGTTCGCCGAGTGGATCGCGCGGCGAAGCTCCTCGTTCATCGCGTCGGCGATCGCCGAGTCGAGTCCGTTGTAAATCGCGATCGAGACAAACGCCGCGTTGACAAATGCGCGCTTCGGAAGTCCGAACGAGACATTTGAGAGTCCGCAGGTCGTCTTCGCGTTCGTGTTCTCCTTGACAAGCCTGATCGTCTCAAGCGAGGTCTTAGCGTTCGTGTCAAGCGTCGCCAGAGTCTCGCAGATCGCGTCGACGTAGATATTCTCCTCGTCAACTCCGGCCGCCGTCAGCTTCGCGATCGCCTTCTTCGCACACTCAAGCCGTCCCTCAGCCGTCTCTGGGATTCCGTCAGAGTCCATCGGAAGGACGATCACTCCGCATCCGAGTTTTGCCGCGACCGGGGCGAGTTCGTCAATCCGCTCGTCGGCCGTAACCGAGTTCAAGATAAGCCCGCGTCCATCACAAAGCTTTGACGCCTCCTCGATAACCTTCGGGTCGGGCGAGTCGAGAACGATTCCGCACGAGCTGTTAGAAAGCGCGAGCTTCACGATCTTTTCCATCATCGGAAGCTCGTCCGCCTCAAACATCGCGGTGTTGATGTCAAGATAAGCCGCTCCGGCCGCTTCCTGCGCCTTTATCAGCGAAATTATCTCCTCGTCGCTCTCCTTCATCGCGCGGAGAGTGCTCGGAATCGAGCTGTTGAGTTTTTCTCCTATAAGTATCATTGCAGATTTCCTCTTTCTCTTTTTTAATATTATACCACATTACGGTCTCTTAGTCAATTACTATGTTTTATGAACACGACGAAAAATCGGGGCAAATCACAATATTTTTATGTCAAGACGTCAAAATTCCACTTTTTTATAAAAATCCCTTGACAAATCAAAATCGCGGTGATATAATATTTTTCGTAAAGTTCAAAGGCAATGACCGGGAACTGGAAACAGATTGACCATGCGACTTCACAGAGAGCTGCCGGACGGTGAGAGGCGCGAAACCAACGCAGGGTTCAATTACATCCCGAGAGCTGCTGTGCAAACGGATCGCCGCCCATACGCGGTGTCTCCCATTAAGCGCAGACGGAGTGCGTCACCGTTAAAAGACGACGAAGTATCCGATATTCCGCGCAGATATCATGTACTTTATGAGGTCTGTTCCGTGAGGTTCAGACGAACTGAGGTGGTAACACGATTTATTCGTCCTCTGTATTTTATTACAGAAGGGCGTTTTTTCATGCCCTTCGGAAGGAAAGAACAATGCTTGTAAAAATCCTCCTTATCCTCGTTTTCGTCGCTATGACGACCGCAATCGGCCTTTGGTGCCGGAAAAAAGCGGTCAGCGTAAACAGCTTCGTCCTTGGCGGCCGCTCGGTCGGACCGTGGCTCACCGCCTTCGCTTACGGAACCTCTTACTTCTCAGCCGTCATCTTCGTCGGCTACGCCGGACAGTTCGGATGGAAATTCGGCGTCGCGTCGACTTGGATCGGAATCGGAAACGCGCTTATCGGAAGCCTCCTCGCGTGGGTAATCCTCGGAAGACGCACGCGCGTGATGACTCATCACCTCTCGGCCGCGACCATGCCCGAGTTCTTCGAAAAGCGGTTCGGCAGCAAATCATTAAAGATCGCCGCCTCGATAATCACCTTCGTCTTCCTCATCCCCTACACCGCCTCGGTTTACAACGGACTTTCGCGTCTCTTCGTCATGGCCTTCAACACCGAGACCTTCCACATCGAATACAGCTGGTGCGTCGTCGCTATGGCGGCCGTCACCGCGCTCTACGTCATCCTCGGCGGCTACACCGCCACCGCGATGAACGACTTTTTGCAGGGAATCGTCATGCTCGTCGGGATCGTCGCCGTCATCGGCGCGGTGATTTCGGGCAAGGGCGGATTCATGAACGCGCTCACCTCGCTCGCCGCCGTCCCCTCCGACACCGCCGGAGCCGAGGGAATGCTCGGAGCCTACAATTCCTTCTTCGGACCCGACCCGAAGGGACTTCTCGGAGTCGTCGTCCTCACCTCGCTCGGCACATGGGGACTTCCTCAGATGGTGCAGAAATTCTACTCGATCAAGTCTGAGAGCGACATAAAGAAGGGCGCGATAATCTCGACTCTCTTCGCCTTTGTCGTGGCGGGCGGAAGCTACTTCCTCGGCGGCTTCGGACGTCTCTTCGGCGACGTCATCGAATACGGAGCGAACGGCGCGCCGGTCTACGACTCGATCATCCCCAAGATGCTTGAGTCGCTCCCCGATCTTCTCATCGGAATCGTCATAGTCCTCGTTCTCTCGGCCTCGATGTCGACTCTCTCATCGCTCGTCCTGACCTCAAGCTCGACCCTCACGCTCGACCTCATCCGCGGAAACATCGTAAAAAAGATGGACGAAAAGAAGCAGCTGCTGATAATCCGCGTCCTCGTCGCCTTCTTCATCGTCATCTCGGCCGCGATCGCGATCTTTCAGTACGGCTCGCCGAACGCCTTCATCGCTCAGCTGATGGGCATCTCGTGGGGCGCGCTCGCCGGAGCCTTCCTCGCTCCCTTCCTCTACGGTCTCTACATGAAGAGAGTCAGCCGCGCGGCAGTCTGGACCAGCTTCATTGTAGGAGTCGGACTCACCGTGTCGAATATGTTCCTCAAATTCATCTCGTCCCCGATCAACGCCGGAGCGATCGCGATGGTTCTCGGACTGATACTCGTGCCGGTCGTCAGCCTCTTCACTAAGAAGCCCGACGTGGATATCGACTCGATCTTCTCCTGCTACGATGAGAAAATCACCGTCAGCGCAAAGACCTCAATCGAGGATTAACGCCATGGTATCGATCCGCCCGACTCTCCGGGAGGACGTGAAAAAGCTCTCTGCGATTCAGAAGGACGCGTTTCTCCCGCTCTTCATCCGTTACCATGACACCGGAAACCCCTGCCTCCGCGGCACGGAGGACATCACCGACCGCCTTGAAAGCGACGACTTCAGATGCTATTCGATCCTTGAAAACGACTCGCTTGTCGGCGGAATGTTCTATAAATGCAGCGGCAGCACACCGTTCGGAAAGCTCGGCCGCGGCGAATATCACCTCGGGCGGATCTATATCTCGCCCGAGCGTCAGAACCGCGGCATCGCCCGCCGGGCGATAAAGCTCGGCGAGCGTGAGTTCCCCGACGCCGTCCGCTTCACCCTCGAAACCCCCGAAAAAAATCATCAGACCCGTCTTTGCTATGAAAACGCCGGCTGCCGCGACACCGGAATGAGGCTTGAGGTCTCGCCCGGACTCATTATCGCCGCGTTTGAAAAGATAGTCTGACCCCTTCACGCTTACAGCCACAAAGAACCAAAAATTCCAAAGCCATGCGAAATCTCAGTAAAAAAACAGAAAAAAGTGAAGAAACCCAATACGACAAAAATCTTGCCGATTATCTGACGGAACGCGGCGTGGACAACGTCTATATCCCGATGATCATATGCGACAAGGATTTTCGAGTCTGCTTTTCCACCGGAACAATGAAAAAACTGATACGGAACATATCGGATGGAATGTCCATAAGCAAATACATAGACACCGGGCTTCTGTACGACCTCCCGTCGGGAGGCAGAACCTATCAGGACTGCTTCAGAGTAACTTCGAAGATCTACAACGTACTCGCCTTCAGAAAGCACTACGTTTCGGACTGCTATGTGCTGATACTTCTTGTCGGCAATGAAATTTTCGTCGACAATCCCGCGTTCGGCAGAATCGATCTGCTGTACCACAATATAATCTGCCAGATTGACAGTCAGATAGACGCTCTCTTTGACCGGAACGCGGACACCCCATGCAGACTCCTCGCGGAAAACGTGCGGAATCTCTCGCACATAAGCCGGCTTGCCAAGATGTTCTCCACCCTCGCTAAAGATCAGATTGGGAAACCGTCGCTGATTGATGTCGCATCATTTTTCAAGCAGATTGAATATGAGGGCAACGCCTGTATAAACAACGCCGTGATACAGCTGACCTTCAGCAACGATGTCCGGACGCTGGATAAAATCGAAGTTGACTACTGCATGGCTTTCTATTATTTCACGCTGATAATCCTGAATCTCATGATGGTTTCGCTTGACGGAATTATAAGTCTCAACGTCTCGGCCACGGATCCGACGACATTGGTTATCACCTGCTCGGCAGATATCCCGCGCAATCTTTTCGCTAATGAAACGCTTTTCAGGATGAGCGCGAGATATCCACACAGCCGTCTGTCGCTTGACGAGCTTGCCGTCGATCTTTTCGGCAGCAACGTTCCCTTCGCGCTTGATCTCGCGATGCTGAACGGATTTCTGGTCGAAAGCGGCTGGAACGCCTACTGCGCTTATGAAAATGATTCGCTGCACGTATACACGATGATTCCGAGCATTCCGAATCCGGGACGTTATATCTGCTCGGCAAACGAGCCGGACCGGAACATCTTCGAGGAATGTCTCAGAAGCTTTATCGACTGGAACGGCAAGGAAGCGGCGCGCTTCATGAAATCCGGAAACCCGGTATACAGGAACAAAATCGTGAAGTAGCGGACAGATTCCACGTGCGGCGGACGCTCGCGATAAATCCGCGCATAGATGTAAAATCACATAAAAGCCCACGAAGGAGCGCGAAGCGCGGCAAACGCCGCGCTTCGCGTGTTCCGGCGCGCCGGAACGGCTCGCGTCCGGTCGGCTTCGCCGCCCGGACGCGAGTGCAGGTTGCGCACTTCGCGCGCAATCGACCTCGCAGGCGAGGTCGACGGCAACTGCGTTGCCGCCTGCGGCCTGCGGCCGCCCCGCTTTTCTTTCATAATCCATCAAAAGTACTGCCATAAAAGCAACACCCCTTCACGTTTTTCCTCATCGGCTCCCCGAAGCTTCCCACACAAAAATCGGCTGCTGCCGCGAACGCGGCAGCAGCCTTTCTTTATCCGTAAATAAAACTTTCGCCGCGTCCCAGCCTTACCGGGATCTCGCCGCCGTTTACGCTCAGCACAAACTCAACGTCCGCCCTGACCGCCTTTATCACACAGGAAGTCACCTTTCCACCCTTCCACGCGGCCGAGATTTCGGCTCCGCCGCGGATCAAGAACCCCGAAAAGCTTCCGTCCCACTCCGCCGGGAAGGCCGGAAGAAGCTCGACCCGGTTTCCCTGCGACTGAACGAGCATTTCCGCGATCGCCGCCGTCGCGCCGAAGTTTCCGTCAATCTGGAACGGCGGGTGCGAATCAAACAGATTCTCGCGCGTCGATTTCGTTAAAAGCTTGTGGATCGTCGACTTCGCGCCGTCGGCGTCACCGAGTCTCGCGAAGAGCGCGATCAGCCACGCGCATGACCATCCGGTGTGTCCGCCGCCGTTCGCGAGTCTGCGTTCAAGCGAACGCTTCGCCGCCGCGAAAAGCTCGGGAGTGTCCTTGTTTATCGCCGCGTCGGGATAGAGCGCGAAAAGATGCGAGACGTGACGATGACCGGGTTCAGGCTCGTCGTAGTCCTCCTGCCACTCCATCAGCTGTCCGTGCTTTCCGACTTTGAGCGGCGGAAGCTTTGACAGCGCGGTCTCCGCCTCCTCAGCCTGCGCGGCGTCGAGCGAGAGAAGCTTCTCGGTCTCGATGTAGAAGCGTAAGAGTCCGCTGATGATCTCAATGTCCATCGTAGGCGAAAGGCAGAGATTCACCGACTTTCCGTTGCAGAAATAGTGATTCTCGGGCGAGGTCGAGGGTCCGGTCATCAGAACCCCGTCTTTCTCGAACATATAGTCAAGGAAAAATCTCGCCGAGTCGTGGATGTAATCATATGCCGTCTCGCGTAAGAATTCAAGGTCGCGCGTGAAGAGATAATGCTCCCACATCGAGTAGCAGAGCCACGCGCCACCCATCGGCCAGAGTCCCCACACTCCGTCGGCCGCCGCCGTGAAGCCGTAGATATCCGAAAGATGATGCAGAACCGTTCCGCCGCACTTATAGTTGACTCTCGCCGTCTCACGTCCGCTTTCGAGAAGGTAATCGTTCATGTAATCGAAAAGCGGCTCCGCGCACTCGGAAAGGTTCGTCGTCTCGGCGTGCCAGTAGTTCATCTGGAGATTTATGTTCGTGTGATAGTCGGAATTCCACGGAGCCGACGTGTAGGCGTTCCAGACGCCCTGAAGATTCGCGGGGAGACTTCCCGGACGGCTCGACGAGACGAGCAGATAGCGTCCGAAGTCGAAATAGAGCGCGGCGAGTCCGGGATCCGACGCGGTGTCGTCGGATTTGAGTCTTTCAAGCCGCCTGTTCGCCGGAAGCTCTGCGAATTCGTCGCCAAGATCAAGCTCCGTCCGGCTCATGAGCGAGTTCACATCTGAAACCGAACGCGCTTTCAGCACGTCATAGTCGCAGACCGGGAACTCGGGTTCATCGCCGGTCGCGAGGACTATGAAGTAATCGGTCTTTGTCGCACTAGAGATAAGGAAATCGCGGCCGTCGTCGGTGAGCTTTCCGTCAGTGATGACCTTCAATTTCACTGTGAACCGCTCGCCGCCCTCGGACGGATGCGCGAGGATCGTCATCATGTTCCCCGCGACCGAAACGCTCTCAACGCCTAAGTCCGCCGCACCCTCGACGATATGCGACTCGCGCTTCTTCCAGTCGATATTCAGAACGGCCTTTCTCCGCGAATATGAAACCCTCACCGAATGCGGTCCGGTGTGGCGCATACAGATAACCTTATCCGGATACGACGCGAAGGACTCGCGGAGAATCTTCCCGCCGTTTTTCTCAAACGACACGCGGCTTGTTCCGTTAAAAAGATCAAGCTCGCGGCGGTAGTCCGAGCATTCGTCGGACGCGTCCTCGGACGTTATGAAGAACTCGCCCGCCGTCTCCTGAGATTTGATTTTGTAGAATGAATTTTTGAGAAGCTCGACCGCGTAGTCGTCGGCCTTTGACGGGTCTTCGAGAAGCACCGCGCGGAGCTTTTCAATCTTGTCGCGGAAGGTTTCGTCGGAGGTGTCGATTTTACCGCCCGCCCAGATTTTTTCCTCGGTCAGCTGGACGCGCTCGGCTCCGACGCCGCCGTAGATCATCGCGCCAGAAAAGCCGTTTCCAATCGGCGAGGCGAGTTCCCATTCCTTCGCGGGATAGTCAAGATAAAGTGTGTGTCTGGTCATTTTCGTTCTCCTTCATTGTGAATTCTATTTTATTTTTGTTTCTCCTTGAAATGTAGATGAGCAGTCCGAGCGAGATCGCCGCGCCACCGAGCATTATTATATACATAACCGACTCGCTGACGTTTCCTAAAAGATCGCCGAAGCACGAGAAGAGATTGAACCCGAAATGCACGAGTATGCAGGCGGTCAGCGACTGATATTTGACTCTTGTATAGCAGATGATATATCCGAGCAGAGCCGCGTAGAGCATCTGAATCACGTTTCCGTGAACGACGCCGAAGATCCACGACGAGATCAGCATCGCCGCGAACATCGGCATTCCCTTGCAGAGTCTTGAATACATCAGCCCGCGGAAGGTGATCTCCTCGACGATCGGCGCGCAGACCAGCGTAGTCAGAAGTGTGATGACAATCCCGGCCTCGGCGATTACTCCGGTCGACGTGTTGTACGACTCAACCCAGCTCTCCGGAAAGGGAATCATGCTTAAGAACACCGAAATAAACATATTGAGCGAAAGCCCGAAGAGGATCAGCACGGGGACCTGCGAAAGCGGAATCTTCGTTATCCCCATCTCAAGAAGCGGCTTTTTCTTGCGGACTTTGAAGATGATCACAAAGGTCAGCACCGCCAGCGCACCGGCCACAAAGGTTATGTGGAGAGAGTATTTATCGATTATGTCGTAAACCTTCGCGGTGATCTCGTCCATCATAGCGCCGTAGTCGCGCATCTGTGTGTCGTCGTAGCCCGACGAGACGAAGAATGTGGCGATGATCGAAACCCAGTTCACAACGATGACCTGCCAGACAAAATAAACGGCAAAATAAGCGGCAGCCTTGCCGCAGGCCTTCAGAAAGCCCTTTATGGACATAGCTTTTCCTCCGATGGAAATATAATCAGATGAATTATACCATATCGCGGAAAAAAATTAAACCATGATTTTGTAAACATGAAGTCGGATCAAAAATTTACAAAATATGTTTTACAAATAAGCGTCGGTGTGGTATAATTTTAGTAAGAATTATTTTTTAAGAGGTAAATATGCAAAGCGATCTTTCCTCACTTTTCTCCGAAATCACCGACCGCCGGATCTTAAAGAAAGCGGTCTTCTCAAAATCCGCCGACAAGTCGGTTGTAAAGCTTGTCATAACTCCGTTTGACAAAAAAGGCATTCTGATGCTCGCCGCCGAGACCTTCGGCGCGGACAACAAGGCAACCCGCAAAAATCTTCCCTATTCGCCGGAAATTCTGATAAAAAGCGCGGTCACCGACTTCCGTCAGGCAAACATCTTCACGACGGCCGGGGATATCGAGATCCGCCGCTCTAAATCCGACTCGGTTCACATCTCGGGAAAGCTGAGTCCCGACGCCAAAGAGGCCGGGGCGGCCTCGCACAACGAGTCGAAGCACTATATAATCGACCCGTCGCGCGACGTCGGATTCCTCTTCGAACTCGGTCTTTCCGACAAAACCGGTCGGATTCACGACAAAAAGCAGGCTAAATTCCGCCAGATAAACCGTTTTCTTGAAATCGTCCGCGACGTTGAGGACAGGCTCCCGTCAGAACGCCCGGCCGTGATCTATGATCTCTGCTGCGGAAAAAGCTATCTCACCTTCGCGGTCTACTATTACTTCACCGCGATAAGGAAGCGTCAGGTTCATATGTACGGCGTCGATCTCAAGGCCGACGTCATTGAGTTCTGCAACGCGGCCGCGGCGCGTCAGGGATTCGAAAACCTGAAATTCGTCTCGGGTAACATAAACGAGTACGATCCTCCCGAAAAGCCGGATATGGTGATCTCGCTCCACGCCTGCGATATCGCGACCGATATCGTCCTCTACAACGCGATCCGCTGGGGCGCGGGAATAATCCTCTCGACTCCCTGCTGTCATCACGAAATGTCAAAGCAGCTCGCGGTGAAAAAGGAAAACGCGCCGCTCCGGGAGGAATTCGATTTCATCCTCTCAAGCCCGATGTTAAAGCAGAAATTCTGCGACACGCTGACCGACGCGCTTAGAGTCAAGCGTCTTGTCTCGCGCGGATATGACGTGACGACGCTCGAACTCATCGACCCTGACGAGACGCCGAAGAATCTCATGATCCGCGCCGTTCTCGACCCGAAAATGTCCGAAGCCGAAAAAAACGCCGCCCTCTCGGAATACGAAAGAATCAGCGGCGGACTCAGAGTCGAGCCATTCCTCGACAAATTATTAAAAAATGAAAGCTGAAAAATTTCTCGACCGTCTGACGCTCATAACGTCCGGGATCGTCGCGGTCTATTACACGGTCTATCTGATCCTCTGTCTTCTCGGGTTCGATTCGAGAGTCATGAGCATTTTCGCGCTCTTTGTGATCGCGGTCGTTGTCCTCCCGGTCGTTTTCCGTGAAAAGCTCAGAAAAAAGCTCGGACGCGCGGCAAGGCCTCTGCAAATAATCTTCACGACGCTGATTTCGGTCTATCTCATAACGCTCGCGGCATTCTGGTGCTACATCGGCTTCGACTCGTCAAAGGACGCGGGAAGCTACGCCGTCGCGGCGTCGACCTCTGGCGACACGGGCGCGGATACGCTTATCGTGACCTTCGGATGCCGGACATATCCTCACGGCCCGAGCAAGACGCTCAGCCTCCGGCTTGACGAGACGATAAAGCTCATGAACGCGCTCCCCGACTCGATCTGCGTCGTCAGCGGCGGACAGGGAGTCAACGAGCCGACGACCGAGTCGGCGGCGATGCGCGAATATCTGATTTCACACGGAATCGCGCCCGAGCGGATAATCGAGGAGTCCGAGTCGCATTCGACAAGCGAGAATATAAGACTCACGAAAAAGCTCATCGAGGAGCTTGGAATCGAGTGCGGACGGATAATCGGAGTCTCGACGGCCTTCCATCTTCCGAGAATCGAGGCACTGGCGAAAAGATACTGGCGGCCGATCGAGGTCTGCGCGTCCGAGGCGGCGAATCCCGCACTCTATTTTGTCAGCATGGTGCGGGAATATCTCTCGTACATCAAGATGACCTTCTTCGACACGCTGACCTTCAATTTCTGAAAATCATTTCCGGAGCGGCGAATGACCGCGGATCCGGCGGTAAATCCGGTAAAAATGCGCCGTGTCGTAGAATCCGAGCTGCTCGGCTACCTGCGCGACCGTGAATTCTCCCGACAAAAGAAGCTCGTCCGCGCGTTCTACACGCATACGGTTGCGGTACTCGGTCGGCGCGTATCCGCCCGAGCATTCCTTGAAGCGGCTCCGGAAACCCGTCTCGGAGAGACAGCATTCGCGGGCGATTCTCGAAACGTCGAGTTCGTTTCCGGGGTGGCGGCCGATCTCACGCATCGCGTCTCTGACCGCTTTGTCGGCCTGACTGAGTCCGTCTGACGCGGCGGCCGATGAGATGTCCGAGAGAAGTCGGTAAAGCTCGGCACGGACTCTCAGCCGATCTGGTCGGTTCTCGGCGACCGCCTCGAATCTGCGTCTCAGGCGGTCGTCCGAGATTACACGAAACGGCTCGTCTATGTAAACCGTCTCGCCACCCGAGGACAGCGTGAAATCTATGAAGATCCCCTCAGAGTCCTCAACGCTGACGACGGTTGAGGTATATTTCGTCCCGATCGGAATGAAGATCGCCTCGCCCGGATGAAGGGTCAGGATATCCGCTCCGTCGGTTCTGTAGCTCCGCTCGCCCGAGATCATGTAGTAGAGGAGATCTCCGTTTCTCCCCTCGGTTTCAAATATATTCATTACATTTCCGCTGTTCCACATACCGCGCGCCGCGCCGACGAAGCGCAGATCGACGTCAAATCCCGAAAGCGCGGAAAATTTCGCTGTGATCATAAGCTCTCCTTGAAAAAATGCTGAAACGTACACTCTTTTTGTTGATATATACATTGTATCACAAATCGAAATGGTTTACAATATATTATAAGGAGATTTTTTTAGAAAAAAATCCCCTGCACCTGTTAAAAAAGGATGGTATATAGCATGAACGAAACAATCAGAGTCGGACTCATCGGATGCGGCGGCATCGCCGGAAAGCATTTAAGCGAGCTTTCAAGATCGACGGGCTGTGAGATCTACGCGCTCTGCGACATAAAGCCCGAAAGACTCAAAGCCGATGGAGAAAAGTACAACGTCCCCGAGGAGCGGAGATTCACCGATTATCACGATCTCATAAACCTCCCCGGGGTCGACGCGGTCGATATCTGCACGCCGAACTATCTGCACGTGCCGATGGCAAAGGCGGCCGTCTGTGCCGGGAAGCCCTTCTGTTGTGAAAAGCCACTCGGCGTAAACTATGAGGAGACGCTCGAACTCGAAAAAATCGCGGACGAAAAGGGCGTGAAGTCGATGGTCTGCTTCTCCTACCGCTTCCTCCCGGCCGTGCGCTACGCGAAATATCTCGTCGACAAGGGCGAGATCGGAAAGGTGATCACCTTCTACGCACAGTATTTCAAGTCGAGCGCGTTCATAAAGAATCGCGGACTCGACTGGCGTTTTGTCGGAAAGGACGCGCGCTACGGCGTCTCTGGCGACCTTGGAGTACATATTCTCGACCTCGCCTCATTCCTCTCGGGCGACGTCACCTGTCTCGCGGCAGACCTCGGAATCGCGGTGAAGGAGAGAAAGCGTCTTGACAGCGACGAGATCGCTCCGGTCGAGACCGACGACTTCTGTCATTTCCTCGCGAAATTCGACGGCGGAGCCTCGGCGACCTTCTCGATCACCCGCGCGGCTTTCGGTAACACGAACCAGATCCGCGTCGAGGTCTACGGTGAAAAGGGCGCGTTCCGCTTTGATCTGAATCACCCCGAAAAGCTCGAATACTACACCGGGGGAATCAAGGACGGCAACGCGATCGAGCATATGGAGACAATCGAGGTTCCGAAGGAATTCTATACGATGCAGATGCAGTGCTTCATCGACCTTCTGCACGGAAATCCCGACCGCTACATTCCGACTCTCCACGACGGAGTCAAGCTCCAGCGCGTACTCGACGCGATCCTTGAATCGGACGAAAAGCGCAAGTGGATCAATATCTGAGGTAACTCCGGCATCAATCGGATGGTAACTTTCCAGCCCTATAAACCAAAATCGGCTGCTGCCGCTCTCGCGGCAGCAGCCTTTCTTTCTCTCTGCCCCCATCACGCGGCAGAATCATCCGCTGACTTCTCCCTCTTCCCGAAAAGATATACTTCTTTCCCGTCCGAGATGAATACAATGTCGCCGATCCGGTCTGTGCGGAGAATCCGCTCGTCCGGAATCCCGTGCGACCTCAGCCGATCCAACAGCTCGCTGTGCGGATGCGAATACGGATTGTCCCGCCCGCAGGAGATCACCGCCCACTCCGGCTTCACCGCGTCGAGAAACGCATCGCTCGTCGAAGTGTATGAACCGTGATGACCTGCCTTCAGCACGTCGCACTTAAGCTCCTCCGGCTGAAAAACCGAAAGAATCTTTGCCTCCGAACCCGACTCGGCGTCTCCGGTCAGCATAAACGACGTTTCGCCCCACATGACCTTCATGACAATGCTTCCGTCGTTTCCCGAGGTATCCTCACCCTCATTCGGCGCGAGTACACGGAAGCTTATCTCTCCGACTCCGTATGTGTCGCCCGGAATCGGCTCGATCAGCTTTATTCCCTTCTCGTCAATCACTTCAAGCGCACTCTCAAGATATACCGACGTGGAATCCGATCCGCACATCACAACCGTGCCGATCTTGAAATTCTCCAGAATCCGCCGAGCACCGCCGATATGATCGGCGTGCGGGTGCGTCATCACAAAACAGTCGATCTTCTTTATCCCGAAGGACTTCAGATATAACAGAAGCCTGTACTGCGATTCCTCGGTTCCGGCGTCGACGAGAATCACATTTTCCTTCGTCCGGATAAGCACCGAATCGCCCTGACCGACGTCTATGAAGTGCGCTTCAAGCTCGCCGTCGGAAATCCCCCGGAACCGCACCCGGACAAGATCCGCGATCCGCCCGTCAAAAATACACGCGGCAAGCGCGAGCGCGGCTAAAACCAGAATCATCCTGAGCGGCTTTTTGAAGATCCGCCGTAGCACGCGCTTTATGCTTATGAATGCCTTTCCTATCATATGCCCCGGAAAACAACAGAATCTTTTCTCAGAACTTCATCGTAAGCGAAATCCGCTTTTTTTTGAGGTCGACCGCGAGTACCTTGACCTTCACCACGTCTCCGACCGAAAGCACCTCGCTCGGATGCTTTATGAACTTGTTCGAAATCTGCGAAATGTGTACAAGTCCGTCCTGATGCACGCCGATATCGACAAACGCGCCGAAATCGATGACGTTTCTGACCGTTCCGGTCAGAATCATGTCGGGCTTAAGATCCTCGATGTCGAGAACGTCGTCGCGAAGCACTACCGGAGGCAGACTGTCGCGCACGTCGCGCCCCGGCTTTTCAAGCTCGCCGATTATGTCGACAAGCGTCGGCTCGCCGACTTCAAGCTCGGCCGCGAGCTTCTTCATGCCCTCTGACTTGCACTTTCCGCGAAGATCCGAAAGTCCGCCGTGTTTCACGTCGTCCGGGGTGTAGCCGAATTTCGTGAGCAGCTTCTTCGCCGCCGGATAGCTCTCGGGATGAACTCCGGTCGAGTCGAGAATTTCGTCCGAACCCGATACGCGTAAAAATCCCGCGCACTGCTCAAACGCCTTCGCGCCGATTCTCGGAACCTTCTTTATCGCCGCGCGCGACCTGAACTCGCCGTTTTCCTCGCGGTACTTTACGATATTCTTCGCCGACGTCGCGTTGATTCCTGAGACGTAGGAGAGGAGCGAATACGAAGCCGTGTTGACGTCGACTCCAACGCTGTTGACGCAGTCCTCAACGACTCCGCCGAGTGCCTCGTCGAGTCTCGCCGGCTTCATGTCGTGCTGATACTGACCGACGCCGATCGACTTCGGGTCGATCTTGACAAGCTCGGCCAGCGGATCCTGAAGCCTTCTGGCGATCGAGACCGCGCTTCTCTGCATGACGTCGAAATCCGGGAATTCCTCTGCCGCGAGCTTTGACGCCGAATAGACCGACGCGCCCGCCTCGCTGACGACCGCGTACTTGACGTCCTCCTCAATCTCGCCGAGAAGTCCGGCGATGAAGATCTCGCTCTCCTTCGAGGCCGTTCCGTTTCCGATCGCGATGACGCCGACCTTGTAGTCGCGGATCAGGCGTTTTATCACGCGCTTTGCCTCTTCGGTGCGCGACTGCGGCTTCATCGGGTAGATAACCGCCGTGTCGAGAACCTTTCCGGTCTTGTCGACAACCGCGAGCTTGCACCCATGCGCGTAGCCGGGATCGTAGCCGAGCGCGGTCTTGCCTTTGAGCGGCGGCTGCATCAGAAGATGCTTTAAGTTGTCCTCAAAGACCTTTATCGCGCCCTCGCAGGCCTCGTCGAAGGCCGCGGATCTTATTTCGCGCTCAACGCTCGGCGCGATGAGTCTCTCGTAGCTGTCGACAATCGCCGACTGAATATACTTCTTCGCCGGGCTGTTCTGCTCCTTCACGACCTCGGCGAAGAGCCAGTTTAATATGATATCCTCGGGCATATCGAGCGAGACCTTGAGAAATTCCTCCTTCTCACCGCGGTTTATCGCGAGAATCCGGTGTCCGGGAAGCTTCGAGAGCTTCTCGTGGAAATCGTAGTAGAGCGAATAGACCGAATCCTCGTCCTTCGCCTGCTTTGTGACTATTTCGCCGTATTCGCTCGTCAGCGCGCGGATGCGCTTGCGGTACTCGGCGTTGTCCGAAATGTCCTCGGCGATTATGTCACAGGCTCCGGCAAAGGCGTCTTCGACAGTCTCGACTCCCTTTTCGGGATTCACGAGCGATTCCGCGATCTCCTTCAGAGTCGGCTTGTAGATTTTAAGCTGCTTTGAGATCGCCTCGGCGAGCGGTTCGAGTCCGCGTTCGCGCGCGACCGACGCGCGTGTACGGCGTTTCGGTCTGAACGGGCGGTAGATATCCTCAATCTCGGTCAGAATCTTTGCGTTGTCGAGCGCGAGACTTATCTCTGGCGTCAGCTTTTCCTGCTCGGAGATGAGCCGTCTGACCTCCTCGCGTCTCTCGTCGAGCGAGCGGAGGTAGTTGAGCCTTTCGGAAAGATTACGAAGCTGCTCGTCGTCGAGCGAACCCGTGACTTCCTTTCTGTATCGCGCGATGAAGGGGATCGTGCTTCCCTCGTCGAGAAGCGCGACGGTAGCCTCGACCTGCGGTTCCTTCAGTCCGAGTTCGGCGGCGAGTGTTTTTATAATATCCATTTTATGTATTTCCTTTCATTCAGTGACTTTTCAGGGCTTCTTCCTCATCCTTTGTAAGCTCGCGCCACTTGCCGCGCGAGAGCGTGCGGTCGAGCGGGATCCCGGCGAACTCAATCCGTTCGAGGTAAGTGATCTTGTTGCAGACGGCTTCGAGCATCCGCTTTATCTGGTGGAATTTTCCCTCGGTGATCGTGATCTCGCCCGAACGGCTGTCCGAAAGGACGACCTTCGCGGGCTTCGTGAGCTCGCCGTCAAGGTTTATCCCGCGTTCAAGACGAAGCCGATCCTCCTCGGTGATATCACGTTCGGAGCGGAAGAAATAGGTCTTCGCGACGTGATTCTTCGGCGAGAGAATCCGGTGGCAGAGCCCGCCGTCGTTTGTGAGAATCAGAAGTCCGGTCGTGTTCTTGTCAAGCCGCCCGGCCGGAAAAAGCCCGAGCTTTCTTAAGCGGTCGTCAAGAAGCTCAAGAACCGTCTTCTCGCGCGGATCGTCGGTCGCCGAGATGTAGCCCTCGGGCTTGTTCAGCATTATGTAGGTGAATTTTTTATAAAAAACCGGCTCGCCGGAATAGGTGACCGAATTCTTTTCGGGATCGATGTGAATATCGGCGCGCTTCACGGTGACGCCGTCGACCGCGATTTTTCCGGCTCTGGCGGCCTTTGAGGCCTCGGAGCGGCTGCATACCGCCGCCTCCGAGAGAAATTTATCAAGTCTCATATGAATAAATCTGTTATCGCGCGGACGACGAAAATCGCCGCGGTTCCGAAGATCGCAAAGCCGATTCCCATCCCTAGGAGAAAATCCCGCAGGAAGGAATTCTTCGCGCGTTTTTTCGCGGTGGGGCGTGGTTTCGGCCGGGAATTACCCTGCGCCGCGATTTGAGTCCGGGGGCGCGGCTGATAGTTGCCGCCGCTGCTGACCGGACGGAGAGTGTCGACTCTGACGCCTTGGTTCGGCCTTACGTTATTCGCGTTCGGATAAGCCCCGCGAGTCGGCCTTACGCTCGCTCCGTTAATGTCATTTCTCATATTCACCCGCGGACGCTGTGAGTCCGCCGCCTGACGCGCGGGTCGGTACGCACTCTGATCGGGACGTCTGCTTACGGAACCATTTACGTAATTCTGCCCCGACACCTTCCGTGCGTCCGGCATTCTTCCGGGGATATTCGAATATTCGGCTTTGAAGTTTCTTCCGTTCCGGTTCACACGCTCACCTCTCCTCGGGTAAATTATTCCCTGCTTACTATTATTTTATCACAAATCGCGCGAAAAGTAAAGCGTATTGCGGAATTTTTTTGTTCTTTACATAAAAGTCCCTCTGTGAGGAGAAAATATCGTGAAAAATCCCGGAAAAAATTTGCCGCACCCTCTTGCAATTTTTGAAAAAATGTGGTATAATATATTTGTTATGCGAAGCTGAGGCTGTCGCGTGACGGAAGCATTCCTCTGCTAAGCTCGGCACGAATACTTTCATCGATTGAATAAAATAATTCAAGGAGGAAGCCAGAATGGATTTAATCAAGGCTTTAACAAATGAGCAGCTCAAGGAAAATGTCCCGGTGATCAATGTCGGTGACACCGTCCGTGTTCACAACAAGATCAAAGAGGGTTCGCGTGAGCGTATTCAGATCTTCGAGGGAACCGTTATCGCAAAGAATGGCGGCGGCATCTCCGAGACCTTCACTGTCAGACGCGTTTCGTACGGTGTCGGCGTCGAGAAGACCTTCCCGGTACATTCCCCGAACGTTGACAAGGTCGAGATCATAAGAGTCGGTAAGGTAAGACGCGCAAAGCTCTACTACCTTCGCGACAGAGTCGGCAAAAGCTCCAAGGTCAAGGAGCAGCTCTGAGTTTTTACAAAAGAGCGTTATCACACTATACGAATCTCTCTCCGGCATCCCCGGAGAGATTTTTCGTTTTATCTCAAAAATAAGAATATTAAAAACCCCATCGCCCGCCATATCGGGCGATGGGGCTTTCATGTCAGATTTTTTACTTTACTTTCCTGAAAAGAATCAGTGAGCGCGCTTCTTAGCGACAACGATAGCGGCGGAAGCCGATACGGCGAGAGCGACAACCGCGACAACCGCGGTGTCAGCGGTCTTCGGAGCGTCGGTAACAGCGGGCTTGGAAGCCTCAGCAGCCTTGGTGAAGTATGCGGACCAGCCGTATACGTCGCAGCTCTTCAGGTTGGAATCGTCAAATCCGGTCGGGCAGAAGAAGTAGAAGCTGTGAGTGCCGGCGGTGAGCTCCTCGGTAACGATCGCGAAACGATGATCCGCGCTCTGGTCGAGGTCGAGGAGAACGCGCTTGGAAGCGTCGGTCGAATCGATAGCGTAGTCAAGTCCGCGATCCTTGTCAGGGCGTGCGACGTACTCGATCACGAATGTGTAAGTACCAGCCTTTTCAGCGTTGAACTCGTAACGGACCCAGCAGTTAGCCTTCGGGCAGAAGGATGTGCCGGTGTCAGCGAGATTGACAACCGAGCCGTTCGACTCGGTGATGTCCTTCTTGGATGCGCCCTTCTTGACGACGAGAGTTCCGACGTCAGTGGGTTCCTTGTCAGAGTACGAAGCCGCGGCGGATACGCCGAGAGCTGCCATGGAAACGAGCATTACCATGCAGAGGATGAATGCGAGTGTTCTTTTCATTTCTTAATAACTCCTTAAATGATATTATTTCGCCGCGCACCGAAGATATGGCTTCATGTGTGCAACTATTACAGAACTGTTTGTCCTGCCATGACAATATTATACACCCTTTTCCCGGTTTTGTCAAGAGGTTTTTACAATCTCATCTCAGAAATTATATAAACCGAGATAAAAAATTTTGCGATATCCGCAAGATATTTTTCAAAAACCGATTGATTTTTGCCGAAAAATGTGATATGATATATAGTGAAGAGGAATCCATAACGACGCTTACGGAGAATTTATCATGGAAAACAACAAAAAAATACGGATAATCCGCTTTTTCGTCCTGCTTTTCACCCTGACGGTGATCGCCGCGGCCGCGATGATTCCGGCCGCCGCCGCGAAGCCCGCGACAAGCGAAATAACTTCGATAGCCCTCAATAAAAAAGGCACAGATATCACAATAAACATAAGTCTTGAAAAAAGCTATGTCGGTGAGCATAAGAACGAGACGCTCTATGTTTTTGAGCTTTCGCCGTGGCAGTCGACTTCCGAGCTTTCGACGCTCGAACCCATCGCCACCGTAAAGGCAGCCGAGACGATGAAGGTCACGCTCCCGTATATAAACGGCAACGCGAACCGGCTCTACTCTAAGTTCCTCATCGCCGAAAAGTCGGCCGACGGCTCGTATGTCATCGTCACCAGCGCGAAGTATATCGAAAATCTCACAAAGCTCGCCGAGAACATCGAGCCGTATCCGACGACAAAAAGTAAAAAGGGTCTTCAGGCTCAGATGATCCCCGACCTTCAGCTCCTCGGCGTTCGCCACGCGCTCGTCACCGTCGCGATAAACGACTACCTCGTCGGCGAGAATACCGACGGAACCGCGTCCTTCGTCTACAACGGACAGACCTATTACGTCAACCGTGCGAAGCTCGAAAATCTCGACTACAAGATCAAATCGCTCACCGACTCCGGGATGAATGTCTACATGAACTTCATCCTCTCAAAGCCCTCTGACAACGCCTCTTCGGTCGTGAAGAGCTTATATTACGACGGGATCTCGGACAACGCGCAGTCCTTCGCGCTCAATACCCGGAACGAGACCGCGATGAAGAATTTTCAGGCCTTTATGGATTACATGGCGTCGCACTACACCCGCGCCGATCATGCCTACGGATTCGTTCCGAACTTCATCCTCGGCTTTGAGATAAATTCCGGCCGCAACTGGCACAACGCCGGAGCCTCGTCGCTCCAGTCGAGCGTTTACGCATATCACACGGCGTTCAGAGTCGCCTATGCGGCGATGAGTTCGCATTACTCCGAAGGGCGGGTCTTCATCTCGCTCGGAAACAACTTCAACTCGGCGTCGGCCGCGCCCGGCGGAGAGGTCGACCCGGCGTTCGACTGGTCGTCAAAGGAATATCTCGACTTCTTCGCGTCGGTCGTGCGGAATTCCGGCGACATTCCGTGGGGACTCTCGATAAATCCTTATCCGTCCGACAAGTCGCTCACCGAGTTCTGGAGCGACGACTACGCGACTACCTCCGACACAACGCCCTTCATCACGATGAAGAACATCGGCGTCCTCACTGATTATATGCACTCAGACACGATGACTTACAACGGCGGGGTCAGAAATATCATAATCGGCGAGTTCGGCGTGAACGGCGATCCCGCAAGCAACGACTCGCAGTCAATGCAGGCGGCGGCCTTCGCGCTGGCCTACTACGCGGCCGCCCAGAACGATGACATCGACGCTTTCATCTGGCACAGACACGTCGACCACTCGGGCGAGGGCTTCCACTACGGACTCTGGTCGGCCGAGAGCGGAAACGTGCAGTTCCCGCTGGCGAAAAAGACGATCTATCAGGTCTTCGAGCGGATCGACACCGAAAAGAGCGCAGACGTCACCTCGTTCGTCAAGACGCTTGTCGGAAGCGGGGCGTTCAGTCTCTTCATGCCCGACAACGTGAAATATGACATATTCAACGTCCGCACCGTGATCGACGCGATCCGCGCCGACGAGAGCGAGTTTGCCAAGGGCTTCGGCGACCGTACGCTCTTCGATCTCACTCAGGGCAGCATCTGCAAATTCTTCCCGACCGATAACTTCAAGTACGTCGACCTGAGTCCGTTCGGCGACGGACAGACGACGATGCTCCACGCGAAATCTACCGGAATCCCGACCGAATACGCAGGAATCGGAACCGTGATATCCGAAGCCAGTGCGCTTAAGGACGCGCAGTTCATAACGCTCGGAATGATGGTCGAGGCTCCGGCAGACGTCGCCGGGGTGAACGTGATGCTTCGGCTCGAAAAGAGCGGCGATTCTGAGACGAACGCGGTCGTCTTCGACGGAGAGGTTCTCGTGAAGCCGAACGAGCTTCAGGAGATCAGCTTCAAGATAAAGGATTTCGTCGCGAAGACCGGAGGTGAGGTCGACACGCTCAAGCTCTGGATAAAGACTCCCGACTCGGAATCGCCCGACGGCGACTACGGAATCTGGTTAAGAGACGTCGTCCTCAGAACGAAGGCGAGCGTTTCGGTGATCGGAATCATCGTGAAAACACTTGTGATCCTGATCGTACTCGCGGTGGCGGGATACGTGGTTCTCTACATCCGCGCGCAGAGGATCCGCCGCAGAAGACGCGCCGAGCGTGAACGCCGTATGCGCGAACAGCTCCGCGCGCAGGCGATGCGCCAGAACCGCGGAATGAATCCGCCGCCCTATTCGAACCCCGCGCAAGGGCAGAATGGTCAGTGGAATCAGAATAACCAGTGGAGCGGTCAGAACCAGAATCAGAACGATCAGTGGAACAATTACGGAAGATGATCACAGAAAGAAGCCTTGGCGGAAACTCCGCCAAGGCCCGCTTTTTATAGAAAAATGAAAACGCCGAACCGCGTTAAGGCGATCCGGCGATACCACAGAAATTCAATGAAAATGTATAGGCTGTCCGCGGGAGAGCGGCAGTCTTTTTCATCAGATCTGTTTTATTCGGCGTCGGGAGTTACGTTTTCGGTGAAGCCTTCGGCATCCTTTTCGACAGCCTCGGCCGCGGCCTCAGCCTCCGCCTCGGCGAGAGCCTTGTTGTAGGCGTCGATGACAGCTTCCTCAAGAACGCTTCTGAACGGTGCGTTTATAGGATGAACTATATCGCGATATGTGCCGTCGGGATTCTTGCGGCTGGGCATGACGATGAAAAATTTGTCGCGAGCGTTGATGACCTTGATGTCATGAACGGCAAGCTGACCGTCGAAGGTTACGGAGACGATGGCTTTCATTGGTCCCTCGTCGAAAAGCTTTCTTACTTTGATATCGGATATAACCATTTTTATACCTCCAAGTATGACAATGACTTTCAGGCATCCGCGCCTTCCCTGCGTCCTACGCGAAGCGCGGCATTTTTATGCCTGTATGATGCGGTAGGTTCAGAAGCACTTCCCCGCTTCATCACCTACCAATATTATACACTGAATTTATGAAAAATAAATCCGTTTTTTTTGAAATTTGTTCGGCGTCAAGGAAAGAATTTCTTTAACGGAACAAGAGCAGAATTTGAATGACCGTGATAAATGTCGAAAATGTTTTTTTCGGACAGGGGCTTGAATATCGCGCAGGTCTGTGGTATAATATAATGTAATATTAAGGCAACGCCCATCGGAGGAAAATCATGTACACAAGCTATAGTAAGGATAGGCTCGAAAAGATCTTTTCGGTGCCGCGGAAGATCTATTTCATCGGAATCGGCGGCATAAGTATGTCATCGCTGGCGCATATCGCGCACGACCGCGGGCAGATTGTCGGCGGCTACGACCGCACGCCGTCAAAGCTCACCAAGGCTCTCGAGGACGACGGGGTGAAAATCTTCTATGAAACCGATCCCGCGCATATCAAAGACTATGACGTCATCGTCTACACCGCCGCGATAAAGCCCGATCAGCCCGAACTCGCCGCCGCGCTTGAGGCCGACCGGAAGGGTGAGAAATTCTGCGTATACCGCGCCGATTTTCTCGGCTGGCTGATGAGTCAATCGGAGAACCGGATCGGCGTCGCCGGAATGCACGGCAAAAGCTCTACGACCTCGATGATCTCGCACATCTTCCTCGCCGCCGGACGTGACCCGACAATCGTCTTGGGAGCCGAGCTTGACGAGCTTAGCGGCGCGTATCGTCTCGGCTCGAAGCGCGACTTCATAATGGAGGCCTGCGAATATCAGGATTCCTTCCTCTCGTTCACGCCGAACATCGCGGTCGTGCTCAACATCGACCTCGACCACACCGATTATTTCTCGGGGATAGATCAGATAATCGACTCGTTCAGACGCTATCTCTCGATCGCGGAGAACGGATACGCCGTGGCGAATGTCGGCGACCCGAACGTCAGAAAGGCTCTTGAGGGCTACAAGGGAAAGCTCGTCTCGTTCGGCGAGGGCGGAAGCTTCACGGCCGCGAATGTCACCCGCGACCACGGGCGCGCCGAGTTTGACATCGAAAAGGACGGTAAATTCTTCACTCACGTAAAGCTCGGAGTCATCGGAACGCATCACGTGATGAACTCGCTCGCGGCGGCGGCGGCCTCGGATATCTGCGGCGTCTCGCCTGAGGACATTTCAAAGGGACTCGGAAGCTACCGCGGAGCAAAAAGAAGAATGGAATACCGCGGCGACATGACGACCGACTCTGGCGACAAAATTCCGGTTTTTGACGACTACGCGCATCATCCGACCGAGATAAAGGCGACCCTCTCGGGCGCGCTCGGGATGGGCTATGAGCGGGTGTTCGTCGTCTTCCAGCCGCACACCTATTCGCGCACGGCGTCGCTCTTTGACGGCTTCGCGGCGGCTTTTGAGGGCGTACACGCGGTCTTTGCCGACATCTACGCGGCGCGCGAGGTCAACACCTTCGGCGTAAGCTCCGAAAAGCTCGCCAAGGCGGCTGGCGGAATCTATCTCCCATCGGACGAGGAGATCGCGAAGTACCTTCGCTCCGAGCTGAGATCCGGCGATATGCTGATCGTCATGGGCGCGGGCGACATAATAAAGCTCGACGATATGATTCTTGACAGATAATCGGATTTTTTTCCGGATTCACCCAATGAGACGCGGATTTTCGTCACTTTACAGGTGAAAGGACGTGAAAATGTGGACGCTTGCAGATTAGAGAAATACGTCGACCGGATCTACGGCTGGGCGGTCAGACACACCTTCACATATGACGAGGCTGACGAGCTTTCGCAGGAGATATTCTTGGCTGCTCTGAAAAGTCTTCCAAGGCTTCGCGACGAGAGTCGCTTTGAGCCTTGGCTCTGGGGAATCGCGAAGAATACCGGCAGAGTTTTCGCCAGACGCGCGGCCGGAAATCACATAGTCTCGATCGACACCCTGCCCGATCTCCCAGAACCCGAACCGGACAATATCGAGGAGGAAGCGGCAAGGCTGAGACTTATGATCTCGCGGCTCTCGTCGATCTGGCGCGACATTGTCGTACTCCACTATTTTGACGACCTTTCGACAAAAGAAATCTCGCGAAAGCTCGGAATCCCCGAGGGGACGGTCACATGGCGGCTGTCCGAGGCGAGAAAAAAGCTTCAGAAGGAGTATGAAAAAATGGAAGAATCCGCGCTTCACCCGGTAAAACTCAGGCTCGACATCTACGGTGGCGGCAACTACGGCGCGAACGTCCCGTTCCCGGACGAGTACATCTCCGACGCGCTGAGTCAGAACATCCTCTGGCACTCATACGAGACGCCGCGAACCGTCGAGTCGCTCTCAAAGCTCTGCGGAGTCCCCGCGTATTATATCGAGGACTCGCTGAGAAATCTCATAAGGCGCGAGGCCGTGACCGAGGTCTCAAAGGGAAAATATCAGACCGATTTTCCGATAACGACAAACCGTCAGAGCGACTGGCTTTACGAAAACACGTCAAAACTTATCTCGGGCTTCGCCGACCCGATGTATGACGCGCTGACAAAGCTCTCTGACGAAATGAAGTCGGTCAGTCACTACCGCGCCGGATATAACGACGAAAAGCTGAAATATCTCTACGGCGTCAAGGCCTTCTATGACCTGAGCGCGGATCACTGCAAGCTTCCCTACCCAGAGATCCCGGCGGCGTATGACGGCTTCAGGTGGCGTTATATCGGCCATGCCGAGAATTCCGACCGCCCGGTCTACCGCGTCGGACACCAGTCAAACTCAAATCTCGGAAGCCGCGGACACTATTCGGCCGAGCAGTTCAACTTCGCCGGATTCGTCTGGAAGCCGCTCCTCTTCGACTACGAGATAAATATCTGCGAGGATCTGATGACGACCGGGACGACTTCTGACACCGAACATCTCCCATCCTGCGTCGAAAGCGGTATCGTCGGAAGGCGCGGCGGAAAGCTCGTGTCGGAAATCCCGGCGATGACGGCCGGCGAGTACAGACGCTTTTCGGAGCTTCGCGAAAAAATCTTCCTCACGCTCGTCCCCGGCTGGAACAGAGCCGCCGAAAGGCTCTGCGCGGGATATGAAAGCCTCTTTCCAAGGCACCTTTCGAACGACGCGAAACGCCTCAGCCGCTATCTCTGGTTCTCGGCCTCCGGAGAGCTTTTCCGGATCTGGCAGGAGGACGGGAGGCTGAAGTGCCCCGAAAACGGAAGCTTCATCTCGCTTATGACAGAAAAGGATTAAAACCCGATCCGCGCCGGGTCAAAAGATCATCGTCTGACTATGATTTGCAGGAAAGAATCTTGAAAAATTCACAAATATGTGCTATCATATTATTGTACGAAAAAAAGCAACCACATGTCGGAGGAATAAATATATGGTCGAAATAATCAGAAACGGCGCGTATCTCGCGTTCGGAAGCACGGTGATCGAGGACGACGGCTCGGCAAAGCTCCAGCTCGCCGCGCTCGGAAAGGAAAACGTCTCACGTGAGGAGGCAAGAAAGAATACCATCGCGTATTCGATCCTCTCCGCGCACAACAAGGGCGACGAAAATGAGCTTAAAATCAAGTTCGACGCGCTCGCCTCGCATGACATAACCTATGTCGGCATAATCCAGACCGCCAGAGCCAGCGGACTTTCTGAGTTTCCGATCCCCTACGTCCTCACGAACTGCCACAACTCGCTCTGCGCGGTCGGCGGAACGATCAATGAGGACGACCATGTCTTCGGTCTCTCAGCCGCGAAGAAGTACGGCGGAATCTTCGTCCCGCCGCACATCGCCGTCATCCACTCATATATGCGCGAGATGATGTCGGGCTGCGGAAAGATGATCCTCGGCTCTGACAGCCACACCCGCTACGGCGCGCTCGGAACGATGGCGATCGGCGAGGGCGGACCCGAGCTTGTCAAGCAGCTCCTCTCGCGCACCTATGATATCAGACGTCCCGAGGTTGTCGCGGTCGTTCTGACCGGATCGCCGAAGGCCGGAGTCGGCCCGCAGGACGTCGCACTCGAACTGATCGGCGCGGTCTTCAAGGACGGATTCGTCAAGAACAAGGTGCTTGAGTTCGTCGGCGACGGCGTTTCGAATCTCCCGATCGAGTTCCGCAACGGAATCGACGTCATGACGACCGAAACGACCTGCCTCTCGTCGATCTGGATCACCGACAGCGAGACCCAGCGTTACTATTCGCTCCACGGCCGCTCCTCCGACTACAGAAAGCTCACTCCAGGCGCGGTCGCTTATTACGACGGCGTGATCAAGATCGACCTCTCGCGCGTCGAGCCGATGATCGCGCTTCCCTTCCACCCGAGCAATGTCTACAAAATAAAGGATCTCTGCGAGAATCCCGGCGACATTCTCCGCTCGGTCGAGGAATCCGCGAAGGAGCAGTTCGGCGGCAAGGTGAAACTCCCGCTCACCGACAAGATCACCGACAGGGGAATCAGGGTCGATCAGGGAGTCATCGCGGGCTGCGCGGGCGGAACCTTTGACAATCTCATGGCGGCGGCCGATATTCTCTCCGGAAAATCGACCGGAAACGGCGAGTTCGCGCTCTCGGCGTACCCGGCAAGCCAGCCGACCTATATCGAGCTCGTCAGAAACGGCGCGGCGGCAAAGCTGATGGAAGCCGGAGTAACGCTGAAAACCGCGTTCTGCGGTCCCTGCTTCGGCGCGGGCGACGTCCCGGCGAACGGCGGACTCAGCATCCGCCACTCGACGAGAAACTTCCCGAACCGCGAGGGTTCGAAGCCGGGCAACGGTCAGCTCTCAGCGGTCGCTCTTATGGACGCGCGCAGCATCGCGGCTACGGCTGCGAACGGCGGAATCCTCACCCCCGCGACCGAGCTTGAGGTCGAGTACACGACTCCCGATTATCATTTCGACGGCAGCATTTACGCTCACCGCGTCTACAACGGCTACGGCAAGGCCGAAAGGGACGCGAAGCTCATCATCGGCCCCGGCATCGCCGACTGGAACAAGATGCCTGAGCTTCCCGAGAATCTTCTACTGAAGGTCGTATCGGTGATCACCGACCCGGTCACTACAACCGACGAGCTTATCCCGTCTGGCGAGACCTCGTCCTATCGTTCGAATCCAGAAAAGCTGTCCGAATTCGCGCTTTCGAGAAAGGATCCGGAATACGTCGGTCGCGCGAAGGAAGTCCGCGCGCTCGAAAAGAGCCGTGAGACCGGCGAGTCGATCCTCCCCGAAATCCTCGCGAGAATTTCGCCCTGCACGTGGGAGAACACCGGTTTCGGAAGCGTTGTCTGCGCCGTGAAGCCGGGTGACGGATCTGCGAGAGAACAGGCGGCGTCATGTCAGAGAGTCCTCGGCGGCTCGGCGAACATCGCGGTCGAATACGCCACGAAGCGTTACAGAAGCAACCTCATCAACTGGGGAATGCTCCCGCTTCTCTCCGATTCCTTCGGAGAATTCGGGCTCGGGGATTACGTTCTCATAAAGGGCGTGAAGGACGCGATCGCGTCCGGCGCGGAAAAGCTCAACGCCGTGATCCTGAAGCCCGACGGCGAAAAGGAAACCTCCTTTTCGCTCGGAAAGCTCACCGACGATGAGCGAGACATCCTCCTGCGCGGCTGCCTTATAAACTACTACAAGGCGCAGATGTGAGCCGTTAAATTAAAATTAAAGAGAAGTCCCGGGTCGGATCCGACCCGGGACAGACTTTTTGTCCTTCAGGCAAACCAAAAAGTCCTCCCGTCCGGGAAGGCTTTTTTACTGTTCGGTTTACTTCTTCGCCAGATATCTCGCCATAGCCTGACGCATTTCCTCGGCCTTTTCCTCGGGAGCGGTCGGGTTGCAGTGCGCCCAGACGCCGGTTTCGCTCGACGCCATGAACTGCTGCTTGTTTGCCGCGCGGAGCACGGGGTAAAGCTCGATGTGGAAATGATAGATATCGTCAAGTCCCTCGATATCGCAGTTGACCGGAGCGTTGTGCATACACATCATATACGGGAAGACCGGACGCTCTTCGAAAATGTTGTCGTACATTCCCGAAATGTCGCGGATGATCTTGCCGAGATTGTCCTTCTCGCGGTCATTGAAATCAGCGATCGTCGGCTTGTGCGACTTCGCGACGATATAAATTCCGTAGGTGTAGTCGGCGAAGAAGGGGATATACGCGACGAAATCCTCGTTCTCGTGGACGATTCTGAGCTTGGCGTCAGTCTCTTCCTTGTTCATACGGCAGAAGATGCACTCGTGATGCTCGTCGAAATGCTCCTTCGCGGCGTCGAGTTCAAGCTCGATCTTCTTCGGGATCATCGGATAGCCGTAGATCTGACCGTGCGGGTGCGGCATAGTGACGCCGACCTCGTTTCCGCGGTTTTCAAAGATGAAGACGTACTTTATCTCGGGATCCGACTTCATGACCTCGAAACGCTCGACCCAGAGGTCGACAAGCTTGCGGAGATGCTCATCCGAAAGCTCCTTGAGGGTTCCGGTGTGATCCGGGGAGTAAAGAACGACCTCGCACTTGCCGTGCGACTTTCTCACCTTGTAAAAGTCGGTCGCGACGTCGTCGGGTTCGGGCGGATTCTGAGAGAGCGCGGGGAAGTCGTTGTCGTATTCAAGCACCTCGTAGGTGTCCGGAACCTTCTTGTTCGGGTTGTGATCGTTCGGATCGGGACAGAAGGGACACCAGTCCTTGGGCATCTGCGGACGGTTCTGGCGGTTGGAGGCCACCATGACCCAGTCCTTTATCATCGGATTCCATCTGAGTTCAGCCATTTTATTTTATCCTCCGTAAAGTGTTATAAATAGAGCTTCTTTACATTATTATACCACAATCCGCGCTGACTTACAAGAGGGAGACGAAAAAAAATCTTCCGCAAAATGCACAAATTTCGAAAAACCGCTTGACAAATTCTGAATCATGGGTTATAATATATACAGTTACGCGTCACGCGCGTAACCTTTTTATCTGAAATCACACCAAGCGGAATGCCCGCAAAAACGGGCGGAAAGGACGCCCCGGCTTCATAAGGCCAGGAATCTTATAATGATGAGGAAAAAAGCAAATCTGACACTCCGGATACTCGATATCCTTCTTCCCTGCCTTATGGCGGCCGTCGCGGTCTTCCATATCGCGAATATACTTTCGTATGATATCGTCATCGAGGCACGCGTTGACGGCGAGAACGTGGGATATGTCTCGTCATATAACGAGATGACCGACGCGAAGCGCGCACTCGAGTCCGAGATCTCGGCCGACATCGGAGAATATACAAAGCTCTCGAACAAAATTGATTATAAGATCGCCTACGCGAAGAATCCCGAGTTTCTGACCTATGACGACTGCCTCGCTATCCTCGAAAACGCCGCCTCGGACGAATATTCGGTCGGCGGTATGCTCTGGGTCGACGGCGTAATGACCGCGGCCACCGAGGACACCGAGAGTCTCCGCGCACTCATTTCGGATATCTCAGATGAGCTTCTCGAAAACGCCGACGGATACGACCGGATCGAGTTTGACAGCGAGATCTCGATTGAGGAGCAGTACTGCCCGAACGAGTATTTCTATCCGATCGACGAGATAAACGACATGATAAATCCGCTCGCCGCGAATGAGAGCGTCAGAGTCAGCGCGTTCGCGTCGCTCGCCCCGTCTGACGAGGCGGTCGACCCCGACGTCGATTTCGGACTCACCCGCGCCGCGGTGAATGCGCAGAATGTCGACAAAACCCTCGGCTACAGCCTTATCTCGACCGAGACGGTCGACGAGGTCGTGCCTTTTGAGACGGTGTACATTGACGATCCCGATTCGTTTGTCGGGAAGGACGTACTTCTTCAGGAGGGCGCGGACGGCTTTCGCACAGTTACATACGAGATAACTCACGACGAATCGGGAACCGAGACATCGAGAAAAGAACTCTCCGAGACAATCCACGAAGCGTCGGTCGACGAGGTCATACAGCGCGGCACAAAGCCGATTCCCGACGCCGTTCCGACCGGAACCTTCATCGCGCCCTGCGTCGCCGTCAAGGGAATTTCCTCTGGCTACGGAAGCCGCGATCTCTATGGCTCCTATGACTTCCACCTCGGAATCGATATGCCCGGAACCAAGGGCGACCCGATCTACGCCTCAGACGGCGGAGAGGTCATTTGGGCGGGCTACACACCGTCCTACGGCAAATCGGTGCGGATAAAGCACAACGACGGTCTTGAGACGCTCTACGCGCATATGAGCAAGCTCCTTGTTGAGGTCGGCGACAATGTATATCAGGGTCAGCAGATCGGCGAGATGGGACAGACCGGAGCCGCGTACGGAGTTCATCTGCACTTTGAGATCAGAATCGACTCGAAGACGGTCAATCCGTTAAAGTACGTGACGATCCCCGAGGTCACCGAGGAAGAGATAAAGACTCTTGAAGCCGGACAGGCTTGGGAAGCGAGAATTTACAACAAGTGATTTATCATACGTAACGCCGCGCCTTTCGGTGCGGCGTTACGGCTTTTTTGTACAAAAAAGCCCCGGACGGCAAAAACTTCCGGATTTTCTATTGACAATTTATTGGCAGTGTGTTATAATTAAAGTAAATTCAGAATGCGGGGAAAATTATGCTCGGAAAACGGCTTTTTGATGGCGGAGATCCTTTTCTCTTTCATCATGACGGAAAATATTACATTTACTGCACCAAGGAAAACAGTATGCCGACTTTCACGCCGGAGTATCCCTTCTACGAAACCTGCGAAAACGGGATGGACGGCATAGAGGTTCATGTTTCGGACGACCTCATTCATTGGAAAAACGCGGGCTACTGCCTGAAAAAAGGCGATGTTGTCGGCACGCGCGGCTTCTGGGCACCCGAGGTCTCGTTCCGGAACGGGAAATTCTACATGGCCTATTCGGCGGACGAACACTCTGCAATAGCCGTCGCTGACAGCCCGCTCGGCCCTTTCAAGACGCACGGCAAAGGCTGGCTCCGTGAAAAGCCCTCGATCGACGGACACATTCTTTTCGACAACTCGGGCGTGTATTTCTATTTCGTGGATTTTGACAACTGCAACCGGATCCGCGTGGCAAAGATGTCAGACGATCTCACAAGGCTTGAACACGAATATGAGGATGTGCTGATATCGGTTTCGGATCCGTGGGAACTTGTCGACTGCCGCGTCGCCGAGGGACCCTTCGTGATAAAGCACGACGGAAAGTATTATCTCACGTATTCGGCCAACCACACGCGGAACGCCGCGTACGCGGTCGGATACGCCGTGTCGGACTCCCCAATCGGCCCATTCGTCAAGTATCCCGGGAACCCGATCGTACACTCTGTCGGAAACGACGTTCAGGGAACCGGGCACGCCAGCTTCATGAAGCTTCCGGATTGTGAGCGGTATATCTGCGCGTTCCACTGCCACAACTCAAAGGAAAGCTTCAAGCCGCGAAAGGTCTGCCTTGCCGAGGCGTGGTTCGAAAAATCAGAACCTCACGACATTCTGACCGTCGGTCTGTGACCGCCCCCAAAAACGAATTTTATATGTAAGGAGATATTAACATGAAACGAATATTATCATCGGTTCTCGCGCTTTCACTCATCGCGGGAATCACCGCCTGCGGCTCAGAGCCCGCCCCGACCGGAGGAGACGAAACGACCGCCGAAAACTCCGGCGAAACCACCGCCGCCGTCACCGGACGCGACGCCGTTTCGGATGGCCTCCCCGACAAGAAGTACAACAAGACCTTCACGATAATGGACCGCACCGCCTATAAGTATGAGTTCGAAATCCCCGAGGAGACCGGAGATCTCGTCGACGACGCCGTATACAAGCGCAACACGACGGTTGAGGATCGATTCGGAATCGAACTCGCCTACTACACCCTAGACGCGGCGTGGGGCGATCAGGCGACCAACTTCAACAACACTCTCCGTGCCTCGGTAATGTCGGGCGACGGCGCGTTCGATCTCGTCGCCGGATACGCCGCGACAATCCCCGGAGTCGTCTCGGACGGAATTTTCTTAAACTGGAACGACTTTCAATACAACGATTTCACTAAGCCGTGGTGGTCAGAGGAGGTCGCGAACGAGCTTACAATCAACGGCAAGGCCTACATGGTCACCGGAGATATCTCGCTCGCGCTCTGGAAGGGCATGACCTGCTTCTTCTTCAACAAAAAGCTCGCCGAGGATTATAAGCTCCCCGATATCTACCAGACCGTCAAGGACGGAAACTGGACATTCGACAAGCTCGTCGAGTACACGAAGGACGTCTACAACGACGTTGACGGCGACGGAAAGCCTTCCGAGGGCGATATGTACGGTCTTCTCTGCATGAGAGACACCGAGGTCGACAACATGAAGGAGGCCTTTGAGATCAAGGTCACCGAAAAGGGTGCCGACGGGTTCCCGAAGCTCGTATTCAACAGTGAGCGTACAATAGAGGCTGTGACCAAGCTCAACGCCTACATACACGAGAGCGGAAGCGTTCTCTTCCCCGCCTCCGGAGGAAACGAAGGCAGACAGCAGCTCGCCACCGCGTTCTCCGAGGACAGAGGAATCTTCTTCACGTCGACGCTCGGCGTTTCCGAGACGCTCAGATCGATGAACAGCGACTTCGGAATCATTCCGTATCCCAAGTATGACGAGAATCAGAAGAACTACCACTCAAGCTCGCTTGACGAGTTCTCGCTCTTCCTTGTCCCGGCCGACGTAAAGGATCCCGAGATGAGCTCGATAATCACCGAGGCTCTCTGCGCGGAGAGCTACAAGCTTGTCGTACCGAAGTTCTACGACGTCGCGCTCAAGACGCGCAACGCCCGCGACGACAACTCCGCGGCGATGATCGACTTCATCCGCGACGGACTGACCTTCGACTTCGGATATCTCCATTCGAGCGCACTCGGCGGAGTCGGACACCTCTTCGTCAACCTCATCAGAAACAACGACAACAACGTCGCCTCGTCCTACGCGGCAAATTCCGCGAAATACGAGGAAAATCTCGAGAAAGTCATCGAAATTTACAGATAAGGCAGTAAAAAAGCCGATAAAGTCCCGCTATTTCGCATGGCGGGACTTTTTTTCAAAAAAATCTGATTTTTTTTGAAAAACCCCTTGACAAACGCTTTGAAATGTGGTATAATATATTCGTTCCAGTGAGAACGGCCTGTTGGTCAAGCGGCTAAGACGTCGCCCTCTCAAGGCGAAAACATGGGTTCGATTCCCGTACGGGTCACCACTACCAGTAGCATCCGAACACTAACGATCCTCACCGATCGCCTGTTCCTGCTCAAAGTCAAAAGGACAGACGGATAACCGTCCGTCCTTTTTTCGTTCTCAACGATCAGTCAAGCTCCGGCATCCTGATCTCCGGCAGCGAAATCTCCGGAAGTTTCACCTCCGGTAAATCAAACTCCGCAAGCCCGCCTTCGTCCGCCATGATCTTCCGCACGCCGAGATTGTGCCACGGCGTGTCCGGAAGTCCGCCTTCCCGGTAGAAGCAGCAGTACAGAACGTCCTTCTGCGAGTTTGAAAGCTTAAGGTTCTGAATCGCGTTCACGACGCCGACCTTTCTGGCCTCGCCCTCGCCGCGGAGATAGACTTCGTACGCGTCAAGATAGTTGTCAAGCCCGATGTTCGCCTCCTCAAGCGAGTCGAGCTTTTTTTTTCGCGCTCTCGATAGAGTCAGCCGAGCCGAGAATCATCTGCTCGAAGACAACACGCTTCGCGTCAGAGTTGCCATCAAGCCCTCGGAGATACTTCACCTTGTCCGCCCTTGACGAGTATGTCTTCATCTCCTTCATGCTCTCGTAGGCGTCGCCCTGATCCATACCGCCATCGACCAGAGCTTCGTACGCCGCCGTCGCTTTTACCGACAGCGAGCCGAATCCGTCGTCAACCCAATCGCGTCCGTACCTGTTGGCCGTCTTTCCGAAGAGTACCGCCTGCGGCAGCGTCGTCAGAGCGTCACCGACCGTCTTGTTCTCGACCGGATATTGCAGCTTCTTTCCGCCATCGTTGTCCCGCGTGTAGGATCCGCCTTTCGCGTACGCCGTCACGCCCTCGACCGCCTTCTTGATCTGCCCGCCGCCGAACGGAGGAATGATGTACGCGGCCGGCTTCGCGATCTCCTTGCCTAACATCTCCGCACGCTTGCTGAGAGCCTTGTCTCCGGTGAGCGCGTTTTTTATATTCCCGAGATCGGGAAGTGCCGACTGAATCGGAATTCGACCGCCGCCCAGAACGCCGCCGATGAACGGCATCTCGGACGCGACATTTACCGCGAGATTCGATCCGGCTGCCACAATGCCCTTCCGGTCGGCCTTCACAATCTCACTCCACTTCTTCTTTCCGAACACAGCGTCGCCGACATCCGCGATTCCTGGCGCCTTGTATCCGGTGAGGTCTCCGGCGAAATCGTTGAATATGTCGATAGGATCGAGCGCACATCTCCGCCCGACGACAAGCTCGTAAACCTCGTTGTACAGCCAAGCCCCGAGACACATCTTCACGAGCATCTTCACAAGCTCCTTCGCCCACTTCGGGTCACGCGCTTTCGCTTCCTTCGGCAAATCCTTCAGGATGAACGCCAGCTGATTGTTGACCTCGAGCTGGTACTGTGTGAAGAGCTTCAGAACCGGGTTTGACGCGTGGAAGATCGTCGGCATGTCGCCCTTCGCGCGGTTCGCCATCAGCTTGTAGGCGAACATATCCGCCTCGCTCATTGCGTCCGACTCGGCGAGTCCCTTCGCGATGTTCTGCGCGTATCTCGCCCGGACAATCGTCTCAGCCGTGAAGCCGTCGATGATCTCCATCGGTTTCCCGAGCGTCTTCGCGAACTTGTCCGCCTTCGTCTGTACAAGACTCTCCGAGCCGAATCTGTTCGTCAGGAAGTCGGAACGCTCTCTGAATCCGTCGCTCTGCTTGTAGTTCTTCACCGTGTCCCACATCGCGTTCAGCAGCTGTTTCTGAGTCAAAACCGAACCCGCCTGAGTCAGCGGTACAAAGTTCGTGAGCCACGATCCCGGGTTCAGTGAAACCTGATTCGCCGCGATGCGCTGTTCAAGCTTCTTCATGTTCTGGTACATCGACCGCCCGAGAAGCTGTTCAAACTGCCTGTCAAGAATCGACTTCTTCCCCGCGATTATGTTCGTCCACTCCTCGAGGTTCACGACGAAGTTCGACAGCCTGTAATGCTGCTTGTTCTCGAAAAGCTCCGCGATCCGGCTGTCCTGCTCCTGCGGAGTCAGCGTCGAGTCGGCGCGCAGTGTGTCAATCTGCTTCTTTCGCCCCTCGTCGGTAGTCGAGTACCTGATCGCGTCGGAGAGCGCGCGGAGATTCTGAATGTCATCGGTGTGATAGATGACATCCGCCGCGGTCTGAATGTACCGGTCGAAGCCCTCAACCGCTCCGGCCGTCAGCGTGAAGCCGTTGTACATCTCGCCGACGCCGTAAACCGAACGCTGCTTAACATTCGACATATACTTGATTCCCGGCCGGAAGGTGTGCGTCAGTCCGTTGATTGACGTCGGCAGCACGTCATTGTCAAGCGATAACCCGAGCCCCGACATCACATTCGCCAGAAGTCCGTCCTGCCCCGACTGATTGTTGAAATGTGGGAAATATCCGGCGTGATACTCGACCGGAGCGTAGCCCGCGAGTATCCGCGCACGGTTCAGAGCCGAGAAAAGCTCGTCGTAGATCGCGTGGAACCCGGTTATCGCGCGCTCGATCTTCGCCATATCCATGTTCCGGTTTTCGGCGAGGATCGTGTTCTGAATGTTCTTCCACTCCTCCAGCGTCTTTCCCTCGCGTATCGGCTCGCCGTTCATGTTCTCGGCGTTGCCGTTGCCGTTTTCGAGCATTTCAATGTTGCTCCGGCACTCGCCGAGAAGCTGAACCATCGCCGACTCCGAGAGCTTGTTTCCGTCCTTCACAGTCATGTCAAGTCCGAGAGCCTTCACCTTTTCACGCATCGAGGTCATGAATCTCTGCTTCATCGCCTCATGCTCGTGAACAGGTTTTACGTAGTTGTCGATAATCTCCTTTCCGAGCGCGTCGCCCTTCGAAATGTCCTCGATGTTCCGAACCATCGTGTTGATCGCGTACCCGAACCCCGTGCTCTTGTCCTTCCATGCCATGATGTCGCCTTTGGCGATCTCAGCGAGTGCCCGGTCGACGCGCACTTTCTTCTGCACCTGATGAACCTTGTTGATGTACGAGTTGATATTGTCGAGCTGCTCAAACAGCTTCTTCACCTCAGCTCTGTGGTCTTCCGAAAGCGACTCGATGTCGACGTTCGCGTATTTCGCGCACTCTTCTGAGAGGTCCTTTGCCGTGTCGTGAAGCTTCATCATCTTCGACTCGAAAGAGCCGTCCTCGATAGCCGCGCTTATCTTGTCGGCTGAGATGTCGCCGCCGCGGTCATGCCGACGCTGTGCCCGAGCCGCCTTGTCAGCCGCTTCTTTGTCAAGCCGCGCCTTTTCCTTTGACTCGTAGTAATCCGTGACCTCCGCGACGCTCTTGTTCGCCTGGTCAATCGCCGTGTTCACGCGCGAGTGATAGAACTTCTCATTCTCATCCTTGTAGCGGTTCGCGTCGTCGACGATATTCCTTATTCTGCGCTCCGCGTCGGCCTGATAGTCGGCAAGCGTCTTCTCGGCGTCGGCCTGAACTTTCTCGATCTCGGCCTGCATCTCAGAGAGTATTCTGTCAGTTTCCGCCGCGTGTTCTCGCTGCATCTGCTGGAACGGCTCCACGACAGCTTTGAGAATGAACTTGTCCTCCCAGCTCTTCGGCCGCTGTTCGAGCTTCTGATACCCCTCTGCCAGCTTCACCATCAGATCGGCGTGATCTTTTGAATAGACCTTTTCCCACCCCGAAAAATCGTAGTGAGATTTCTTCGCGAAGCTTCTCGCCGAAACCGTCTTCACAACGTCCATCATCTGCGCGAACTGATCGGCCTCGTTCTCGATCTCAGCCGGGAAGAGATCCCCGAACTTCGACGAAAGCTCCATGTACCGCACGTCAACCGGAGTACCCTTGCTCCGGTCGGTGACAAGCGTAATCCGGCTTCCGACCGCCTTCCGGATTTTCGAAAGACTGCCGCCGAAATCCCCGCGCGCCTTGGGCGAAAGGAACATCGGAGTCTTGAATTCCTTCAGAACCGCGTCGCGCGTCGCGGCGTTGTCAACGTCCTCGACGAATCTGCTGTCCTGAATCTCGGTCGCGATCGCGTCAAGCTCCTTCGAGATCTCATCATTGCCCCAGATCTCTTTTCCGGCCGACTGTAACTCGCCCATCTTGTCATAAAGCGCGGTGAGCTTCTTCGTGATCGATCTCCGCTTCGAGTCCGAAATGTCGTCCCCCATGATCTCGCCCGCGAACTTCCGTACGAATTTCGCGTCGGGAGTCATGTTCGGCGAGGTGTGCAGAGCCTTTTCAAGCGTCTCGCGCGTTTCGGCCTTGCCGCGCTCGTAGGCCGCGTGCATCGCCTCGACGTTAAGCTCGCTGCTCTTCTTCGATTCGAGAATCTCGGCCGCCTGCTTTTTCAGATCCTCGTTCTCGGCGCGAAGCTTCGTCTCGCTCTCTGACTCGTTATTGCCGAAGAGGTAAATGTCAGCGTAGTGGTCGACGACGAGGTTCCCGAAGTCGTCCTTGAACCATCCCGTCGTCGTGAAGACATACTCGGGATTCTTGCCGCGCGCGAGCATTTTCAGAGCCTTCTCGCGGTTTATCGCCTCGGCGGAGTTAAGCGGCTTCGTGCCGTACTGACTGTCGGCGAGGGAATACTGACCGCCCATCCGATGGAACATGGCAATGTCAGATTCACTTCCCGTTCCGCCTTCAAAATACTGGTGAATGTCGTCAAGGATCTTCGCCGCGCTCGTTCCCGAATCGTACTCCAGACTCTTCACCGTGTTGCCGTTCGCGTCGTCAATATCAACTATCACTTCGCCTCTGACTCGGTTAATGTAGCGTCGAAGAGCCGTTTCCTGCTTTCCTGTGGGCAGAGTCGCGAGATTTATGCTGTTCGTTTCAGGTGCTATCCTGATATTGCCTCTTTGCATGAAATCAACTTTTCCCTCGTATTGATCCCTGTCGTTATAGAGGTTTCCGACTTCCCTGTGGTCAACAACCCTCATTCCTTCATCGTATCCCTGATGCTTGCCCGAGAAGTCAAGCTGAGAGCCGTCAGTCAGAAGGTATCCGGTCTTGTTCCAGTCGTAGGTCGTGCCGAAGAACTTTTTCGAAGCCTCGGTTATCTCGTCGGTTTTCGCCAGCGAATAGCTTGTTTTGCCCGAATTTTCCTTCGCGGAGGTATTGACATTTTCGCCGGAGCGTGATATAATATTATTGTCAGCAGACGTGAAGTTGCTGTTGGACACGGTTTTACCCGGGGTCTGGCTAGTAACGTCTGCTGATTTTTTGTTTATGTTTGCCGAGGAGAAATTTATAATATCATACAGAACGATTTTTCCGGAGCGGGTATACCCGAACACAGAATTAGCCGTGTAATCCCTTCCGCCTATGCTGATATTGACTTTACCTCTCGCGAACTGAACTATGTTGTCCTTTCGTTCATGATTCAGCGACTCATTCACATAGTCTCTCGTCGCCTTGATCACCTCGTCGGCTTTTGTAAGTACATTCAGCCGATCCGGGAATACCATGTCGCCATCGTTATTATAACCATTGCGAACATATCTGGCATATCTCGAATTCAGACTTTCACGAACGCTCGGATTATTCTTTATCTCAATCTCGCTGTTCCCGAGCTTGACACTGACAAGCGGTATCTGAGCCTTGACGGTTTCGACCCATTTGTCTCTCGGCACGCCCTCCAGCACATCCCGGTCGATCTCAACATAAGGTGTGTTGCTCTTGTCGTATTTTATCGACATCCGGCTCTCGCCCTCTCCGAAGTCCCTTTTCGTCTTCCTGAGTGCCGCTGCGAACCTGTCTCTGAGGTCTTCAACCTGCCTTAATGCGAGCTGAGCGTTCCGCGCGTCAAGATTCAGCCGGTCGCGGTCGTACTGCCATCTCGCCTTGAAATCCTCCGCGAGCCTTTTCGCGCCCTGCGTCAGCCGATGCCAGAATCTCGTCGCGGCGTTCCGGTTCTGCCTTGCGAAATTCTCAATAGCCGCGTCGTCACTGAACATCGACTGCGCGACCTTAGCCAGCGTCTCGTTCTCACAGTCAGCGTCGGTAAACTCCTGTCCCATGTTGTCGTAGCGAACCTCGTACTCGGCGCGTACCTGCTCTTTGAGCGCGTTCCAGTTTCCGCCCTTGTCCGAGATCGAACGTTTCAGAAGTCCGACAACCGACTCGTATTCGCTCGTCCCTTCGAGCGAATGCGTGAACTCATGCGCGAGAATCGTCCCGACGTTGTCCGTGCCCTTCGGATTCACATAAATCGTCCCGTTTGCGAACTTGCCGTTGACATTCGCCTCGGTCGAGTCGAAGATGATATTTCTCCCGAAGACTTTCGAGAGCGTCTGAGCCGTCCTTATCTGCGAGTCGGTCGCTCCCGCGAGCCGTCCTGAGCGTTCAATGTCATCGTTCGACGCTTTCGCGCGTCTGATGCGGTTCTCCTGCTCGGCAGTCCTCAGAATGAAGTGCCCGTTTTTGTCGAACTGCTCGTCCTTCGGATTCACGATCGGCTCGGTCGCCTGTTCCGCTGTCTGCTCAGTCTGCGCTTTTTGTTCAATCGGCGCGGTCTGCGCGTTCTCAGCCGCCGTCGCGGTCTGTCCGGTCTGCCCGGGAGTCGTGTTGACCTGTGTCTGTTTTCCGGCAATCCTCGACGCGAGGTTCTCGGCATCGGGATTCACAAGTGCCCGACCTATCTCCCCACGCTTGTGCCACGCCTCGCCCGCTCCGGTCATGACCGCGCCGGAAAGCGCACCGCCCGCGAAAGACACTAACGGATTCGTTACATAAAACTGCTTGAACGCCGTCCGGCAAGCCTCTTCATAATCCATACCGCCCTCGACAAGCTCGCGGGCGTATTTTTTCATCTCGGACTCGTCGCCCATGATCGACCCATTCGCGATGTTGTTCACGTACTCGGTGATAAGCTCCTCGAGACCTTCCTCGGCAGCCGAACCGGCGACCGCTCCGAGACTCTGCCCGAGACTCGACTTCATGGCGTTCCCGAGGAATCCCGCGATAGCCTTTTTCTCGCCGCCCTTGAACGCCGCTGCGACGTTCTCAAACGGAATCTTCTCCGAAGCGTATTCCGCGATTCCGGCAATAGTTCCGAGCTTCAGCGCCTGATCGGTCGAGCCGCCGTTCCGCTTCACCTCATTCGCCGTCTTTCCGGCCGCGCCGGAAGCCATTACGACGAGTCCGGCCGCACCGAGCGGAATTCTCGAAAGAAACTGCGCCGTCGAAAGCCCGGTGTCCGCGAGGAACTTCCCGAAGGTCGGAAGATCTCCTGTCAGTCCCTCCTGCATTGCCGAAGCGTTCAGCATTCCGCGGTTCATTCCCGAGTAGGGATCGTTCGGCTTTCCGATGATCTTCGACCCGACGCTCGAAGCGAACGCCAGCGGCGTGGTGTAGGTGTCAAGCGTGAGCTGTGCCAGTCCCGCCCCGATCGTCCCGGCGGCTCCCGAGTCGCGCATCTTTCGCGTGTCGGCCATGGACTTCTCCATTTCCCTCTCGGCCGTGCGTCTGTTGACCTCTGACGAGATCGATTCGAGATACCGCTTCGCGGCGTGAGGACTCTTCTCATACCAGTACGAGTAGGTTTTCAACTCCTCCGGAGTCATGTCCGAAGCGTTGACCCCGCTCATGTACTGAATTCCGGTCTGCGTGCGAAGACCGGAATCGTTGTTTGCCATCTGCTCAGAGAGCGTCGGCGCGAAGGTCGCGTAACCGTCCGCAATTCCGTTCATGAGATCGGCGTTATTGGAAAGTTGTCTCTGCCTCTGCCGCTGAATCGGGTTTGATTTTTCCTCATATCCGGCCGCCGCCGTCGAACCGAAATGCGGATCCCCCGCCGCCAGCCTCTCGCCGACGTCCCGGATTCCGGCCTGTCCGGTGCTGTAGGCCGAATCCCGCAGCCTCCCGGCAGCTGTCCTCTGCGCCTTCTGACGCTCGCGGACTTCCTTCCGCACCTCAGTTTCAAGCCGTCCCGACTCGGCGCGGCGGCCTTCTCCATAAAGTTCGACCGCCCTGTTCTGCTTCGCGAGTTCTTCAGCCGTCTTTCTCGCCGCCTGATAGTCGTTCCTCTCGGCCGCGGCTTTCAGCCTCATCGCCTTCGTCTGCGCCCCGCCGTCGATCTCCTCGCGCCTCACCAGCAAACCGAGGATTTTCATCCTCGGTTTTTCTTTGTTTTCATACCACACCCCGACGCCGCATAGAATTGCAGTAAAAACAAAGGGGTTGATACGAAATGGAATCAGAGATCATGATAAAGGAATACGACCGCACGGCGGCGGTCGCGTACGCAAGGAAATGGGCATTCAGCCGGAATCCTCTATACTACGACTTCACCGGACAGGGCGGAAACTGCACGAACTTCGTCTCGCAGTGCGTCTATGCCGGATGCGGACAGATGAACTTCACGCCGATCTTCGGCTGGTACTACATCTCGCCCGAAGACCGCGCCGCCGCGTGGACCGGAGTCGAGTTCTTCTATAACTTCATGACAAATAACGCCAATCCGGAGGATCCGGTCGGCGACGGTCTGGGGCCTTTCGCGCGCGAGGCCGGAGCGGGCGAGCTTCTGCCAGGCGACGTGATTCAGCTCGGCCGCGAGGAGGGCGATTTCTATCACACGCTGATCGTGACCGGATTCTCGCGCCGCGGATATCTTGTCGCCGCGCAGAGCGACAACGCGCTCGACCGCCCGCTCTACACCTACAGCTTCCGGAGAATCCGCTTTCTGCACATACTCGGATGCCGGGCGGGGATTCCGGACGATATGTAAAAAAAAAAACGACAGCCCGGGAGAAATCCCGGGCATAATACGTTCAGGCAATACCTACGACCGTGCGGCCGAACGCTTCATAAGATGCGCCTTCTCAAAGACGCCCGACTTCACGAGAATCCAGACAACCGCCGTGTCGATGATCCAAGTCACCGCGAACTGAACCGATCTCGTCGCGAGCTTCGTCAAAAAGAAGCTCGTGAACGCCTCTCCGCCGTAGACAAACGCCAAGGCGAAGCTCTGGTAAAGCACCGAACCGAGGACTACCGACGGCAGGAACGCGAGCCCGATCCGGAACACGGTCGGCTTCGCGCGGACAAAATCACCCAGGAGCCCCGCGATAAGTCCGTACATTATCGGCGGAACGCAGAAGATCGGATTGAATCCGTAGCCTGAGATGAGCGCGCCGATGAAATCGGCCGCCGCGCCGACCAGCGCACCCGGAACCGGTCCGAACAGCATCCCCGCGAGGAAATACGGCACGGCCTCGATCGAGTATCTCGTCGTGACGTTCGGCATCGGAAGCCGGGCTATGACGACCGACAGCGCGACGAAGATCGCGCAGGATGTCAGCACCCTGACCGCCATCGGATGACGTTTTTCGCTTTGTGAATCGTTTTGTTTTTGCATAAAAATACCTCCTTGAAAGCGGCATTCCGTTGATTGCCACATACAGGGAGGCGAAAAAAACTCCGTATATGAAAGCAGCGGGATGCGATCCTGATACCGCGGAAAGAATCCTTCGTTCCCATGACAACTCCCCGTCCATGAGACACTTTACGCATCGGGATCTACTCTGTGTCGATGTTTTTTACCGACAACGATATTTTACCACAAATCCGCGATTTTTTCAAGCCGCAAAAGGCAAAAACATTCACCGCGCAAAGGTTCCTCGGCTGTACATTATGACAAATCGGCGGGAAAGCAAAAAAAATCGCGGATTTTTTTCAAAAACCCCTTGACAAACGCCCCGAAATGTGATATAATATTCAAGCACGATGATTGAAGCAGATCCGAGTGCGAAACAATGGCGGAGTAGCTCAGCTGGCTAGAGCAACCGGTTCATACCCGGTAGGTCATGGGTTCAAGTCCAATCTCCGCTACCATCCTGACTTTCATGTCGGGATTTGGCCCGTTGGTCAAGCGGTTAAGACACGGCCCTTTCACGGCTGTAACATGGGTTCAATTCCCGTACGGGTCACCACGAACCGAGGAGATTTTCTCCTCGGTTTTCGTTTTGCTCTGACGCGTCTTTGCACGACAAAAAAGGAAAGCCGCCACGCTCATCTGAGCGTGGCGGCTCGGTTATCCGGCAGGCGTCCCCAGTTGCCGTCAGGCAACTGGTCTGCATCCTCTCAGGCTTTAAGGCGACCTCAAAGTCTTGTCAAACCATCGGCGTGTGGACGTGGACGAAATCTTCCACCTCGAATAACCTGTTTGTATCCTATACATATTATATCACAGATATTCGGATTTGTAAAGTACTTTAAGAGAATCAGCTCCACACCGGAGCTTTTTTATTTTTGTCACCGATTATTCGTATGTCCGTCCCGGTACGCCTTGCGGAATGTGGTCGGCGTCACGCCCTCGTGATACCTGAAAAACTTCGTGAAGAGCTTCACGTCGGTAAATCCCCCGCGATCAGCGATTTCGGTCATCGTAAGCTCAGTCTCGGCGATCAGATATTTCAGATAATTCATCCGCCGCTCGGAAATGATCTGCTTCAGCCCGTGTCCGTACTCGCTCCGGAGAATCCGCGAGATGTATTCCTCGTTGTAGCCGAACCGCTCCGATATGTCGGCGGAGGTCAGCGGACGATCCGAGTTGATTCTTATCCACTCGATCACCTTCCCGGCCAGCTTGTCCTCGGGTTCGCGCTTTATGTCCTGCGACGCGATCTCGGCCATCAGCACCGCAAGGAGACTGTCAAGCGTCTCGCTCCCGAATTTCCGCTCCTCATAGTGGAGTATCTGACGGCAGAGCAAACTCACCGGATATACGTCGCCGAGCCGCAGATGCTTTATCCCCGGATTTTCGCCGCCAAGGTCAAAGTGGAGCCAGTAAAACGAAACCCGCTCGTCGGTCACGCCGACTCCGCGGTGAAGCTTTCCCGGGTCAAGATATATGATATCCCCGGCAGTCAGTTCGTAAAGCTTACAGACGCCGCCTGATTCCTCTTCGAGTCTGAAGTTCCCCTCGGTCACGAAAATAAGCTCGGTCGTGTCTATCTTTATCTCGGGATGAATCCATTCCCCGCGCGACGTAAACCTTCCACCGTTGTGATATGACGCTTTCATGTCGGATTTTTTCCCCTTTTCTACGGATTTTGGAGTTGAAATCGGCTTTCCGATATAGTATAATTATATCATAGAGCTTGGGAAGTTTCAAGTACCTGCCCTGAAAAAATTATAGAACGCGAGGAAAAACAACATGACTGAATTTCTCCCCCACGACAAAATCAGAATCACCGACGGATTCTGGCACGAAAAGCAGCGGCTCATCAGAAAGACGACAATATGGAACGTCTACAAGCGTTTCTCGGACACCGGACGCTTCTCGGCCTTCAAGCTCGACTGGAAGGAGGGGATGCCGAACAAGCCGCATTACTTCTGGGACTCCGACATCGCGAAGTGGCTTGAGTCGGTCGCTTATCTCACGAAGGAGGAGCGCGAGCCCGAGCTTGAAAAGATCGTCGACGAGGTCGTCGACGACATCGAGAAGGCGCAGATGGAGGACGGATACTTCAATATCTACTACGAGCTCTTCGCCCCCGAAAAGCGGTTCACCGAGCGCGGACACCACGAGCTTTACTGCGCCGGACACCTTCTTGAGGCGGCGATCGCCTACGATGACGCGACCGGAAAGCACAAGTTTCTCGACCTCATGATAAAGTATATCACCTTCATAAAGAAGGTCTTCATGGACGACAATTCGGCCGCCTTCGATTCGCCCGGCCACGAGGAGATCGAACTTGCGCTTGTAAAGCTCTACGACTACACGAAGAACCGCGACTGGCTCGATCTCGCGCTCTTCTTCATAAACAACCGCGGCTCGCAGGCAAAGCTTCCCAATGGCGACAACTACAACCGCGGAACGAACATTCAGGATCATCTTCCCGTCCGCGAGCAGCTGACGGCCGAGGGACACTGTGTCCGCGCCTGCTATCTCTACTGCGCGATGGCCGATCTCGCGCTGAGACTCGGCGACGAGGGGCTCAGAAAGGCCTGCGAATCGCTCTTTGACAACATCATAAGCTCGAAGATGTACATCACCGGCTCGATCGGCTCGACCAAAAACGCCGAGGCCTTTGAGGACGCTTACCGTCTTCCGAACGACACGGCCTACGGCGAAACCTGCGCCGCGCTGTCCCTCGCGCTCTTCGCCCGCCGCATGGAGCGGATAAACCCCGACGTCAAGTACGCCGACACGGTCGAGCGGATCATATACAACGGATTTTTATCGGGAATGTCGCTTGACGGCAAGGCGTTCTTCTACGAAAACGCACAGGAGATCGATCTTGAAAACCGTAAGATCGTCCGCGCGTCGCTTCATCCGAACCGCGATATGCACTTTCCCATCACCGAGCGGATCGAGGTCTTCGGCTGTTCCTGCTGTCCTCCGAACGTGACGCGCTTCATCCCGTCGATCGGAGACTTCATCTACAATTACACCGACGAGCTCATCTACGTGAATCAGTTCATGTCGTCGACTGCCGATTTCGGCGACGCGACGCTCATCCAGAAAACGAACTACCCCTTCGACGGCAGAGTCGCCTTCACGCTGACCGGAGAGACGAAGAAGCTCGCGATCAGAATCCCCGGCTGGTGCAATGTTTACGGCGCGATAAAGGACGGAAAGCGTTTCACGCCAGAGGTGAAGGACGGATATATCCTCACGGAGCTTTCAGAGGGCAGTGAGCTTGTCTTCGAGATGCGGATGGCTGTGAGACTTGTCAGAGCCGACCGCCGCGTACGCGCCGACAGAGGCCTCAGAGCGGTCTGCTATGGGCCCTTCGTGATGTGCCTTGAAGGTGTTGACAACGGCGGAAGTCTTTCCGACGTCGAGATCCGCGGAGGATTCGCGGTCGGATTTGACGATGAGCTTAAGCTTCCCTGCATCTTTGCCGACGCGGCGCGGGTGAACACCGAATCGCTCTATTCGGACAGAGTGACCGAGGTTCCCTTCCGCGCGAAGTTCATCCCCTACTTCGCCTTCGCGAACCGCGGCGAGACCGATCTTAAAATCTGGGCGGCGCATCGCGTCTGAGATCCAATATATGTGAGGTCAGCACGGCGCAAATGCCAATATTTCATTTATCAAGGCCAATTATGGTAAATCTTTCTTCCCGGATGTATGGTATAATATAGCCGAAGGAACGCTGATTAAAGGTTGTTTTTCCCCGAAAGCTCCGATCATTCAGCTTAACCCTTAAGTAAAGGAAGGAAGTCCCTCATACCGGACTATGGCAAAGAAAATGAAAAAACGACTCGCTACACTTCTCCTCGCGCTCGCGCTGGCCGCGCAGCTCATCGCCTGCGGCGGCGAAAATCCCGACACTCCCGAAACAAGCGGCGATCAGTCATCCGAAACCACATCCGAAGCCGCTTCCGACGAACTCACCGACTCGCTTCCGAAGGATCTCAAGTTCGACGGCGAGACGATAAATATTCTCTACCGCGGACGTGAGGATATCGCCGACTACGATCTCATCGGTCAGGAAAACAGCGGAGATATCGTCTATGACGCCGTATATGAGCGGAATCTCGCGGTCATGGAGCGGTTCGGAGTCGAATTTGAGTTCACCGCCGCGCCGAAGTCGATAGGCGACGCGATGCCATATTTCAAAACCGCCGTCCTCTCGGGAGCCGACGGAATCGACCTCATCTGGGCGACCGGAAACACGCTCGTCGTCAGCGGGCTAAACAGCGCGTTCAGGGATTTTTCCGAGTCGGAATACCTCGATTTCGAAAAGCCGTGGTGGAATCTCCCCGCGATGCGTGAGATCTCGCTCGACGGAAAGACGATAAACTACCTCTACGGAAATCTGATGCTCATCGGTCTCCGCCAGACCGGACTGATGTACTTCAATAAGAACATTTATACCGATCTCTACGGCGACCCGGATAAGCTCTACGAAACCGTCCTTGACGGAAACTGGACGCTTGACGAGTTCGCGAAGCTCTGCAAGGGAGTCTATCAGGATCTTAACGGAAACTCAAAGGCCGACGAGGACGACGACCGTTTTGCCGCGGTCTTCTCGACCAGCATCGAGGAAAATCTCACTCACTTCGTCTATTCGACCGATTTCACCACATATAAGCGCGGAAACGACAATCTCCCGGTCATCGACATGACAAGTGACCGCTCGGTCACGATCGCGACGAGATTCTGCGAGCTTTTCAAGGCGTCGGATCCCGACTACAGCTTCTCGACGCATTCCTTCTCGGACACAAAGCTCTATGAGAATTTCGCGGCGGGACACTATCTCTTCTTCCCCGAACGTTTCTACGCGGCGACTCTGCCGACTCTCCGCGACATGAAGGACGAGTACGGCATGATTCCCTACCCGAAGTTTGATGAGAATCAGAAGGAATACCGGAATCTAATTCACAACTCGGGAACCGTCGCGGCGGCTCCGATCGCGCTCTCCGACGAAAGATTCGAAATGGTCTGCGCCGTGCTTGAGGCGATGGCGGCAAAACAGCAGACAACCGTTCTTCCGACCTTCTATGAGGTCGCGTTAAAGACAAAATACAGCCGCGACGATCTCTCGTCGCAGGTCATTGATCTCGTCTATAACTGTTCGACAAAGGATCTTGTCAGCGAATACGGCTCATTGACAAAGCACATCTACGCAATCGTCGCAAAGTGCGTTCAGAAGGGACTCCCCTTCGCCTCGACCTACGCCTCCGAGATAACCGCCGCGAACGCCGAGCTTCAGAAGCTCGGCGGCGACATAATCGGAAAGTAAACGCCGGATAAAACACGGCTCCCGCCCCGGAATCCCGGAGCGGGAGCTTTTGTATTCTTTCTCTGTCTTTTCAGCGGGATTCTTTCTTTCCGTCGAAGGCGGTCTTATTCCTCTCCGGTCAGAAGCTTTATAAGCTTCTCGTTTTCGGCGATCGCGTTCGACTCGCGCGCGGCGTACCACGACGCAAAATTCGCCGACTTTTCTTCAAGAATGTTCCAGATCGGGAAGGCGAAGCCGACATTGTTCACCATTCCGAAGTCGATCACAATGTTGCGCGTGATGAGGTCGAGCATCTCCTGCGAGTCGGTGTCGCGCATATACTTGCCCTTCAGCGCATCTTCGTAAATCGCCGGACGAACGTCGGTGTACGAAATCGCCGCCAGAGCCTCGGTCATGAGTCCGACGAACTCATATTTGTCCTCCGGAAGGCTCGCCGGGACGACGACAAGATCCGAGTTGCCCTGAATCAGCGTGTAGTAATTCTCCTGCGCCTCGTCAAATTTCGGCGCGGGGATCAGGCCGTACTCGTCCTTCATGTCGCGCATGATGTTCATGTCTGCGACGTAGCCGTTGTAAAAGAGGCCGTGCCCCTCGGTAAATAGCTTGCAGAATTCAAGCTCCTTGTTTATCTTGTCAAAGAGCGTGTCGCCGCTCTCGATGCAGAGCTTGTAAAGCTTTTCGACGATCGTCGCCATCTTCGGCGTGTTAAGCGCGAGAGTCGGGATGCCGTCAGAGTTCGTCTTCATTATCGGCTGATTGCAGGACGGGAGGAAGATGCTCGTCGAGCCGCTCGTCGTGATGAAGCCCCAGAGATCGTTCTCGTCCATCTTGTCGTCGCCGTTGAGGTCGGTCGTCGCGGGCTTTGCAAGCTCGGCGAGCTTGTCAAGCGTCCACTTTCCGTCGCGGATGAGCGCGTAAATATCGGGAGTCTGATATTTTTCGGCTATCGTCTTGTTGAAGTACATGACATGGTTCATGCAGATGACGCGGTAGGTCGGAATGTCGTTCTGCGCGATGTAGGTCTTTCCCTTGACCGTCAGGTTCTCGCGCGCGGTCTGGTTCCACCACGGGTTCGTCATGTCGATGAAGGGGATCGTGTTCAGCTCGGCGAGAACCTCGCGCGCCGCGAGCGATCCGGCCTGCGTGACGTGTACCGCCGCGAACTGGAACTCGTCGTCGCCCGCCAGAACCGCGTTCGTGAAGATGTTGACATAGTCGTTTTCCTCGCATTCCTTCCACTCGATCTTCGCGCTGTAGTAGTCGCTGACCGTGAGATTGCGCTTGTAAACGGCGTCGTTGACGACCTCACCGTTCATCGAGTCTGGTGCGATCTGATCGACGTCGGCCTTGTTTACCGGACGCGCCATGATCGTGAAAGTCATGCCCGAAAAGTCGCGTTTTTCGAAGGATTCGATAAGCGCGGTCGTGACCTCAGGAGTCGTTTCGCCCGACTCGCCGGCCGAGGTCTGAGAAGGATTATCCGCGGGCGTTCCGCCGCAGGAAGCGAGAGTCATCAGAAGAGTCAGGAGAAGCGCGGATATACGTATGTTTTTCATATCTGTACGTTCCTTTCCGTGATTTATACTGTTATTATATCATAAAACCACGGGAGTTAATATAACTTATTGGAACATAATTTTATATAAAATGGCTTGATTTTTGATTCCGGATATGTTATAATTAAGGAAAGACTGAATAATTCGCGGTTTTCTCAGGTAAACCTGATTATTCGGCTTATACTTTGTCAAGAGGTGATGATAATGCTCGGTGGGATAAATACACACATGATAAACCGCGGCATAAGGCAGGCGGGAACCACGGTTCCGGACGACGCGCACAAATGGTATGAGTTCGTTTACTACATAAGCTGTCGCGGCGAGCTGACGCTTAAGGGCATGAAGCACGAGATAAAGCCGGGCAGATATACGCTCATCCGCCCAGAGACGCGCCACAGCGAGGTTCACGACGTCACGGGCTTTGTCTTCTTCACGATCTTTTCCTGCGACACCGAGCTTCCTGACATAATCGCGGACGACAGCGACGGAAAACTCGGCGCGATCTGCGAAAAGGTCTTCTCCGAACACATCTCGACCGACAGATATTCGCTGGATCTTTCGCTAATCGCGCTTGTGGAGCTGATCCTGAACGTCCTGCGGCTGAACGACTATGGCGAGGAGTCGGTTCATACCGAAAAGGCGGCGGTCTATATCGAGACGCATTACATGGAGAAAATCGACTTCCAGACGCTGGCGCGCATGGGAAACTACAGCTACGATTATTTCCGGCATATGTTCCGGAAAAAGTACGGAATTCCACCGAAACGCTATCAGATCGAGTGCCGCCTGACTCACGCCGCGAAGATGCTGAAACTCACAAACTACAACTGTACCGAGATCGCAAGTCTCTGCGGCTTCTCAAACAGCGTGCAGTTCTCGGCGATGTTCGGCGAGAAGTACGGTATGTCGCCGACCTCGTGGCGCGCGCTCGACGACAAAAGCGGTTCAGGAATGACTCTGCCGCCACTCGGACGGAGTCATGCCGAGGTATTTTCTGAAGACGGTGAGGAAGTATTCTGACGACTCGAAGCCGCTTTCGCGCGAGATCTCCTTTATCGGCGTGTAAGACGTCGTCAGCATCGCGCAGGCATAGCGGAGTCGCGTGAGATTAAGATAGCGGTTGAAGCTTATCCCGAGCGTCTTACGGAACTTCGCGCCGAGGTGATTAGGCGTGACATAGAGCGAGTCGGCGACCTTGGCGAGGGTTATCGGCTCGCGGAACGAACCGTTTACCGTCATCACAGCACGGTGAACGAGCGGCGATATGTTGTCATGAAAATTTCCGCTCGACTCACGCAGCAGAGTGACTATCAGCTCTTCGGCGAGATTACGCTTCATGATCCCCGAAAAGCGTCGGCTTCCGTCCTCGGCGATCGCGCGGCTGAAGAGATCGTTTATGTGACCGAGCCGTTCGCCGGGAAAGCGGCAGTTTATGTTTCCAACGCCATAGCCGAAAGATCCGGTGAGAATCGGGTCGACGCTGTCTGAGGTGAAGGACAGATTCAGGAGAGTCAGCTCCTCGATGACGTCGATCCCGTGAAAGTCGCAGCTAGACATGAGATAGGCCGAGCCGGGTACCAAAAGCGACTCGACACCGTTTGACATATGCCTCGCGGTTCCCGAGAGGACGATCTCGATCTCGGTGTAGTCGTGCCAGTGAACGTCAATATGGTGTCCGGCTCTGAAGACGCGCCTTGAGAATATCACGCTGTCGGATTTCGAGTATCTTTCAAGCGTGACGAGGTGATAGTTATCGTGATATGGTTTATTCATTGATTTTCTTACCTGATGAGCTTATTTATACATTGCATTTACGCGCGGAATGTGGTATAATCTGAGAAAACGCAAAAAAGGAGATGTCATATGAAAAAGATCATATTCGTATCAAAAAACAACGCCGAGCTTTGTGACGCGCCCGACCGCGCGCCGCTTTCGGGCGAGGTCAGGGTGAAGCTCGCGTACACAGCGGTAAGCGCGGGAACCGAGCGCGCGCTTCTCACCGGAAACGAGGATGGCGGCAAGGGATTCAGATTCGGATTCCCGTCGTCCTCGGGCTACAGCGGAAGCGGAATCGTCTGTGCGGTCGGCGATGGGATAACCGATTTTCATCCCGGCGACCGCGTGATGGTTCACGGCGGAGGTCATCAGGAGTTCTGCACGGTTCCCGAAAAGGAGCTTGTCCGCGTGCCAGACGGGGTGGATCTCAAAGAAGCGGCGATGGTGATCATCGCGGGCTTCTCGCTCGCGGCGGTCAGAAAGGCGCGGATTCACCTTGGCGAAAGCTGTCTTGTCGCCGGACTCGGGCTTCTCGGACTCTTTTCCGTGAAGTACGCAAGACTCTCGGGCGCGTATCCGGTCTTAGCGGCCGATTTTTCGGAGGAGCGGCGAAAGCTCGCGAAAAGCCTCGGAGCCGATTTCGCCCTCGACCCGTCCGACCCCGACTACGCGAAGACCGTGAAGGAGCTCACAAAGGGCGGCGCGAACACTGCGATCGAGGTCACCGGAAACCCTCTCGCCTTAAAGCAGACGCTCGGCGTGACGGCGAAATTCGGCCGTGTGCTTCTCCTCGGATGCACTCGGACGCTGACTGAGGTCGATTTCTATCACGACGTCCACCGTCCGGGAATCGAGCTTATCGGCGCGCACAGCGGCGCGAGACCCGAACATGAGTCGCACTCGGGATTCTTCACCGAGATGGACGACTGCCGCGTGACGCTCGACTACCTCTCGGCGGGAAGACTGAGCTTTTCGGACATGATAAGCGAAATCCGTTCGCCAAACGAGGCGCACGAGGTCTACTCAAGGCTCGCGGACGGAAAATTCCCGATCGGCGTGTTATTTGACTGGAATAAGCTCGGCGGCTGATTTATGCCGCTATTTCTGCCGGATCCTTCACAGGATCCGGCAGGCCTTCATCAGCGTCGAATGGACACGGAGCTCGCGGTCATAGTCGAACTCATTCTCCTTTTCGCCCGCGACGGTCAGCGCGAAATCCTTCAGCATCGCGTCATAACGTCCGTACGGCGGGAAGGAGATTGTCTCGGGGCGGTCGGCGAACATCATCGTATGCCCTTCGCGCGTCACCGTCATTGAGATTTTGTTCGGGCAGACCGTGCCGGGCAGATCGTACGGATTCTCGAGCGGCTTTATCTCGATCGTCCCCTTCGTCCCGCAGATCACGAGCTGACGTCTCGCGTCGCCGCTGACCTCGCAGGCGACCGACTTGATCATCGAATATCCGCGCGGATAGCGGATCATCACGAGTCCGAAATCCTCGCCGCCGGTCTCGAGTCCGGTCGACATATTCATCGGGATCACCTCGCCGCCGTCGCCCATGAAAAGACTCACAAGGTCGACAAGATGGCATCCGAGGTAGAACATCATCCCGCCCGGAAGCGTCGAAAGCCATTTCCGCATCCCGCCGTGATAGCACTGGCTCATCTGCGCCTCGACGCAGATTATCTCACCGAGCCCGCCCGAGTCGGCGATCTTCTTCGCGCGGATAACCGCCGGGTTGTAGCGGTACATATATCCATTCTGAAAGACAAGCTTCTTTTCCCGGACGGTTCTTATCAGCTCCCCGAAGACCGCGTGATCGGCTCCGCAGGGCTTGTCCGAGTGGACGCTGAATCCCGCCCTCGCGAATCTCAGCGCGTCGTCCGCCTGCGCGGTCTCGGCCGTCTCGACCATCACGGCGTCGATTGTCCGGTCGGCGAGGATCTCCTCCTCGGTGTAGATTTTGAGCCCCTTATACGCGTCGCGGCGCGTGGCGGACTCCATGCGGCTCCGGTCAGGTTCACAGAACCCGGCGACCTCGTAATACGCGGGAAGACTCCGCATCGTGAGCATCGTATGCTCCGAGTGCGTATATCCCCAGCTTCCGTACTGAACTACTCTTATCGGCTTCATAATTCTCCTCCTGAACGGTTTTCTTTTATTATACCATACCGAAGGAGCGAAAGCAAGTGTGAAAATCAATTGTCATGCTCTGATTTTCAATTTTCGAAAAGCCTGACGGTTATCTCCCCGTCAGGCTGATTTTTTATTTCCTCGACGTCACAAGCTTCGTCACCACCGACACGGCACCGAACAGCACCCCGGCGACCGCCCAGACGATCCAGCTCTCATTCTGCGTCATGTCGACCGACGGGGAGAAGGTCACGAAGAGATATACCGCCGTCACGATGAGCCAGTAGCAGACCGCGACCGCCCCGGTGATTCTGCTCCTCGACTTGTTCTTCCGCGTGTAATCGCCCTCTTCGAGAAGCTTTTACATCGACGAGTTGATCGTCCCCGCGTAGGTGAAAATCGCCGCGCCCGCGCCCGCGATCACGAGCAGAAGGCACACCGCGCCGACTATGAAAATGTCGCCCGGCTATACGCAGACCGCCGCGAATATCGGAAGCGCTGAGAGGATGCAGAGGATCGTCGCGATTATGTTCAGCGTCGAATACTTCTCGGCGAACTCGCGCTTACGCTCCTTCACCATCCCCGAGAATCCGTATTCGGTCTCAAACGGCTCGTGTTCGAGAAACCCGAATTTCTTAATCTTCGCGCCGTTGCGCATGAAGATCGCCACTCCGATCGCGACGAGAATCAGAAGCACGCTCACGCCGACTCCGACCGCGATTCCGGTCATGTCGGTGGCGACCGCCGCCGCTCCGTTTGACGTCACGGTTTTCCCATCGTCGGCGAGTGCCGCGAGGATCATGAAGAGCACCGGACAGATCACGCAGAGGAAGACCGCGACCGCGTTGCCCGGCGCGTTCTCACGGCAGAGTCGCAGATATTCCGAGGCCTCCTCCATCGTCACGCGCCGCAGTCCCGACTCGAACTCAACCTGAGGCCCCGCGGTCGGCTCCGAATCGATGGTGTTTTTCTTGCAATTATATTATACCATAAAAGCAGCGTCCAGGCGACCTTTTTTTGGTGGCCTGGACGTTTTTTTGAGGACGTTATTGCGACAGCCCCTTTTTGTTTTCAGAGCAGTTCTTTTCTGTAAAATTCCTCGGTCATCCGCTTGTTATTCGAGTCGGGCATCAACGGCAGGTAACGCTCAATATAGCGTTTCAGTGCCTTCTTGTTGATCTCGCGCGGTCTGATTCCGACCTCACGCTCGTGATTTTTGTGCAGGATGTTCTCAAGCGGTTCGGACTCAAGCTTTATGCCGTGGGCTCTCACCGTGTCGGAGTAATCGAACTCATCGTCGGTCTCCAGGAATCTGAGCACGTTTCCGGCTATGCGCGACCGGTATTCGTCGGAGGAAGTGGCTGCGACGTCGGTCGCGTAGACGAATCTGTCGGAGAATCTTCTGAATATCCCGTACCATTTCGCATAATTCTCGCGGTAGCCGTTGAACATCTCGCCGCCAGGAGCTAAGTCGATTGTGACGTTCGGGTGATTCTCGAGCAGGGCGACGACCTCGTCGGGAGCGTTTGACTTGAAGAACGCGTGCGCGAGCATGACGTGAAGATCCGGGTGTGCCTCGATGAGACGGTAAGCCATCGATATGAGATACTCGTAGGACACGTAATTTCCGTCTCCGTAGAACCAGCCGCGTTTTTTGATCGCGTCGGAGACCTTGGACGCGTCCCAGAAATAGCTCGGGTCGGCGACGTGCCAGCACATGTGGACGTGATTCTTCTCGCAGCAGCCGATGAAGTCGTCGTACTCGTCGAGATTATCCGCCACGCCGAGGATATTGTACGCGTCGGGCTTGAAGTCACAGATCTTGATTCCGTCAAGTCCCAGCTCCATGAGCTCATCCAGCTGATCCCTGAAGCGGAACTTTCCGCGCATCGCCGGGTCTTTCGGGATGTAGAGGCAGCCGTGCGTGAAGACGTTCGGATTTCTCAGCTTCACAATGGCACCAAGTATGCTTTGATCCATCTCATACCCGTCCCAGAGGTCGGCGTTGTTCGAGCAGCACATGTTGTCGACAAAGGAGATACCGTTGTCCTTGCAGTAGTCCTCGAGGGCTTCGAACACGGACTTGCCGTCGCTCCGCTGCCACTGCAATATGTGCATATGACCGTCGATGATAGTTTTCTTCTTCATAATCATTTCCTCCTGTTATGGTCGGCTTATGAGGACTCGCATTCTGCCCTCAAGCCTTATATTCTTCGCGGTCTTCGGGACGAATCCGTCGCGGCTCTGAGCGCATTCGACAAGTGTCTCCTCAATTCGCTTGCATATGTCGCCGTCGGAGTCGATCAGCGAAAGCGCGAGCGCGGCGAGTCTCGCGGCGGCTTCTCCGGTTTTCTGGCAGTCGTCCTTCATGCGCATTCCCATCGCGATATCGTGATCGACCGCGACCGCGCGTCCGGCGACAAGGATCCCCTCAGAGTCCTTCGGAATCAGCGCGCCCATCGGAAGCGGAATCGACATTCCGTAGCCCCAGAGTCCGCAGATCGTGATGAAGTCCTGATAAGCCTGATTTTCAAGCACGGAATCCTTGCCGTGGTTGTCAAAGTTCGAGAAGCCGAACGCGACCGGAAGTGCCGTGTGCTTTCCTTCAACTATATCGGGGAAGTCGGCGGTCGACGTTCTTTGTCGCTCTGTCGAGCGCGATCACCTTTTTCGACGCGCTTATCCCCGACGAGGTGACAAATCCGTCGATCTTCGCGGCCGCGTCGTCGATCTCACGGTAGACTCCGCCCTTGAATCCGAAGTAGTATCCGAGGACTCCGCCCGCCGTTCCCGAACCGCCCTGCGTCGAGAGAGTGTCGACTCCGAGAACCTTCAATCCCTTTTCGGAGGCGACAGACGCGGCGATCGCTCCGGCTGTTCCGAGTCCGGCGATTATAATGTCATATTCTCCGTCGCAAATCGGCGAAGGCGTCTTCGCGGGGACAACCGGAACCGTGTCAGGGTCAAGCGACGCCCCGGCCGAGTACGCGCTGACCGGATCGGCGAAATACGCCGAGTGGTAGAGGATTCCCTCTCCCAAAGACGCGAATATGTATTCCGGCTCGGAAGCGAAGAGGATTATCTTTTCGGTCTCAGACGCGGCGATCTTCTCGCGGGTCTTCGCGATATCGCTTTCAACGCGGCCGAGCGGACAACCGGTTTTCCGTCGGACGAGACGAAGTATCCGAGTCTTTCGGACGAGTCGCCGCGGATTCCGGTGAACGGCGCGGAGAGACTTTGAGCGAAGCCGAGAATTCGGGCGCACCCGCCATACCTTCCTCAAGGATGACAATGTCAAGCTCGCCATGCGCCGCCGCGAATCCGACCGCGAAGGCCGTTGCGCCGAGGATACAGATATCATAGTTCGCTTGCATTTTTTCCACCTCACAATGTGAAATTCAGAGGATGCCGCATAAAAAGACAAAACCTGTGTCATATATTATAACACAGGTTTTGTGAAATGTCTATAGTTTCCGAGAAATTTTCCAACCACCCCTAATAGTTTTTTTCGTAGTTGGTGCAGACCATATTGAAATCCTCTTCCGTCTTGGCGTCGTGATACGGGCAGCTGAATCTGGCATAATGAGTGCAGGTATAGCAACTGCGTTTTTTCTTGTAGTCGTCGTATCCGGTCTTGCGGCGCGCGTAGACCGCGAGATGACTTAAACTCTCCCCGGCTCCGCCGACGATGCCGCCGCAGAGACTACAGAATACCAAAAGCGCGATCGGCCAGTAAACGACAAATCCGATTATCTCGGCAAAAAGCCACGTCTCAGTGAAGCTTTCATATATAGTCGACGCGATTATATGCAGGTAGAACCAGATAAGGAACGCGGCCACTGCCAGTGTCCACGCGGCTCCCATCACGAAAAGGATCACGCAAAATATCGGATTGAGTATGGGAAGCAGGACATATGTAAAGAAAAGATACAGCAGAAGTGCCCCGACCGCGACAATCGGTATCGCGATCCAGCCGATATTCTTGTAAAGTCCGTAGGTCAGCAGAATCAGAAAGATATATTTGAACATTACCGATCATCCACCCCGCTTTGTCTGTTTATGACATAATTATATGATAATTATCGGTATTTGTCAAGGCTTCGGATCCGCGGACACATACTTTTGTGTGCAAACAAAAGGATCACCCCGCGGTGATCCTTTGCGAATGATTACTTTTCCTGTTCCTGAATCTTCTCGACAAGATCCTCAAGGAAGCTCTCGGCACTGCTCTTCTTCGATTCGTAGAAGGAAGCGATGTTCGTCTGCTTCTTCGCGAGGTTGTTGCGGTAGGCATTCATCGGCGAGAATGGGAAGTTAGAGTTATATTCGAGGAACATTGAGAAGTCATAGGTTCTCGAATCCATGATGAGGTTCAGCATCTCGGTCGAATCCTCGTCGCGGACTCCCTTGGCGGTCAGCGAGACGTCATAGATCGCCGGGCGGAGCATCTTGTAGCTGTACGCGCTCAGGCACTCGATCACGTTTCCGATCGTCTCCATCTTCTCCTCCGAAACGGTTATCGGAAGGTAGAAGGTTCCGGTGCGGCCGAGCATATGCGTCTTGTAGTTTTCCTGATTCTCGTCGAGCTTCGGATACGGAAGGATTCCGTAATCGTCGCGCATCGAACGCAGATCGGTGTCGATGAGATAATTCAGAAGCATCGGCGCGAACGCGCCCTGTCCGTTCGCGAACTTCACGCGGTAGTCGTAGGGCTTCGCGGTGTCGACGAACGCGCCATCGTTGCTCCAGTAGAGATCGTTTATCTTCTCAAACGAGGTCACAAGTCGTTCGGAATAGAAGTCAAGCGTCGGATAGTTGTTTTCGTCGCGTCCCATTGATCTGATTCCATGCGAAACCATGAACGCGTCGGTGTAGAGTCCGTAAATATCATCGGCGTCGTGCTGGTTGTTGCCGTTCAGATCCTTGTAGATTCCCTTGGTGATCGAATAAGCTTTGTCCATCGTCCACCCGCCGGATCTTACGAGTTCGTACGGATCCTCAACCTTCCATTCGTCGGCAAGCCGCTTGTTGAATACCCAGACCCAGCACATGGTTATGTTAGTCGAGCAGGCGTCAGAGAGGATTCCGTACTGATTCTTTCCGAGCTTTATCTGCTCGTTGGCGTTCTTAACGTACCACGGGTTTTCGAGATCAATGCTCTTGACGTCGTTCCACGGCTGAACCGTTCCGCTCGTGATCAGCGTTCCTGCGTAGATGGCCTTCATCACGTAGATGTCGCAGAGATCGTCACCTGAGAGTACGCTCTGATTGTAGGTCGAGAGCGAGTCGCGTTCGGAAAAGGAGTGATCCCAGACGAGTTTGACTCCGAGGCGGTTCTCGGTGTCGATGTTTCGCTGATAGATCGCGTCGTCGATCGGCTCACCGGTCTGCTCGGCCTCAAAGGCCTCGGAATCGACGTAGTTGTATCCGCCCGCGCCGTAGCCGAAGATCTTTATCTCGGTTCCGCCGAGATCGCTTTTCGGGAGAAGGTCATAGACGCTCGTCTCGGGAGCCTCACTGTCGGTCCCGGTGTCAGCTCCGGTCGTGACGTCAGCGTCGGAGGGTGTGCCTCCGCAGGAGACGGATGAGAGGATAATCGCCGTGAGAAGTGCTGTGGAAATCGCTTTTTTCATGGATGTTTTCCTTTCTTAATAAATATAGTCATTTATGGATTACTCGCGGATCCGGCACGTCTCACAGGCAGAATGAAAAAACTCACTCTATATCCTCAAGCTGCTTTACCAGATCCTCGATATACTTGTCAGCGGCCGATTTGTTCGACTCGTAGAAGGAGGTGATGTCCTTATTCTTCGCCTCGAGAAGTTTGCGATAGGTCTTGTCCTGAGTGAATACGAAGGATCCGCCGTACTGGAGCGCGCCGACGAAATCGTATCTGCGGCTGTCAAGGATGAGATCGATCATCTCGACCGATTCCTCGTCGCGGACACCCTTTGTGGTCAGAGCGACGTCATAGATCGCCGGACGGAGTTCCTTATAGCTGTACGCGCTCAGGCACTCGACGACGTATCCGATCATCCCGGCCTTTTCTGCCGTCAGGGTTTTCGGAAGCATGAAGCCGCCGTGACGCGGGAGAACGTAGGTCATGTACTCCTGATCCTCGGTGAGCTTGGGGAACGGAAGCACGCCGTACTCGTCGGACATTGAACGCATCGTGTCCTCCATGAAGTACTGGATGAACATCGGCGAGAATACTCCGTGTCCCTCGGCGAACTTCTTTATATAGTCATAGAAATTATCCTGCTGATTCCGCTGGACAACGCACGCGCCGGTGTTTTCATAGAGGAGCGAGTAGCATTTTTCAAACGACTCTACGAGTCTTTCGGAATAGAAGCAGATTTCGGGATAATCGTCCGCGTTCTTTTCGAGCGCGTAGATTCCGTTTGTCAGCATGAAGGCGTCAAGCGGACCGCCCACGTCGAGATAGAGTCCGTAAATGTCGTCAACATCCGGCTTTCCGTCGCCATTCGTGTCGGAATAGACGTTCTTCGTAAGTTCGCCGAGCTTGTCGAGCGTCCATTTGCCTTCCTTGACGATCTCGTTGAGTCCGGTGATCTTCCACTCCCCGGCCAGACGCTTGTTGTAGGCAAACGCCCACGCGCAGGTCATATTGGTCGCCAGCGCGTCGGAGAAGATCATAAACTGATTGTTTCCGATCGTGAAGGTATCGTTCGCGTCCTTTACGTACCACGGGTTTGAGAGGTCATAGCCCTCGATCCCGTCCCAGCTTCTGAGAACATCCTTCGTGAAGATGCTTCCGAGCGCGTAGACCTTGAAGGCGAAGGTGTCAAACGCGTCGTCGCCCGCCAGAACCGTGTTCGTGAAGAGCTTTATCGCGTCGTATTCGGTGTTGGCGTCGTCATAGACGAGCTTGACTCCGAGTCGGTTCTCGGTTTCGAGATTGCGCTTGAAGAGTGCGTCGTCAACGACGTCTCCGGTCTGCTCGGCGTAAAGAAACTCGTCGCGCTTGCCGTAGGAGGAGTTGTAGGAGAGAATGTTGATCTCGGTTTCGCCGAAATCCTTCTCGGGGAGTGTCGAATAGATATCGGTCGTCACCGCGTCGGTGGACGTGTCGCCAGAACTAGTTGTTACCGTACCCCCCCCGTTGGAACTTTTTCCGCACAGGAAAAGGTTGAGAGGATAATTGCCGTGAGAAGTGCAAGGGAAATCGCTTTTTTCATGGTAGTATTCCTTTCTTTATTTTTCACGGCGCGGGCGGATTTTCCCGCACCGCTTTCATTTTTTGATGTTTTTCGTCAGTCGTAGGTGACACCGAATTTCTTTTTGCAGACCTCGGAGAGATCTGGCTTGCCCCACGACTTATTAAGATTCGTGAAGCCGAGATCCTGCGGCGTGCGGTAGTCGGGAAGATTGTCGCACTCGGTAAGCTCGGCGCGGATCGCCTCCAGGTATCTGAAGCCGTACTCGACACTCGGCGAGACGTAATGTCCCTCGTCCCACTCGTTCCAGTTGTCGATCATAAAGATCTTCTTGCCCCACGCGCCGTCGGGGAGCGCGTCGGCTGCCTTTTTCATCCGGCGGATGACCTTGCGGAATCCGTCGGGAGTCAGATGGTATGGAGTCTCGCGGGCGAAGTTGAAGCCCATGCTGTTCCAGTGCTCGGTGCATCGCGGCGCGGCGTCGCGGAAGCAGGAAGCCGTCGGGATCGTCCGCATAGGATCGGCCTCAAAGCGTTTTTCGAGAATCGAACACTGCCCTTCGATTATCTCGCTGTCGGGCGGAAGTGGATCCTTCGGCGAATATCCGGAGTTGTAGCCGAAATGGAAGTCGTATCCGCGCTCGGCGCACTCGGCATAGACGGCGGGAACCGAGCCGTCGTTCCAGACGCAGGCGGCTATTATCAGTCCGTCAAAGCCGCGCGACTTTGCGTATTCGCGGCATTTGTCGAAGATCTTTCTCTGCTCCTCGGGCGTTCCGAGATCCTTGTTCAGGTCGGCGATTGAGCAGACGAAAAGCACAGGCTTGTTGTCGATCTTAAGATAATTATCGCGACTGAAATAGTTGTCGACCCAGAAGGGCATCAGGTTTTCAAGAAGATCCCCGGGCGACGTCGAACTCCATCTGACACGGCTGTTCTCGAACATGATCGCGAACTTCATGAAATTCTGATACTTAGAATTGAAGAGAGCCTCGTGGAGTCCGTGCGCGCAGCGGAGCGACTTTTCGGTCACGGGCTTGCCCTCGAATTCCTTCAGTCTGTACCAGCAGTGGATGAAGCAGTTGACACCGTGTTCGACCGCCCATTTGATCTCCCAGTCGGCGACGTCGGGGCTTTCCTCGTCGTAGTAGCCCATCAGCGGCGTGCGTTCGGGATAGGGATGAAGATCGTCAAATCCGCCGTGAATCAGAGCCGCGCCCTTCTTCCACGCTGCGTAGTAATGCGCGGCGACAATCCGGTCGGTCGTCGCGGGCATCGGCACGGGAATCTCATCTGAAAGCTTTATTTTGTACATAATCTTACTCCTTTTCGGTAAATTTCCAGTCCTTGTCGGGCAGGAGATCGGGTGTGCGGAGGAACTCAAGCTTCCGGAAGTCACCGATATTCTCCTTTTCCTGAATCATCACCGAGACCTTTCCGGAGACATGATCCGCCACGTAGCATCCGCGTTTCTCGTCGAACTTTGCCTCGAACGCCGGACCCTTCCATGTTCCCCAGAACTTCGCCACCCACGCGAGTCCGCCCTTTGGCGGGAAGATCGTCAGAGTCGCGTCGTCAAGGCCGAAGATCGAATAGAGTTCGTCCGCGTTGAGATATGTCTCGGGATTGTCGCGCTTGACGCAGATTTTCGCCTTCTTCGACTGCTTTATGAAGACGCGGCAGTCGGTGTGAACCCAGCGCGAGAGCGGATAAAGTCCGGTGTCGTTCTCGATCGTGAACTCGGTGTTGTCAAAGGCGGGCGCGCCGTCGGGCGTCGTGAAGCGCATTCTGATTGAGGCGTCTTTCGCGAAGAGGTTGTAGATCACGGCACTGCGGCACTTCGCGAGCTGCACGATCGGCAGATTGTCGTCGACGTTGAAGCACTCAAAAGTCATCGGATATCCGAAAAGCTCGAGCGCGGCGCGGGAAAGCAGCGCGGTCGGGAAGAATCTTGACGGCGCGAGCTTTATCGGGAGCGGATATTTCGGATTCGTGTCGTGCGGGAAGGAGCCGCGGATCCAGACGAGTCCAAGATTCTTGTTATAGGTCATGTAAGCTCTCGTTTCGCCGTCCTTTGAAACGATCGCCGTGACCCTTGTCGAGCCGTCTGACACTTCACCGATTCCGCCGTTTGAAACGAGCGGCGGATGCGAGATCACCGACGCGTATCTGTTCGTCTCGGAGACATCGAGCATGAGGTCGGTCGAGAAGCCGAGCGTACCATCAATCTCGGAGGAATATCCGGTTCCGGCCGCCTTTCTGAGCTTTTCGGACGCGTTCCGGAGGCTTCCGACGAGAATAACCTTTCCGCCCTTTTCCATGACCTCGAAGAGCGAATCTTCAAGCGCGCTTCCGGCCTTCGGAACCGGAGTCAGCAGGATTGTGTCGGTGAGCTTTGACTTGTCGGCCGCGATGAAATTTTTGTCCGAGATTACGCTGTTGATCGGAAGTCCCATGTCGACCGCGCTCTCGACGAACCAGTCGTCCATGAATATGTCGGCGAGCTTGCCCTCGGCGAGTCCGAGCTCGCAGTAAGCGTCGAACGGATAAACCCACGTGACGAGTCCGGGCGCGTCGGGATAGTCGTTGTAGGCCGTCAGGAGATGCGGGATAACCTCGTTCGGGCAGCGTTCGGGAAGACGTCCGAAGGAGTCGTCCGCGCTTAAGAACGCGAGTCCGAAGGGCTTTGTGACCTCAAGCTTCTCGTCGAGTCTGGCGAGCGCGAGCGGGAGATAGATATCGTGCGGACTGCGGTCGTAGCGGTCGAACCACGGGGAGTTGAGCCACCACGGGTCGTGAATGTAGTAGCGGAGATTGAAGCCCTTTTCGGGAAGCTCGGCGATATGCGACATAAATCCGGCAAGCTCGAGTCCGAAGCGGTAGTTGAGCGGTGCCCACGGGGAGTTGGGCGGCGCGACGAGGTTCTTCTGCGAGTAGATCACGTCGATCGGGCATCCGTGCGCCGAGATGTCCATTCCGGCCGAGAGATTCGATCCGCGCGTCTCGACTCTTGTGTCGCCGATCGCCCCGGTGAAGTATTTCCAGAACTCGGCGATGTTCTCGCGGACCTTTTCGGCTCCGTCGAAGTTGAATTTCGTTCCGTCGAAAAGCTCTCCCGTCCAGTTCCACGACGCCAGCGAGAAGCCGAAGCCGTTCGAGAGCCAGATGTAATCGAATCCGAGGTCGCGTCTCATAGCCATGAACTGACGGCCGAGGAACTCGCCGATATGGGTTCCCTCCGGGATTCCGTCGGGATAAGCGGCGTAATGGCGGTCGTCGGCGTGGAGTCTTGAAGCGCAGTGGAGCCACAGTTTCGATCCCATGATGTTTCCCTTCGAGATTTCGGGGTGACGCTCATACTTGAAGGACGAGTAGGCGAACTCGGGTCCCGGATCGAAGGTCTCGCCGACCTCGATGTCGAATCCGGTCAGCTTCTTGCCGATCTTCTTCATCGCGGCGATTATCCGTTTGAGGTCGCCGTAGGTCATCTCGGGTGGATTCTCCATGTAGTGGATCGGGAAGGCGTGGAGCGAGAGACGGTCGGGACGGTCCTTCGGCGGGGTCTGGCGATCCCAGTTTCCGATTCCTATGTACTTGCACCACTCAAAGCTGTCCTCGGGGTCGCCCGTGTAGTCAAGGATCTCGGAGCCGTCGCTCGTCCAGAAGAGGACGGCGCATCCGGTCGCGTATTTCAGGAGCGGACGCCACTGTGTGAAGAGTTCGCAGGCGATCTTTTCAAAGGCCTCGTCGGATTTGTCGTAGCCGAAGGGCTTCAGGCTTATTTCAAGGCAGACGCGCCCGGCGGTCGTCGTGGAGCGGTATTCGTAGTTGAACATTGATATTCTCCTTTCAGTCAAGCGGCTTTTCGAGCTTTATATTCATCATCCGCGCGAAGGTCTCGATTTCGGCCGAGCGGTCGCCGATTCCGAGCGCGAGATGGTGAGTCGGGCCCGCGGAGCACCAGCGTTCGACAAACTCGTTCGCGGGGACTCTGAAATGGCACTTCGTGTTGGTGTTTCCGGTCGCGGGAATCGCGCCGGGACGCGACTCGCCGGGAGCCGAGATCAGCTTGAAGCTTCCGTCGCGCGAAACCGAGCAGGAAAGGAGCGAGATCGGCCCGGTCTTCAGCTTGAACTCGACCGAAACGCCCGCGCCCGGCTTGCCGTGGAACTTCTTGAGCTTCCGGAGCACCGGACGTCCGTCGCTTATATTTATGTTGTGCGGTCCGTCGTGGCCGATGAGGACGATATCGTCAACGACGTCGAAAGGATGAAGCTCGGCGAAGGAGCCTCCGCCGCCGACGCGGTTCATGATCAGCATCGCGGCGGCCGTCTTGAGGTCGGCCTCTCCGGCGAGCGGAATTCCGCGGCTTGTCAGAAGCGAGTTTCCGAGAATGAGATTCGACGCGATCGTCTCGTATTCGTTGCCGTGTTCGCCCTTGTAGAAGTAGGCGAGTGCGGTGAGTCCGTTCTTCTCGACGAGCGTATCGAGTCCGATCGAGCATCTGGCGGCGAGTTCGAGGTCAGAATCGTGGACATAATCGGTCAGCGGATCGTTTGAGGGTTCGCGGATATCGAAGATCGACTTGAACTCGGTGATCTTTTCTTTGACCTCAGCGTCGGTCGCGGCGTGGACGTACTCGATGAGCTCGCACATTTCGAGCATCTTGACGTGCGCGCCGAAGGTTCCCGAAAACGCGGTCGGGTCGGTGTTCATGTCATACATTCCGTCGTAGGTGTGGCCGAGGTAACCGAACTTCGCGTACTTGAAGGCCGCGACAGCCGAGATCGCGCGCTCATAGATTCCGATCCGCCCGGCGATTTTCTCGCGGTTTCCGGCGGTCTCGACGATGAAGAAGGGCTTTTGCGCGCCGAGTCTCTCGTAAACTCCGGCAAACTCGGGCATCGAGCAGATATCGTCGTTCACGAGCTGCATATAGGTCGTCGTCTTCGAGTAGTCGAGGCGATCGAGCGGCTGGAGGCCGACGAGAATCTGCGGGATTTTCAGGTACTTCGCGAAGGGGAAGACGACCTGGGAGGTGATATAGGTCGACATGACGACAAAGAGCGCGTCAAGATCGGCGGTGAGAGCCTTTTTGAGACAGATGAAGGAACTGTCGATATCGTCGGCGTAGCCGAGGTCGATCGTCTCGACGTTATCCGAAAAATATCCGGCGAGTTCGGTCTGCTTTTTCTTAAGCTCGTCGAGGAGTCCGTCGAACTGCGGCCAGTAGATGAAGTGACCCATTCCGATGATTCCGACGCGGGGTTTTCTGGTATGTATCATAAAAAAATAATCTCCGTTTTTTTATTCAGTCAGACTGACTGTCACAATATAATGATATCATGATTTATGCCGCTTGTAAATGGACAAATCGACCAAATTAGCACAAATCGACCACTTGCAGCGATTTTTCTCTTGACAAATCAAGAAAGATATTGTAAAATTAGAACGGAGGCGATGGAAATGATAAACTCGGTTCAGGTAGCGGATTTTGACATAAGAATAAAGGAGCTTCTGCTCGTCCACCGGAACACCTTTGTCCACAGGTTCAAGTGGACCGAATACCGGACGGGGAGGATAATCGACGGCATGACCTTCTGCGTCTCAGGCCGGGCGGTTTTCGATTACGGAGACAACAGCTTTGAGCTTTCGGCCGGACAGGGAGTCTTTCTCACGGCGTCGAGCTCGTATGTTGTGCGGTGCGAGAGCGAGGAGCCGTTCATCCACTACACGATGAATTTCACGCTGGAGCGTGAGGAGGCATCCGAGCAGACGGCGTTCTCGGAGATTTTAGCCGGGAATCTGCGGCACATAACTTCGTCCGAGAACGCTGGAATTTATCTTCCGAAGTTCGCCGAGCTTCTTTCGGTCTGGCAGAGCAAGAAGAGCGGCTATCGTGTTATGTCGAAGGCACTGGTCTATGAGATTCTGTATCTCTATTTCACTGACGCGGGGCGGGCGCACCGGAACAAGGACGAGTACAACAAGCTTCTCCCCGCCAAACGTATTCTTGACGACGACTACGCGGGTTCGCAGAGCGTGACCGAGCTTGCCGGAGTCTGCGGGATGAGCGAGACGAGCTTCAGGCGGATGTTCGCGAAGGTTTTCGCTATGCCGCCGACCGAGTACCGGATAAACAAAAGGATCCTCCGTGCGAAGGATCTTCTGCTTTCGGGGCAGTATTCGGTGAGCGAGGCGGCAAGCGAGGTCGGATTTTCGGATCCGAACTATTTCACGAGGGTATTCAGGGCGCGCGAGGGGATTTCGCCGTCCGAGTTCATAAAGGGATAAAATGATCAGGGTAGCGGAAAACGAGCTTTCGCCGGTGCTTCACTTCGCGAGGATTATTGAGATAACGCCGGAATATAATTACAACGGAATAGTGGCGTACGACGCGCGGATGATTTACGTCATTGGCGGCGCGGGCGAGATTGAGATTGAGGGCGCGCGGTACGGGCTTTCGCCGGGGACGCTGATGATGTGGCAGGCGGGGAGCGAGTATGGGTTTCCGGAGGTAAAAATCTCGCCGATGAAGGTGATGATGCTGAATTTCGACTTCACGGGCGAGCTTTATCACACGGCGATGCGGACGCCGTCCCCGCGTGAGAGCTTTGACGTGGCGAGGATTGAGAAGACGGCGGAATTCGTCGAGAACGCGGACGAGCGTGGAGTGTTTGTCTCGCGCGAGGCGTTCTGGGCGGAGAGCGGGATGCGTGAGATTCTGAGCGAATACACGGCGCGTAAGGTATTTTCGGGAAGTGTGACGCGGGGGATAATAACGACGCTGGCGGCGAAGCTTTCGCGGAATATGCGGCTTTCGGAGAGCGGTGAGAATGAGAAGCGCGGGCGGTACGATGAGATCATAGAGTACATAAACGCGCATCTGTCCGAGCGGCTGACCTACGAGTCGCTCGGGAAGGAATTCTCGTATCATCCGAACCACATAAGCCGGATAATCACGAAGCTGACGGGGCTTCCGCTCCACAGGTATCTTTTACGTCTGCGGATGGAGAAAGCGTACGGGATGCTGACCGACGAAGGATTATCGGTCTCAGAGACGGCGCGGCTCTGCGGATTTTCGGACGCGGCGGCCTTCGCGAAGAGGTTCCGCAAAGAATTCGGCTTTCCCCCGCGGCGTGCAGGGTGCGACCCTGCACTCATACATCGCGCATGAAGCTTTGCGACAAGCCATAGTTTATCCCCCGCGGACACGACTCCTCCGTCGGCCGGGAGCCCCGGCGGGCATACATCGCGCATGAAGCTTTGCGACAAGCCATAGTTTATCCCCCGCGGACACGACTCCTCCGTCGGCCGGGAGCCCCGGCGGGCATACATCGCGCATGAAGCTTTGCAACAAGCCATAGTTTATCCCCCGCGGACACGACTCCTCCGTCGGCCGGAACGCAGTGATCCGATGAGGTAGTTTATATAAGATGCGGTGGTCGCCGCCATTATAGTTCACGTGAAAAATATAAAAACCGCCCGTTCGATAATGAAACAGGCGGGTATTGACCCGAAGGATGGGAACAGATGAAACTTATCTATCCGGCGGTCTTTTCACCGCTCGAAGAAAATCCCGGGTTCTGTGTGATATTTCCTGATCTGCCCGGATGCGTGACCGAGGGACACAGCGTTCTGGAAGCCATAACAAACGCGCAGGACGCCGCGGGCGGCTGGATTCTTGACGAGCTTGAGGATGGGAATCCCATACCTTCCGCTTCAAGAATCACAGATATCGACATTGGGAACGGCGACTTTGCCGACCTGATCGTACTTGACATGGACACATACTCCGCGAAATACGGAAGCAAACCGGTCAGGAAGAACCGCACGATTCCCTCATGGTTCAACACCGCGGCCGAAAAGTGCCATATAAACTTTTCGGAAGTGCTTCAGGAAGCACTCGTCGAGCGGCTCAATCTCTGAGCGGTTCTGACAGCGCGAAAAAACCGCGCCATACGCATAACAAAAGGATCGCCGTCAGACGATCCTTTTTCTTGTGTTCACTTCAGAATTACCGAATAGATCCCGGCCTTCTCCGCGCCGTAGGCCTCGGTCGGAATGACGCGGATCCGCTTCACCACGCAGTCAAGGGGAACGCGCCAGAGACGCTTTATATTGTCGTCGGCCTTCGAAAGCGGCTTCCACTCGCCGTCGCCGTCGTCGAGGAAAATCTCAAAGGACTTCATAAGAGTCGACGGGAGATGGACGAATTTCTCGTCAAGCGAGCGGTTACAGCGCATCGGATAGTCCTTCGCGCTGCCTGTGATTCCGTCCTCAAAGCTGTCGCGGTTAAGGTCGCTGTCAAAGATTATCCGAAACTCGCTGACCTTTCTGGGTTCGGGGAGCGCGATTTCAAGAGTCTCGCCGAAATTCATCGTCAGCTTGTGATCCACGCCGTCAACGGCGCGATCAAGGCCGTCGAAGACGATCGACGCGTCGCGTCCTGACACCTCGGCCTTCGCGCCCTCCATGACAGGCGTCAGCGCGCGATCCGAGAAGGGAAGCCAGCAGTCGTCCTCCATCAGCGTCTGCCTGAGTTCGCCGATATGCGACTCATAGATTCCGCGCGGGGTCGTGCCATAGTGAATCGCGAGCGCGGCGGCGGTTCCCATCGCCTGACCGAGCGTCGAGCAGGTTCCCATGACGCGGCAGGAGGACATCGCGGTATGGGTGCAGGAGATATTCCGCCCCGAGAACATAAGGTTCGGGATGTTGACCGAGTAGAGGCATCTGTAGGGGATTCCGAAGGGCGACGGAGCGGGGTGGAAGATATTCGGCCGTTCCCTTGTCGCGAATCCGTCGGGATTGTGATCGTCCATCGTCCAGCCGCCGTAGGCGACAAGGTCGTCAAAATGACCGCCCGCGCGGACATCCTGCTGTTTCAAGATATAATCGCCGACATATCTGCGGCTCTCGCGTTTTCCGGGGAGGAAGCCGACCCAGTCGAGTTCCCAGTTTTTCGAGTCGAAGCGGCCGGAATTCTTGAAGTAGTCCCAGACGCCGAAGGTGATTTTCAGAAGCTCGTGGCGGAGCTTTTCGGTGTCGCCGATCGAATCGACGTTTCCGCCGAGCTCGATCCACCAGAAGTTATCGCCCTTGAAGGCGTTGGGATTGTTTATCGCGACGCGGTGGGAGATCGTCTCATCGGTGAACTTTTCAGCCCAGTCGGGAGCCTTGAAAGGGATCTCGCGGTCGGTCTCGCGGACCTGAAAGAGGCAGGACATACCCATAGTCTTATTGTCCGAAACCACGGGCGCGATATCCTCGCCGAACTCATCGCGGGCTTCGCGTCCCATTCTGAACTCAGCTCCGGTCAGCGGCGCGAGGACGCTGTCGCCCGAGCAGTCGCAGAAGATCTTCGCGGAGATCTCATGAAATTTCTGCGTGGTGGTCTGCCAGCCCTTTACTGAGACGATCTTTCCGTCGTCCATCTTCGCGTCAAGGCAGGAGCAGTTGAGAATGAGGTCGATATTCGGCTCATTCAGGAGAAATTCGTAGGTGACGCTGTCCCAGATCGAGAAATTTAGGGTGGGATTTCGGGAGAGGTTCATGAGGGCGAGTTCCTCGGTGAGACCCGACTCGTTCTTATCGCGTCCGCGCGCGCCGCGGATCCACATTCTGATCTCGCCCGAGGAATTTCCGCCGACTACCGGGCGGTCGTGCATGACGGCGACTTTCGCGCCGTGTCTGGCAGCAGCGACGGCGGCGAACATTCCGGCGGCACCTGCGCCGATTATACAGATATCGGCCTCGTGCTTTATGGTATCGAATCCAAAGATTTCGCTTTTATGTATCATAACGGTTGCAACAAATTTATAGTTTGTTGACTCCTTTCGCTCGAATTACAATACTAGTATACCCCAGAGTTGGTGTTTTGTCAAGGGTTTCGGGGAAAATAAATATGCCGCCGGGAAAAAATCCTCAGCGTGGTATAAAATCTGAGCAAGGTGGTATAGAAATTCTGCAAAATGGTGGAAGCGGGCTACACGGGGGTGGAGGTGGATGGGGGATTCGGTATACATCGGATGTACCTCTGGGCGGATTTCACCTCGCGCGCGGGCTTAAACTTCGGTATGCCACAGTCTTACCACGCGCGCGACCAACGCGCCTCCGCGAATCGCAAGCAAAATGAACTGCCGCGCTAAGAGGACTTTCGCCGGCATATGGATTTTTAGTTTGACAAAAGCCCTCGAAGGAGCGCGAAGCGCGGCGTTTGCCGCGCTTCGCGTGTTCCGGCGCGCCGCGGCGCGCCGGAACGGCTCGCGTCCGGTCGGCTTCGCCGCCCGGA
>CAKSVM010000002.1 GCA_934503195.1 uncultured Eubacteriales bacterium
CTTCGCGCCCCCTCTGGGGATTATGTAAGCCTTAAAATCCATAGCTCATCTGAGCGCGTCAGGTCATTTTTCCAGAAACTCACGGATCTCGCGCTCGGCGTTCGTGACCTCGGCGTGGAGTGACGACGCGGAAAGCCTTATCGCGCCGTTTCCGAGGATTATCAGCTGTTCCTGTCCGTCCGACGTGGCGACGCGGACGCGGTTGTTCTTCGCCAGCTCGTGCGAGACCTTTTCGATATACGTGTCGGCCGTCTCGGCCTCCTTTGTGTAGACGACGCTGACGCCCGAATGCTTTTCAAGCTCGCCGTGATTCCCCTTGACCCTGTAGGCGTCAAAGACGATGATCACCTCGATCTGGCGGTAACCCTGATAGCTGCAAATCCGCTTGATAAGCTCCTCGCGCGCAAGGTCAAGCCCGACCTCCGAGAGCCTTTTAAGCTCGTCCCACGCGAAGATTATGTTGTAGCCGTCGATAAGGAGATATTCCTTTCCGGTGTAGGCGCGGGGCGCGCGTTTTATCGGCGCCGGCTTCGGCGTGGCGCGGACCTTTACCGGCTCGGCCGGGCGTTTTTTTATCGGTCCGTAGGTCTTTTCGAAGATCGCCATCAGCTCGGCGTCGGTCGCGACGGTCTTCATGTAGCGTTCGACTCTTTCGGAGAGAACCGTTTCGTCGTCCTTTTCAAGCTCGATTCCGGCGTCGAGATGCTTATGCTCCGGGACCTCGTTCCACTTGACGACCACTCCGGCTCCGTGCGAGCAGAAGACCGAGTCGGCGGGATTTTCGGTGTCGCGTTCGGGATCGTATCCGAAGGCCGCGATGACCTCGTCGCTGTTGTGACATTCCTCCCAGCCGCGCAGGATCAGCGAAATCTTTCCGCGTCCCTTTGTCGAGCCGATAAGCTCGCGGTAATATCCGCGCATCTCCGAGACCGGAGCCTTTCCGGTGACAAGAGTCGTCTCGCCGAGCGTTTCGGTCGGGTCGAGCTTTCCGCTCCTTTGCAGAATGTCGGTCATGACCTTGCCGACGAACTCGCCCGGAACCTCGATTCTGAAGTCATACCACGGTTCGAGAAGCAGATTTTCCGCGCCCATCAGCCCCTGACGCACGGCGCGGTAGGTCGCCTGACGGAAATCCCCGCCCTCGGTGTGCTTCTGATGCGCTCTGCCCGCGACGAGGGTTATCTTCATGTCGGTGATCGGCGACCCGGTCAGGACTCCGATATGCTGTTTTTCGGCAAGATGCGTCAGAACGAGCCGCTGCCAGTTTATGTCAAGTTGATTCTCGGGGAGATCGGCCGAAAATTCCAGTCCGCGTCCGCGCGGGAGCGGCTCCATTAAAAGCTGAACCTCGGCGTAGTGCCGCAGTGGCTCGTAGTGACCGATTCCGAGAGCCGACTCCTTTATCGTCTCGCGGTAGGCGATCCCGCCGTCGGCGAAATCGACGTCGAATCCGCAGCGTTCGGGGATCAGGCGTTTTAATACCTCAAGCTGAACCTCGCCCATTATCCGCACGTGAATGTCGCCCGACTCGGAGCAGTCGATGTGAAGCTCGGGTTCCTCCTCGCAGAGAGTTTTCAGCTTTGAAAGCGCGGTGTGGACGTCGATCTCCCTTGGAAGCACGACACGGTAGGAAAGCACGGGTTCGAGATGCGCCGCGCCGGAATCAGTTTCGGTTCCGAGTCCCTCGCCCGGATAGGTGAGCGTCAGCCCGGTGACGGCGCAGATTGTACCCGGAGAAATTTCGTTCACGGTTTTATATTTCGCCCCGGTGTAGATCCGGATCTGATTCACCTTTTCGTTCCACTCGTTTCCGGACGGGGTTCTTCCGGTGAGCTGATCCCTGACGGCGAGCCGGCCTCCGGTGAGCTTTATGTGCGTGAGTCTTTCGCCCGAGTCGTCGGTCGTGATCTTGTAGACCTTCGCGCCGAATTCCCTCGGATACGCCGGAGCCTTCACGAAGCGCGAGACTGTGTCGAGGAGTTTTTCGGTTCCGTCCGACCTCAGCGCCGATCCGAAGCAGACCGGGAAGAGTCTTCTCGCGGCGACCGCCTCCGAAATCGCCTTGTCCTCAAACGGACGCCCCGCGAGGAAATCCTCCATCAGTTCCTCGCCGCACATCGCGACCGACTCGGCCTGATCCTTTCTCGAAAGGTCAAGACATGAATCCGAAAGACCGTGGTGAAGCTCAGAAAGCAGCTCGTCGCGCGAATAGGGCGAGATATCCATTTTGTTGACGAAGATGAAAGCCGGGATTTTATAGCTTTTAAGCAGCCGCCAGAGCGTTTCGGTGTGGCTCTGGATGCCGTCGCTTCCGCTTATCACGAGGACGGCGTAGTCGAGAACCTTGAGCGTCCGCTCCATCTCGGGCGAGAAATCTATGTGTCCGGGCGTGTCGAGCAGTGTGAATTCTACGTCGTTATACGTGAAGACGGCCTGACTTGAGAAAATCGTGATTCCGCGGTCGCGCTCGATTTCGTTGGCGTCGAGAAGCGCGGTCTTGTGGTCGACCCGTCCGGGTGAGCGGACGACTCCGGTTTTATATAGTATCGACTCAGAGAGCGTGGTCTTGCCCGAGTCGACGTGTGCCAGTATTCCGATTACGATCTTTTTCATACGCAAAACTCTCTTCAGGTGATTTATACCTCATATTATAACGCACAGATATTTCACTGGTATTATCCCAAAATGAACAAATATTTTACACGTTCCCCACTTGAAATTTTCCTCAATCTGTGGTAAAATAGAGATAACGAAACTTTTGAAAGGAACTCATAATGAAACTCAACTACAAGCGTACCCTCGCGGTCGGCTTCGCTTTCTTCCTGATCTGCGCTTTCTGGCAGGCGTATGACAGCATCATTCCGAAGATCCTGACCGACAAATTCGGCATGGCGCAGGTCTGGTCGGGCGCGGTCATGGCTCTTGACAACGTCTTCGCGGTCTTTCTTCTGCCGCTCTTCGGCGCGGTTTCAGACAAGTACAGCGGACGGCTGGGACGCAGAACCCCGTTCATTCTCTTCGGAACAATCGCCGCGTCGATCGGACTCGTGATCCTTTCGCTGGCCGACGATCTCCAGCTCTCAAAGCTCGACGGACGCGACCCGTGGGAAGTGACGCGCGAAAATCCGATGATCCTCGTCCTTTTCATGCTGATTCTGTTATTCGTCCTCGTCGCGATGTCGACCTTCAGATCCCCGGCCGTCGCGCTGATGCCCGACGTGACGCCGAAGCCCCTCCGTTCAAAGGGCAACGCGATCATAAATCTGATGGGAAGCGCGGGCGGAATCCTCGTCCTGATCCTCGGAATGGTCTTCGGCACCGGAAAGCCCGGGAACTCACAGATGAGCTACACCGGATTCTTCGCGGTCATCGCGGGGCTGATGATCGCCGCGCTCGTGATTTTCATGCTGACCGTCCGCGAGAAGAAATGGGCGGCCGAGGCCGATAAGATAAACTCAAAGCTCGACAAGGCCGAGATCACCGGAAAGGGCGGAAAGCTCAGCGGCGACGAGAAAAAATCGCTCATCCTGATCCTGGCGTCGGTTGTGCTCTGGTACATGGGCTACAACGCCGTGACGAGCAAATATTCGGTCTACGCCGGAGCCGTTCTCGGACTCGATTTCAACTTGACGCTGATAATAGCGCAGGCCGCCGCGATAGTTTCCTACATCCCGGTCGGAATCATCTCGTCAAAGCTCGGGCGGAAAAAGACAATTCTCGCCGGAGTCGTGATGCTCGGCGCGGCCTTCTTCTTCGCGTCGTTCATGAGAGAGGGAAGCAGTGTTGTCGTGATGAACTGTCTCTTCGCGCTCGCCGGAATCGGCTGGGCGACGATAAACGTCAACAGCTACCCGATGGTCGTGGAGCTCGCGAAGTCGGGCGACGTCGGAAAATACACCGGATATTACTACACGGCGAGTATGTCGGCGCAGATAATCACCCCGATCTTTAGCGGCGCGTTCTTAACCTATGGCGGCATGACGACGCTTTTCCCCTACGCGGCGGTCTTCGTCGCGGGCGCGTTTGTGACGATGCTCTTTGTAAGGCACGGCGACTCGCTCGGCGAAAAGAAGGATCTCCTCGAACATCTTGACGTGGGCGACTGACATGGCGGTTATTATAATTCTTCTGATTATCCTCGCGCTGTGGGTTTTCCTGATCTTCCCCGGAAAGCGGACGATTCCCGGGGTTTTCCGCCGCGACTACGCTCACCGCGGGCTTCACAACAACGGCGATTCCGGAGAGATTCCGCATATCCCCGAAAATTCGCTTCCGGCGTTTGATCTCGCCGCGTCGAAGGGATTCGCGATCGAGCTTGACGTTCAGCTATCAAATGACGGCGAGGTCTATGTCTTCCACGACTATTCACTGAAACGCATGACCGGGCGCGACGCGAAGCTCTCTGAGCTTGACTCGGAGGAACTTGACGAACTCCGGCTCCTTGACACCGATGAGAGAATTCCGCGCTTTACAGAAGTCCTTGAAAAGATTGCCGGGCGCGTTCCGATACTTGTCGAACTAAAAGGCGAGAGTATGGACACCTCGCTCTGTCCGAAAACCGACACGATTCTCTCGGCCTACAGCGGAGATTACATCGTCGAGTCGTTCAATCCGCTTTTACTCTGCTGGTACAGAAAGCATCGTCCCGACGTGATCCGCGGACAGCTTTACACGAATGTCGTGAAGTCGAACGGATTTTCCGCGCTGAATCTCTTTCTCACCGGGATGTTGTTTAATTTTCTCGTCCGCCCGGATTTCGTGGCGTATGACAAGGCAAGGCCGGATTCGGTTCCGGTCGCGCTGACAAGGTTTTTCGGCACGGGGCAGTTTGTCTGGACGATAAAGTCGCGTGAGGAGTACGCGAAAAAGAAAAAAGCCTTAGCGATTTTCGAGGGCTTTATACCGGATTAAAACACAAGGCGGCCGCGAAGCGGCCGCCTTTTTGCGCGTGTTTTGTTATCCTGTTTTTATTCTCCCGCGACCGAAAGTCCTTTTATCAGCGTGTCGGGAGCCGCGATGTTGGTGTAGCCTGGGCCGCCGAAGTCGATGAAGGAGCTGAGCGTGTCGACCGATTTCAGGAGATCGAAGAAGTTTCCGGCGATCGTGAAGGACTTGACCGGCGCGGATTTCTTTCCGCTTTCGATGAGGAAGCCCTCGGACTCGATCGAGAAATCGCCCGTGATCGCGTTGGCTCCGGCGTGGAAGCCCTTCATTCCGGTGACGAGAATTCCGTCGCCCGCCTTTTCGATAAGCTCGTCGGTCGAAAGCTTTCCAGGCTCGATATAGAACCAGAAGGGAGTCGTGTCGATCGAGGATCCGTTGCGGTCGGCGTTTCCGGTCGTCTCCACGCCGTCCTTTTCGGCCGAGTTCAGGTTGTAGAGGAGCGTTTTCAGCACGCCGTTCTCGATGACCTTCTTCTCACGCGTCGGAACGCCCTCGCCGTCGAAGTTTATCTGCATCGTGTTGCCGGGATAGAAAGGCGTGTCGGTGATCGAAACGCAGTCGGCCGCGATCTTTTCGCCGGTCTTGCCTTTGAGGAGCGAAAGCCCCTTCTGCGCGTTCTCGGCGAAGAACACCGACACGAAGGTCGAGAGAATGTTCGACATCTGCTTCGAATTAAAGATTATATTGTACTTTCCGGTTTTGGGACGTCCCGCGCCGAACTTGGCGCGCGCGCCGTCGATGATCTTCTTCGCCAGTGCCTCGCGGTCAAGGCGTTCGCCGTCGGTTTTGCCGAAGCAGTTGTACTTCGACTCGTAGTCGTAGACTTTTTCGTTTCCGTCGTCGAGAACCGCGTACATATAGGCCGCCGTGTTGCCGACGTGGCTCTGGAGGTCGAGTCCCTTCGAGTTGTAGAGGAAGATTGTGCTTTCTCCGCCGCCGGCGTAGCACTCGGTTCCGTCGGCGACCTGAGGATCGGCCGCGTAGACCGTGTTCCGGCAGTCCATGACTACCTTCTTGACCTCGGCGGCGTCGGGCATCTCAAACTCGTGCTTTTCGACCGGGTGGTAATCCCCGGGCTTCGCGCCGCCGAAGATGATCGCCTTTTCGTCCTTTTCGATGAGCTTCGCGTTATCGGCCGCGCGGCTGACAAGCGATCTCACCTCGTCCTCGGTCAAAAGCGCGGTCGACGCGTATCCGAGCTTTCCGTCGACTATGCAGCGGAAGGAGAGCGAGCTTCCGACGCTGCTCGAAAACGAGCTGATTTCGTCCCGGTAGGTTTCGGCTCCGATCGAGGCGTCCTCGATATAGTAAAGCTCATACTCGGTGATTCCGAGCGACTCGGCCGCTTCCTTCGCGGCCTTCTTAAGTGAATCAAAGTTGTTCATCTTATCTGCCTCCTACCGTGATCTCTCTGACCCTGATGAGCGGCTGGCCGACGTCGGTCGGGATAGATCCGCTTGACGATCCGCACATTCCCTGCGCGCGGGCGAGATTCTGTCCGACCATGTCGATGTCCATCAGTATCTCGGAGCCTTTGCCGATCAGCGACGCGCCGCGGACTGCCTCGCAGATCTTTCCGTTACGGACGATATAGCCCTCGCTGACCGCGAAGTTGAAGGAGCCGTCGATCGGATTGACCGAGCCGCCGCCCATCTTCTTAGCGTAAAGTCCGTATTCGATCGAGGCGATGATGTCCTCGTTCTTATCGGTTCCGTTTTCGATGAAGGTGTTGGTCATGCGCGAGGTGGGGTCGTACTCAAAGCTCTGTCTGCGGCTCGAACCGTTAGCTTCCATGCCCATTCTGCGGCCGTTGAGCTTGTCGATCATATAGCACTTCAGAACGCCCTTTTCAATGAGAACCTTGCGGTTTGACGGAGTTCCCTCGTCGTCGATGTTCATTGAGCCCCACGCGTTCGGAATCGTGCCGTCGTCGATCGCGGTGACCTTTTCGGAGGCGATCTTCTGACCGAGCTTTCCGGCCATCTGGGAGGTGTTCTTGGCGACCGACGTGGCTTCGAGCGAGTGTCCGCAGGCCTCGTGGAAGATTACTCCTCCGAAGCCGTTTTCAATCGCTACGGTCATTTTTCCGGCCGGGCAGTAGGACGCGCCGAGGTTCACCATCGCCTGTCTCGCGGCCTCGCGGCCGACGTCGGCGGGGTTGATTTTTTCGAACATTTCAAGTCCCATGCGGCTTCCGGGCGACTCTCCGCCCGACTGATTCTCGCCGTCCCTGCTCGCTACCGCGCCGATCGCGAGTCTGGTTCTTATCTGGCGGTCGCCGGTGAGAAGTCCGTCGCTGTTGGCGATAAGGATCGAGTGATCGACGTCGAGGAGCGTTCCGCGCACCTGAGAGATCTCGGGCGCGTATTCCTTCGCGGCGAAGTAGCCGGATTTGAGGATATCGATCTTGGTTGCCTTCTTCGCGGTGTCGGGGACGATCTTTACGGGGTGGATGTTCGGGAAGATACGCTCGGTCAGGTGGATCTGGATCTCAGCCTTGCCGTCGGCAAGGACGTCGGCGACCTGTCCGGCGCAGCGGAGCAGACCCTCGCGGGTGAGATCCGTGGTCGACGCGCTGACCATGCGGAGTCCCGAAAACGCGCGGATGCCGACTCCGGCGACCGTGGTGTCCGAGATTTCCTCGACTCTGCTGTCGATCATGCTTATCGCGTTGTATCGCGAATTCTCGGCGAAGACCTCGGCAAAGTCCGCGCCGGTTGACATGGCGCGCCCGAGGACCTCTTCGAGAAGCTGTTTTGCTATCATTTTCCTTGTTCTCCTTTCAGGATGATAACTCTATTGTACCATATTTCACAGGAAAAAGGAAGACCCGGACGCGAAAATTTACGTCCGGGTGGGAAAAATTCACAAATTATGCGATGTTTCAGTCGCCATACTCGGGAAGCCAATCGCCGTGAGCCGCGATAAGCTCGTCGCAGAGCTTCACTATGTCGTCTATCGAAAGCTCGGCCGCGGTGTGGGGTTCGAGCATCGCCGCCTGATAGATCTTCGAACGCGATTTTGTGACCGCCGCCTCGATTGTCAGAAGCTGCGGGTTTATGTCCGCCGAGTTCATCGCGGCGAGGACTGTCGGAAGCTTTCCGATCTTCGTCGGGTGGATGCCCATTCCGTCGACAAGGCAGGGAACCTCGACGCAGGCGTCAGGTGAGAGATTCGTTATAAGACCGTCGTTTATGACGTTTCCGCCGATTTCATAGGGCTTTCCGGTGACTACCGCCTCCATGATGTAGGACGCGTATTCGAGGCTGCGGTTGTGGGTCAGCTTCGACGGGTCGTCAAGAAGCTCGGAACGCTGCTTTTTCCAGTTCTCGATCTGATTTACGCAGCGTCTGGGATATTCGTCGAGCGGGATGTTGTATTTTTCGATCAGCTCGGGATACTTCGACTTGATGTAGAAGGGATTGTACTCGGCGTTATGCTCGCTCGACTCGGTGCAGTAATAGCCGAAGCGGTTTATGTAATCGAACCTGACCATGTCGCAGTGCTTTTCGGTGCGGTTCTTTTCGATGGCGCGGCGTTTCGCCTCGGGATAGATATCGTTGCCCTCAAGGTCATGAAGTTCGAGAAGCCAGCCCATGTGGTTGATTCCGGCGATCAGCGCGGAATTCTTTCCGACGTACTCGTCCATTCCGACCCGTCTCAAAAGCGTGTCGGCGCAGGTCTGGACGCTGTGGCAGAGTCCGATTGTCTTCACTTTGGTGAATCTCTGCATATATCCGGTGAGCATCGCCATAGGGTTGGTGTAGTTGAGGAAGAGGGCGTCCGGACAGACCTCCTCGATGTCGCGCGCGATTTTCTCAAGCACGGGAATGGTTCTGAGCGCGCGGAAGATTCCGCCGATTCCGAGTGTGTCGCCGATAGTCTGCCGCAGACCGAACTTTTTCGGAATTTCGAAATCGGTCACGGTGCAGGGCTCGTAGCCGCCGACCTGAATCGCGTTGATGACGAACCGCGCGCCCTCAAGCGCCGCCCTGCGCTCGCTTATTCCGAGGTACTTCTTTATTGTCGCCGCGCCGTTATTGATATTTTTATTGAGGGCGGTGAGCATCAGATACGAGTCCTCAAGCCGCTCGGAGTCGATATCATAGAGCGCGATCTCGGCCTCGTGAAGCGACGGGGTGAGCATGGTGTCGCCGATGACGTTTTTTACAAACACGGTGCTTCCCGCGCCGATGAAGGTGATTTTAAGCATTTTATGGCCTCCTTGAAATTTTCCGGATATATTATAGCATTATTTGTGTCAAATGTCAATTGCAAAAAGGAAGGAATATATGGTATAATGTAAGATATAAGTTGAAGGAGATGATCAGATGAGAATCGGAGTTTCACCCGGCGAGATTGATCTGGCGGACCGCGGCTTTACGGATCTGAATCCGGTGCTTTGCGGCGACGAGGCCTGTCCGCCGGGACATAATGTGGGGCCGGGCGCGAGAAGCTGCTATCTTCTGCACTATATCGTCAGCGGCCGGGGAACGCTCGAAAATCCGCGCGGAAGCTTTGAGGTGGGCGCGGGAAAATGCTTCCTCATCCGTCCTGACGAGCTGACGGTCTACCGCGCGGACGACGCCGACCCGTGGTATTATGGCAATACCGCACAATTCGCGGCTGACGCCTTAAGCACGCATCTGCTTGCGTCTTTTCCGTCATACGTCACAAAAATTCTTGACGTGGGACCTACCACGCCTGCGAATTTTTGTTTAGTCTGACGAAATAATCTGACGACTTGCGGAGCAAGTCGTGCGCATCCTACGCGCTTAGAATTATGCGGTGTTGCCTTATATCTGGATCGGACTGACCGGAAAGCTCGCCCCGCGCCTTGTCGAATACGGCGACGTGATAGATATCGGGTATCCGACGCTCTTCACGACTCTTCCGGAATGCCGGAACTTTGAGAAGGGACGCGAGGAATTTCTGGCGGGGAAGGCCTTCATGCTGCTTTCGGCTCTGAGCTCGGCGGCTCCGGGCAGAGTCAGGCACGGCACACGCGAGACTGTCGAATACGCCGCGAACTTCATAAACCAGAACTACGGAGAGCGGATAGTCGTCGGGGAGCTCGCCGACCGGCTTCATTTCGACCGGCATTATTTTTCCGCGATGTTTCACCGCGTGTACGGAATGAGTCCGAAGGAATACATCACGATGGTGAAGCTCGACAACGCCGACCGCCTTTTGAAGTCCGGAATGAGCGTCTCCGAGGTCGCGCTGATGGTCGGGTACACCGACATTGCCGGATTCTCGAGGCTATACAAGAAGCGGTTCGGAAAGAGCCCGTCAGGGTGGGCGAGATAAGAGCGGGCGGACAGAAAGACCCGGGCGCGTTTTTTTCGCGTCCGGGCGGTTTTTTGTGATTTTGTGTGTCAGTCCTCGGTTATTACACCGTCAAGCTCCTCGCGGCCGCAGAGGACATAGGTCGCCCTGATTCCGAATTTGCTTTTGTCGCAGAGAAAGTACTTCTTGTCCGAGCGTTCGATAAGCACCTGACGGAGGATCGTCTGCGGCTCGGAATCGTCGGTTATGACCTTTCCGTCATATCCGTTTGACGAGAAGAAGAGCATATCGAAATTCACCTTTGACGCCGCGACTATCGCCGCCTCTCCCGCGATCGCGTTTGATCTCGGAAGCACTTTTCCGCCGAGAAGGCAGGTTCCGATCCCGTTGTCGCTGAGCGTCGCCGCGACCTGAAGTCCGTTTGTGAAGACGGTGAGCCCCGGCGACCATTTGAGAAAACGCGCCATCTCGATGCAGGTTGAGGAAGCGTCGATGAAGATCGTCTTTCCCGCTCTCGCGATTTCCGCGGCCTTTTTGCCGATAGCGACCTTGGCGGCGTGATTTTTCGCGATCCGTGAGTTTATCGGAACGCCGCCGGCGATTTCCGCGATTTCCGCGCCGCCGTGCCGTCTCACGATGAGTCCGGAGCGTTCAAGCTCGTCAAGGTCGCGGCGGATTGTCGACTGACTCTGATAGGTTTTCTGCGAGAGATATTCCACCGACGCGTAGCCGGTCGCGGAGATTATTTCGTACAGCTCATCCTGACGCTTTGACTTTATCATCTGTATCCGTGCTTTTTGAGGATTTCCATCATCTCTGCCGGATGATTCGATGTGAAGAGCTCGCCGCCGAGCTTCGCGCCGCGGAGGATGTCCTCCTCCTTTACCGCGCCCGCGCCGATCCACGGATGGATTCCGTCGGCTCTCACCTTATCGTACCAGTCGGGCGGACAGATCGGGTCGCTGTGCCAGTTTGCCATTCCGTCCTCGTAGGTCACGTTGAAGAGGCAGGCGCAGTAAAGAACCTTCGACGCCGCCTCGTTCCCCATGATCTTATAGGGATAGTAGCCGTGGAGGCGGTATTTGTGACCGTATTCCGAGTCGATCCAGATGAGAAGATCGCCGTCGAAGCTGTTGATGTAAAGCCTTTCGGAGAGATTGTATTCCTCAAAGAGCGCGATGATCTTCCGCGCGCTTTCCTTGGCGAAGTCCTCGCCCTTGTCGCGGAAGTAGTCCTTGAACTCGAAATTGAACCACATCTTTTGGTCTCTTTTTGTGAGTTCTAGGAATTCGCGGAAGGTCGGGATCCGCGTCCCGGCGAACCTTGGATCCTTTTTGATTCCGAAGTCGAGCTTTTTCAGCTCGGCGAGAGTCATTTCTGAAACGGTTCCGCGGCCGTCCGACGTGCGGTCGACCGTCGCGTCGTGGATCACGACGATTTCGCCGTCCTTTGTCATGCGGAGGTCGAGTTCGATCATGTCGGCTCCGATTTCGTACGCGCTCTCAAACGCGGGCATTGTGTTTTCGGGGAAACCGTCGACGTTTCCGCGGTGCGCGGCTGTTTCGATCATTGATTTTTACCTCTTGGCTGAATTTTTTTCGAGTGAATCCTGTTAGGTGGAAACTCTCATTACGATTATATCACGTATCACGGCCTTTGTCAATACGTGGCGGCAAACTTGCGCAAATGAGCAGAAATGCGCAAAAATTTCCCGCGGAGTTTAATTGCCTCTTGACATTCTCACAGAAATATGTTATAATTGACACACCCAAACATCGGAGGTAAAATTATGAAGGAAATCATGAAGCCCCAGCCGTTTTCGGTCAGGGTATATACAACCGACATCGGATTCCGCCGCGACGGAGATATCTATGTCAACGATCAGTACAGGCTCACGGTCAGCGTGAAGCTCGATGAGTTCGATGGCACCGGGGCGGTCAGACAGACAAACACGATCACGAACAACGGCGACAGCGAGGTGATTCTCTCGGGATTCTCGTCGGCCGCGATAAAGACCTCGCGCGGACTCATCGGAGTCGACCGCAACCGCTGGCAGGCCGAGGGACAGTGGAATTTCTTCACGGCCGCGCAGTGCGGACTCGTCCCGGCGTCGATTCATCCGTGGGAACGCGAGACCTATCGGATTGAGTCGGTCGGAAGCTGGTCGACCGGGGTTTTCTATCCGCTTACCGTTGTCATCGGTGAGGACGGATATTCTTACTACATGGAGATCGAGGGCGCGCACAACTGGATGCTGACTCACTCGGTCACGGGCGGAATCAAATCCCCGGCCTTCGAGCTTGAGGGAACCGCTTCGCACGAGGAAAACGGCGGATGGATTTATCATCTGAAGCCGGGCGAGAGCTACACGACCCAGCCGGCCGTCTTCGGCCGCGTGAAGGGCGGATTTGAGGAAGTCTGCGGCGAGCTTGTCGCTTACCGCCGCGCCACGACTCTGACTCATTTTGAAAGCGACGTGATCCCGGTCGTCTTCAACGACTACATGAACTGTCTGTGGGGAGTTCCATCTGACGAAAAGCTTCTGCCGCTCATAAAGGCGGCGTCTAAGGTCGGATGCGAATATTTCTGCATCGACGCGGGATGGCACAAGAACGCGGCTCCGAATTCCTTCGGCGCGGCCGGGGACTGGATCGTCGCGAACGAGCGTTTCGGCGAGGGCGGACTCGCGAAGATTTTCGCGAACATGAAGGAGAACGGACTTGTCCCGGGCGTGTGGTTCGAGTTTGACACGGTAAATCCGTCCGCGGCGGCGCACGGGCTTGACGACGACTGCCTTCTTCGCCGCTACGGGAAGGAATTCCCGCGCGCGTTCTTCAATTTCCGTAACGAAAAGGTGAGGGCGCACCTGAAATCGCGCGTAGCCGAGCTTTACGGAATGGGCGTCCGCTACATAAAGAACGACTACAATCAGACGACCGGAATCGGCTGCGACAACGAGGGCGACGCTCCGGCCGAGGGGCTGATCCGGAACTACGAGGCGTTTGTAAGCTTCATCGACGAGGTCCGCGCGGAATTTCCCGATCTTGTGATCGAAAACTGCGGAAGCGGAGCCTGCCGCGCCGAAAACGGAACGCTGAAGCATTTCCATCTCCAGTCGACGAGCGATCAGGAGATATACTACAATTATCCGTCGATAATCATCGGCTCGGCGGCGCAGTACGCGCCCGAGAAGGCCGGAATCTGGTCGTATCCGATGCCGGTTTTCTACGATGAGCGTAACGACGCGAAGTTTGACGACGAATGGCGTTCGCGCTTCACCGACGGCGAGGAGACGATCTTCAACATGGTGAACGGAATGTGCGGCGCGCTCTATCAGTCGGGTCACCTTGAGTATTCGGACGAGAAGAATCTCTCACTCGTGGCAGAGGGAATTTCGGCATACAAGAAGATGCGCGGCGACGTTGTGAAGGCGCGTCCGATTCTCCCGACCGGAACGATTCTGATCGGCGAGGAGGGCTTCGCGTCGTACGGACTTGAGACTCCCGACAAAACCCGCGCGTATCTCGCGGTCTGGCGTATCGGCGGGGATTCTGACGAGGCTGTTATCGACCTTTCGAAGTACGGATACAAAAAAGCGTCGGCGTTCTATCCGGCGTCAGGCGAGTGTGAGTTTGAGGATGGCGTACTTAAGGTAAAGCTTCCGGCAAAGCATTCGGCGAGAATGATTCTGGTGGAGAAATAAATCGGGGGCGGGCTGAGACTTCCGTTCAGAGTTATGGCAACAGGGCTGCCGCGAAAAGCGGCAACCCTGTTTTTTTTGCTATAAAAATCTTTGATTCCGGGAAAAATTCATTTCTCCCCGCTGTCATTCTCCGCGGTGAAGAGACGGTATGTGCTGTAGGCTCCGAGAAGCACCGACGCGGCGACTATCGCGGCGATTCCGAGATTCGACGCGCGCTGACGGTGGCGGATTGTACGCGCCAGAGCGGCGTATTTTTCCTCCGGGCTCTGCGGCGCGGGGCGTCTTCTCGTTTCGTGTCTGCGTCTGTAGGCCTCATATGCGCGGGAGCAGACCGGGCAGACCGCCAGATGCTCGCGGACGGCTTTCTTTGTGTCGGGGCTGGCGACTCCGTCACAGTAGAGGGCGATAAGATCCATCGCCATGTCACAGGATATGTTCATTCTTTAATTCCTCCGACAAAAGTTTTTTCGCGCGGTGAAAGATCACCTTCGCTGAATTTTCCGAGATATTGAGCGACTCCGCGATCTGCGCGAAGGGGAGCTCGGCGTAAAGTCTCAAAACCACGACGTCGCGGTATTTTTCCGGGATGCGCGCGATGACCCGCCGTATCGCGTCGACCGTTTCGTGCTGCTGGAGCGTTTCCTCGGGGTCGTTATCGGTGTCAAGCAGATTGTCGGCTAAAAGCTCGATGTCGACGCTGTCGCTCATGTGCTTGTTCTTCTTGACGTAGCCGAAAAAGGTGTATTTCGCGATCGACGCCAGCCACGTGAAAAGCTCGCTTTCGCCGCGGTACTTCGGAAAGGATCTGAACGCCTGAAAAAACGTTTCCTGAGTCAGCTCCTCGGCAAGGCTCTCGTCGCGGCACATACGGTATAGAAAAGCGTACACACGGGTAAAATACTGCTCGTATATCGCCTCAAATGGTTCCAAGCGTTGTCACCGCCTTTTCTTCTTTTTCTTTCTTCATTATATTTAGTGTCGGCTTTTTTCGCAAGGTTACACAAAAACGCGAAATTTTCACCGGGATTATTTTTCGCGAAACGGTAACTTTGCTTCGGGGCGTTTTTACTTACTTACAGATAGGAGGGAGAATATGAACTTCAAGATTACAGGTACCGGCTCGTACCTTCCCGAGCGGATCGTTACCAACGACGAACTTTCCGGGATGGTTGAGACCTCCGATGAATGGATACGTCAGCGCGTCGGGATCCGTGAACGCAGGATCGCGACTCACGAAACCACGGTTGATATGGCGGTCGAAGCGGCAAAGGCCGCGCTTGAGGCCTCCGGCACAAAGCCAGAGGAACTCGATCTGATCCTCACCTCAACCGTCAGCGGCGAGATGATCTCGCCCTCGACCGCCTGCATGGTGCAGAGAAGACTCGGCGCGACCTGCATGGCTTATGAAATCAACGCGGCCTGCTCGGCTTTTATTTTCTTACTTGAGACGGCGGCCGGGTATTTCGCCCGCGGAAAGGCGAAGAAGGCTCTTCTCGTCGGAACCGAGAAGTTAAGCCGGATAGTAAACTGGGCTGACCGCTCGACCTGCGTCATCTTCGGCGACGGAGCCGGCGCGGTGGTGCTCGAGGCCGGGGAGAATTATCTCGATTCGACGTTTGACGTACAAGGCGGCGACGAGGTGATCAGAATCCCGCACTGGCACGGGGAATCGCCGTTTGACACGACCGAACCCGACGAGCCGTTCATCCACATGGCGGGTCAGGAGACCTTCAAGTTCGCGGTCAGCTCGATCACGCGCGACGTGAAGCTGCTTCTCGAACGGAACTCGCTTTCGGCCGACGACATAAAGTACATCGTCCCGCATCAGGCCAACGCGCGGATTATCGACACGGCGGCCAGAAGGCTCGGGATCCCGCAGGAAAAGTTCTATCTTGACATCGACCGGCTCGGAAACACTTCGAGCGCGAGCGTGCCGATAGCTCTTGACGAACTCGCGCGGTCGGGTAAGCTCGGACGCGGCGACAAAATTATCTTCTGCGCGTTCGGCGGCGGACTTTCCGCGGCGGCCGCGCTGATGGAATGGTAAATCACGCAAACCTCCGGTAAAACCGGAACCAAATATATTATAACATAATTTTAAGGAGATTACAATAATGGTACTCGAAAAACTCACTCAGATTCTCGCGGAAAAGCTCGACGTCGACGCTTCGACGATCACCCCCGAAACCACCGCCGCTGACCTTGGAATGGATTCGCTCGACGTCGCCGAGCTTCTCATGGACATTGAGGACAACTTCGGCGTGACGGTTGAGCCTTCGCCCGACCTCAAGACCATCGCCGACTTCGTCAAGGCGATCGAGGCGCTTCAGTAATGAAGACCCGCGTCACCGAACTTCTCGGCGTGAAGTATCCGCTTCTTCAGGGCGGAATGGCGTGGATTGCCGACGGAAGGCTCGCGGCGGCGGTTTCGAACGCCGGGGGAGTTGGAATCATCTCCGCGATGAATATCGATCAGCTCAGAGCCGAGATAAAGACCGCGCGCGAGCTTACCGACAAGCCGTTCGGAGTGAACATCATGCTCCAGTCGAAGTTTGCCGACGAGGCGGCTGAGATCATCGCGGACGAAAGAGTCGCGCTGGTCACCACCGGGGCGGGGATGCCGACAAAGTACATGGAACGCTGGATTTCGGCCGGAACGAAGGTGATTCCGGTCATCGCGTCGGTTTCAATGGCGCGGATGATGGAAAAGCTCGGAGCCGACGCGGTCGTCGCGGAGGGTCAGGAATCGGGCGGACACATCGGCGAGCTTACGACGATGGCGCTTGTCCCGCAGGTCTGCGACGCGGTGAAGATTCCGGTCATAGCGGCCGGAGGAATCGCGGACGGACGCGGAGTGGCGGCGGCGTTCATGCTCGGGGCCGAGGGAGTGCAGATCGGAACGAGATTCCTCTGCGCGTCCGAATGCTCGGTTCACGAGAACTACAAGAAGGCGGTGCTTGATGCGTCGGACATTTCGACTGTCACGACCGGACGCAGATTCGGCGGCAACACCTGCCGTTGCATAAAGAACAGATTCGCGCGCGAGTTCCTCAAGAAGGAATACGCGCCCGACGCGACCGCCGAGAGCGTCGCTGAGCTCGGAGTCGGCGCGCTTCGCCGCGCGGCGGTCGAGGGAGACGTCAAGGACGGATGCGTGCTTGCCGGACAGGTTTCGGGAATGGTAAAGAAAATCGAGCCCGCGGCTGATATCGTCTCGGAGATCATGACAAAGGCCGGGGAGCTTCTTAAGCTCTGACACTCCGGAGCCTGATTTTTCGCATGGTTTTGAAAGGAAAAGAAAATGAGTAAGATAGCGTTCATATTCCCCGGACAGGGGGCGCAGTTCCCCGGAATGGGAAAGGGATTTGACAGCGGGGTTTTTGACGTCGCCGAAAGGCTCTGCCCCGGGATCAGGGCTCTCTGCTTTGAGGGCGACCCGGCCGAGCTGAAACTCACGAAGAACGCTCAGCCCTGTCTCTACATGGCTGAGACGGCCGCGGCCGAGGCTCTTGTGAAGGGCGGTCTTAAGCCCGATATGGTCGCCGGATTCTCGTTCGGCGAGATTGTCGCGCTCGCCTTTGCCGGGGCTTTTGATATGGAGACGGGCTTTGAGATCGCGAAGAAGCGCGGAGAGCTGATGTCAGAATCCGCGCCCGACACCGGAATGGCCGCGATTCTCAAGCTTCCCGACGAGACGGTCGAGGAGATCTGCGCGCTCCACGGAATCTATCCGGTCAACTACAACTGCCCCGGTCAGGTCTCCGTCTCCGGAAAGAGCGAGGCTCTTAAGGAGGCGCGTCCCGATTTCATCGCGGCGGGCGGAAGATACGCTCCGCTGGCGGTCAGCGGAGCCTTCCATTCTCCCTTCATGTCGAAGGCCGCGCTCGGATTTGCCGACTTCCTTGACGGAACTCAGGTGAAAAAGCTGGAAATTCCGGTCTACTCGAATTTCGACGCCGAGGTTTACGGCGACAACATCAAAGAGCGGATGTCAAAGCAGATCGACCATCCGGTCTACTGGACAAAGCTCATGAAAAACATGAACGCCGCCGGAGCCGAGACCTTCATCGAGGTCGGACCCGGCGACACGCTGACAAAGCTCGGGGCGAGAATTCTCCCCGAAGCGAAGTTCATCCACGTATCGACGCCTGAGGAGGTAGCTGAATGCTTAACGGAATTCTCAAAGGAAAGACAGTGATCGTCACCGGAGGCTCGCGCGGAATCGGACGCGCGATCTGCGAGGCCTTCGCAAGGGACGGCGCGAATGTCGCGCTCATCTACTCCGGCAACACCGCGGCGGCCGAGGAGGTCGTGAAGTCACTCCGTGAGGAATACGGAGTTCACGCCGAGAGCTACTGCTGTCAGGTTCAGGAGTACAGCGAGGTCGACCCGACCGTTTCGAAGATTGTCGAGACCTTCGGCGGAGTCGATATTCTGGTCAACAACGCCGGAATCAACCGCGACAGGCTGCTCATCTCGATGAAGGAATCCGAGTTCGACGAGGTAATCTCGGTCGACCTCAAAGGCGCGTACAATATGATGCGCCGGGTTTCGCCGATCTTCGTCCGCAAGCGTTCGGGCAAGATCATCAACATCACCTCGATCGCCGGACTTGACGGAAACGCCGGACAGACGAATTATTCCGCCGCGAAGGCCGGACTCGTCGGACTCACAAAGTCGGCGGCAAAGGAACTCGCCCCGCGCGGAATCACGGTAAACGCGATCGCGCCCGGATTCATCGCGACCGACATGACGGTCGGGCTTGAAGAGGCGGCAAAGGCCGTTCCGCTCGGCAGAATGGGACGCCCGGATGAAGTCGCTCAGCTCGCGGTTTTCCTCTCGGGAGCCGATTATATCACCGGAGAGGTCATCAGAATAGACGGAGGTCTTTAATGAAACGAGTTGTTATAACCGGCATGGGAGCGGCGACGCCGATCGGATGCTCGGTAAAGGAATACACTGACTCGCTTTTCGCGGGGAAGAACGGAATCGGAAAAATCACCCGCTTTGACGTCGGCGACTCAAAGTTCACGCTGGCGGCCGAGCTGAAGAATTTCGATCCGCTGACAAGACTTGAAAAGCCGCTTGTGAGAAAGAACGACCCGTACGCGGTCTACGCGCTCTACGCGGCTGATGAGGCGATGGAGGATTCCGGAATCGCCGGAAAGATCGACCCCGAGGAGCTCGGAGTCTACATCGGCTCTGGCATCGGCGGCTTCGATACCTTCTGCCACGAGCATTCGGTTCTGCTTGAAACCGGGGCGAAACGGGTCGCGCCGCAGTTCATCCCGAAGCTTATCTCGAACATCGCGGCGGCGAGCGTCGCTATAAGACATAACGCTCACGGGCCCTGCATGGCGCACGTCACGGCCTGCGCGACCTCCTCGACCGCGATCGGCGAGGGCTACCGCGCGATTCAGTTCGGCGCGGCGAAGGCGATTCTCTGCGGCGGAAGCGAGGCGACGATAAATCCGCTCGCGGTCGCGGGATTCGCGAACTGCATGGCTCTCTCGCCGTCAGACGATCCGAACGCGGCGTCGCTTCCGTTTGACATAAGACGCGGCGGATTCGTCATGGGCGAAGGCGCGGGCGTTCTGCTTCTCGAGGAATACGAACACGCCGTGAATCGCGGCGCGAAGATTTACGCCGAGGTTGTCGGCTACGGCACGACCTGCGACGCGCATCACGTCACGGCTCCCGACCCGACCGCGAAGGACGTCGCCAGAGCGATAAGACTCGCGCTCCCCGAAGAGCTTCCGGAGAACATCTACTACAACGCTCACGGAACCGGAACGAAACTCAACGATCTCACCGAGACCTCCGCGCTAAGGCAGGTCTTCGGCGAGGACGCGAAGAAGATTCACATAAGCTCGACGAAGTCGATGACCGGGCATATGCTCGGAGCGGCCGGAGCGGCCGAGGCGATCGCCTGCGTCGCGGCTCTTGGCCGCGGCATGATCCCGCCGACGATAAATCTCAAGGAACCCGATCCCGAATGCGATCTCGATTACACCCCGAACGAGGCGAAGCCGCTTGACATCGGACTCGCGCTCTCGGCGTCGCTCGGATTCGGCGGACATAACGTCTGCCTCGCCTTCAAAAAGATCTGAGGAAACGCTGATTTTAGGTTGTTTTCACGCAAAAAAGCCCATAAATCCAAGCCTTTTCCGCGTGAAAACTCCATTTATTCAGCTTATTCCTGACGATACCTTCAAGGAGAACTTAAAATGACTCACGAAGAACTCAAAAATCACCTCCCGCACCGCGACGCGATGCTTCTCATCGGCGAGGTCGAGGTCGAGGATCGCGACGGCGTCAGAACCGCGGTCGGAAAAACTCCGGTTTCGGGCGACGAATGGTTTCTTAAGGGGCATTTCCCCGGACATCCCGTCGTCCCCGGCGTCATTCTCTGCGAGATCATGGCGCAGAGCTGCTGTCTTCTCTGCGACACGGCGAACGGGCTTCCGTTTTTCGCCGGGATAAAGAACGCGAAGTTCCGCCGTCAGGTACGCCCCGGAGACACGTTTGTCACCGAATGCGCGATCACCCGCTCGCTCGGCGGATTCTACACCGCGAAGGGAATCGGCAAGGTCGACGGCGAGGTCGCGGTCGAAGCCGAATTCTCGTTCGTCTGCAAGACCGAGTGAATTTGTTAAAGGAAAAGAAAATGTTTGAAACGCTAAAGCAAAAGATCTTCGGCATCGTCACACCGCCGAAGATGATCGCCTGCCCGTCCTGCAAGAAGGAAACCTCCGAAAAGGAGCTGATGGATTCATACTTCGTCTGCCCTGAGTGCGGGAAATATATGCGCGTCGGCGCGCGCGACCGGATTTCGCTGACGGTCGACAAGGGAAGCTTCAAGGAGCTTTTCGACGATCTCACCAGCCGCGATTTCCTTGAATTCCCCGGCTACGCCGAAAAGCTGAAATCGGCCGAGGAAAAGCTCGGCGAGCGCGAGGCCGTCGTCTGCGGAACCGCCTCGGTCGGCGGCGTGAAGACCGCGATCTTCGTCATGGAGCCGAGATTCATCATGGCGAGCATGGGCTCGGTCGTCGGCGAGAAGATCACGCGGCTCTTTGAGTACGCGACAAAGAAAAAGCTCCCGGTCATCGGATTCACCGCGTCGGGCGGCGCGAGAATGCAGGAGGGAATCATTTCGCTGATGCAGATGGCAAAGGTCAGCGGCGCGGTCGGTAAGCATTCCGACGCCGGACTCCTCTACATCACGGTTCTCACCGACCCGACCACCGGAGGTGTTACCGCCAGCTTCGCGATGCAGGGCGATATCCTGATCGCCGAGCCGGGCGCGCTTATAGGCTTTGCCGGGCGCAGAGTCGTCGAGCAGACGACCGGAACCGCGCTTCCCGACAACTTCCAGAAGGCCGAGTTCTTACTGAAGCACGGATTCATCGACTCAATCGTCGGGCGCGACAGGCTCACGAAGACGCTCGCGAATCTGTTAATCTGCCACAAGGAGAGTGCGTCATGACTACTATGACCGCGGGAGAAAAGCTCCGTACGGCGCGGATGAATCACCGTCCGGGCGGAGTGGATTATATAAACAAAATGATTGAATCTCCGATCGAGCTTCACGGCGACCGGAGATTCGGAGACGATCTCGCGATTGTCGGCGGAGTCGGATTCCTTTCGGGAATTCCGGTGACCTACATCGCGACCGACAAGGGAAATGATCTCTCCGAGCGGATCGAGCGGAATTTCGGCTGTCCGAAGCCCGAGGGGTACCGAAAGGCTCTGCGTCTCATGAAGCAGGCCGAGAAATTCGGACGTCCTGTAATCTGCTTTGTCGACACTCAGGGCGCGTGGTGCGGTGCGGACGCCGAGGAACGCGGTCAGGGCGAGGCGATCGCCGAGTGCATTCAGACGATGATGGGGCTTAAGGTTCCGGTAATCTCGGTACTGACCGGAGAAGGCGGAAGCGGCGGCGCGCTCGCGCTGGCGGCGGCTGACAGAGTCTATATGCTCGAAAACGCGGTCTATTCGGTAATTTCGCCCGAGGGATGCGCGAGCATCCTCTGGAAGGACAGCTCAAAGGTCGAGGAAGCCGCGTCCGCGCTCCACATCACGGCGCAGGACATGAAGAATTTCGGAGTCGCCGACGAGGTGATTCACGAGGATTTCGAGCATTTCGACTCGATGTGCGAATCACTTGAAAAGCTGATCGCCGACGAGCTTTCGAAGCTTATGAGATCATCCGGCGCGGTTCTGGCCGAGGGACGCTACGAACGCTTCAGAAAGTTCGGCATGTTCGGAAACTGATAAGGAAAAGAAAGCGAAACGCGGAGATGCTGACAGTCTCCGCGTTCTTTTTATTCGAATAAAGTCATATGAATCCTCTCGACAAGATCGGTGATCGTTGAGAAGACCTCGTCGGAATTCTTATCGTACGGGAAGACGCGGGTCATGATCGTGAGAATATAGGGCGTCGGCGCGTAGACGATCGCCGTGTCGTGATAACCGTCGTATCCGCCGTGGAATCCGTACTTGTGCGCGGTCACATAGGCCGAGCCGCCGTCGATGAGTCCGGCGGGCGCGCTGGTTTTCAAAAGCTCAATGAACCAGTCGTAGTCGTTTTCGAGACTGTAGTCGTAGATGTCGAGCATCCCATAAGTCAGATCGTGCGCCGTGACGGTCGAGAATTCGTATCCGGGCGGAAGCTTTGGCGTTGAGAGTCCGAGCGTGTCCTTCACGTAGCTGTTGAAGCCGTAGCGGCCGTAGGTCTTGAAGAGCAGGCGGTAGGCCATGTTGTCCGACATTGTGATCGAAAGCCCGATGAGCTTTTTCACGGTGAAATCGCTTCCGACGGTATCCTCGGTCAGCTCTCCGGTGCTGCTTGTGCGGGTCGCCTCGTCAAAGTGGAGTTTCCGGTCGAGGTCGGCTCCGTGTGAGATGAGAAAATGGCAGTACATCGCCTTGAGCGTACTCGCGCCCTCGTGTTCGTGCGACTCGTTGATTCCGAGGAAGTATTTACGTCCGGTGTCGGTGTAGTATACCGAAATGTCGCGGTATTTGTCGGTGAAGGCTTTGAGTTCGCCGATGAGACCGGAGACCGATTCCTTGTCGATGTTCGAGTTCACGCCGTCGGGGAGGGGAATCGGCTCGCCGGGAGTGTCGGGGATTTGGGCGGTCGTTTCGTCGGGAGCGGTTGACCCGTCTGTCACGGATGTTTCATCCGTTCCGGTCGTTTCGGGAGCTTCGGTCGATTCGTCCGGCTCTGTAGCTTCGGCCGGTTCAGTGACGATTCCGGACCCGGGCGGTTCGGTTTCGGGACGTTCGGCCGGAGAGAGAGTTCCGGTCGGGGAATCCGCTTCGTGTCCGCATCCCGATAAAAATACCGCCGCCGCGAGGATGAGTGCGGCGGCTCTGACTTTTTTTGTCATCTCAGAAGAGCGTGAGACTGCCCGTGATCGGGTCGAGAACCTCGGCCTCGGCGGGTTCGCTCGCAAGGCAGGTGAAGGTCGGTTCGCCGTGGAACTCGGTGCATCCGGCGTCCTCGATGAGCGCGGAGATAAGTCCGGCGGCTTTCAGCTTCGCGTTGACCGTGAGCAGCTCGTCAAGCGAGTTCACACAGACGCAGATCTTCGCCTCCCCGTCCGAAAACCAGCGGGTGAGCGGCGTGCTGTCGGAGGTGTCGAGCTTTATCTGACCGTTTTCGTATCGGATTTCGGACGCCCGGCCTTCCCTCAGAATCGCGCGGAGAGTAGCCTCGACCGCGGCGTGTCCGGCCTGAGCGGCGATTTTGCCCTTGCGCATCTTAAGGTCGCGGCGGACGACGATCATCATTTTTGACGTGTACATTTTACCTCCGTTCATTCGGTGAAGCGGACGTTTATATCGCCGCCCGAGGTCTTCGCGGTGAGCTTATACTGCGCGCGGGGATTTTCGGACGACTTCGGATAAGCGGTGCGGTCGGTTTCGGTTTCGATCTGGAAAAGCGATTCGGTGCCGAGAATCGAGCCGTCGATATCGCCGTTTGAGGTTTCGAAGTTGAATTTTTCGCCGAAGAGCCGCGAGAAGTCGAGCGACGCGTTCGAGGTGGCCGCCGAGAGACGCTTTACTGTGAGGTCTTCGAAGTTCAGGCGGCCGTTGCTGGTCTTGGCGTTTATCTCGGTCGCGGAGAGGCGCGAGAGGCTGATCCGGCCGTTTGAGGTCGAAGCGTCGATTTCATAGGCCTCGATGTCGGAGAGTGTGATATGCGAGCCGGAGGTAGTGACGCTGAGCTTTTCGTCGAGCTTCAGGTTGCCGAGTTTGAGTTCGCCGTCAGAGGTCGAGACGCTGATATCGCCCGAAAAGTCCTTCGGGAGGTAGACGACCATCGCGAGTCCGGTGTATTTTGTGACGTGCTTTGTGGTGCCGAGCGAGAGCTTGTAGCCGAAGATATTGACTTCCTTTTTTTCGCCCTGACTCTGTTCGTCGCGGACGAGGAGGGTGTTGCTCGACGTTGAGAAATCGTAGCGGAAGTCGTCGCTTTCAAGTACGTCGACGATAATCGAGTCGTAATCGCCGGACGCGACGACGACGCTGCAACCCGAGACCGAGATATCGAGCGCGCGGTTGATCGCGGGGTCGAAGGTATAGCGTTTTTCTGAGAATCCGGACTCGGTGACGTCGATGGCGTCGAAGCTTCCGGGGAGCGCGGAATCGCCCTCTCCGGTATTTCCGGACGGTTCGGAGGTCTGACCGACGTTCTGTCCGCCTATTGAGATTCCGGACGAGTCGATTTTTATGTAGTCGGCGATATTGACGCCGTCATCGGTGATGTTTATCATATCGACAACCTGCGAGACACTGCCAGTGATCGCGCCCGCGATCCTCATGAAGATCGAACGCATTCCGAACGAGATCGCGATGACGACGATAAAGATCGTGATGACCGCGCGGCGTGTGAATTTTTTGAGGTTCATTTGATATCCTTTCGAATTAAATCGATAACGATTGCTATATATAATATTATAGAGCGAATAGCAAAACCAGTAAAGAATATTTCATGAACTTTCTGTAAAACCAGGGGACGCCCCTGGACGCATACGTCAGGGTTAGTTTGTGCGAATGGGTTAATCTCGGGTCTATCAGTGGGGATTCGGAGTTGCCACCGCGTGGCAACTCCTTCACCCCGTTCGGGCTTACCGCCCTCACCTGCCGTGCGGGGAGCCCCCGCGGGCGGACGTCAGGGTTTGTGTCTGCGGATGTGTTAATCCCGGGTCTATCAGTGGGGATTCGGAGTTGCCACCGCGTGGCAACTCCTTCACCCCGTTCGGGCTTACGCCCTCACCTCGCGTAGAAGAACGGCAAATGACCATAGAGGACGGCCGATGGACGCCGTAGGTGAGGGTCTTGACCCTCCCGCTTCCCATATCGGTTGAGGTGCATCCACAGGAACGACCACAAAACAAACGCCCGCCCGGAGCCCCGATCCGGAGCCGCGAGCGAACGCCTAAAAAAATCCAGTGTATAAAGCTTTGGTGGAGGGTGGGGGTCAAGGGGGCGGGAACCGCTTTTCTCGAAAAGTGGTTCCCGCCCCTTGTGAATTTATCTGGCTATTCTTCCTGTGCCGTCGCCGCCGATGAGTTTTTCGACTTCTTCGACCGTGACGAGGTTGAGGTCGCCGTTTATCGTGTGCTTAAGGCAGGACGCGCCGACCGCGAATTCGAGCGCGGCTTTCGCGTCGCCCTTGGTAGCGAGGCCGTAGATGAGTCCGCCCGCGAAGGAATCGCCGCCGCCTACGCGGTCAACGATATCGGTGATGTCATAGACGCGGCTGCGCGCGAAGATCTTACCGTCGTTGATGCAGGCCGACCAGACGTTGCGGTTTGCCGACTTCGACTCGCGGAGGGTGATCGCGACGGTCTTGACGTTCGGATAGTCGGCCATGACCTTATCGCTGATCTCCTTGTAGCAGTTGAGGTCGATCTCTCCGAGTTCGGGCTTGTTCGAGGAGCTGATTCCGAGAGCCTTCTGGCAGTCCTCCTCGTTGGCGATTACGACGTCGACGTACTTGACGAGCTCGGGCATGACTTCGTCGGCGCGCTTGCCGTACTTCCAGAGCTTAGCGCGGTAGTTGAGGTCGCAGGAGGTGGTGACGCCGAGTTCCTTCGCGGTCTTCAGAGCCTTGATCGCCTCAGCGGCGACGTCAGCCGAGACTGCCGGGGTGATTCCGGTGACGTGGAACCATTTCGCGTCCTTAAGTATCTCGTTCCAGTCGAAATCGCCTTCCTTGATGTTGGCGAAGGACGAGAACTCGCGGTCGTAGATAACCTTGGACGGACGCTGGCACGCGCCGGTCTCAAGGTAGTAGATTCCCATTCTGCCCTTGGTGTGAGCGATCGCCGAGGTGTCGACGTCGTACTTCTTGAGCTCGCGCTCGCAGGCCTTTCCGATGTCGTTGTCGGGAAGCGCGGTGACGAACTTCGCGTCAAGGCCGTAGTTCGAGAGAGAGACCGCGACATTCGCCTCGCCGCCGCCGAAGGTGGCTTCGAGTGTCGGCTGCTGGAAGAGCCGATCGTATCCGGGGGACTTCAGGCGGAGCATGATCTCGCCGAAGGTGACAAACTTGTTTTTCATGGTAATATCTCCTTTTTTGAAAGAAAAATTTTTCCCATATACATTATATCACAGTTTCGCGGAAAATGCAATAAAAATCCGACCGATTTTCAGGGAAAAGATTGAAAATCGGCCGAAAAAATTATCTGACTGATCCGCCGCCGAAAACGCAGAGGGCGTTTATCTTCACGGTCGGGTTTGAGTCGTTGTGGGTCCGGTTCTTCGACTCGGAGATTCCGCCGAAGAGGGGGATGCAGGTGACCTCGGCGTTGACGTTTTCGGGAAGGATTATGTCGACCCCGCCGAAGACGGCGAGAAGGTCAATCACCGCGCCGTCCTGAATCTTCGCTTCGCTGAGCTTAAGGTCGACTCCGCCGAAGAGGGCGGCGCAGAGCGCGCCGGAGAATTCCCTGCCGTTGTAGTTCGGCGTCCGGCCGGAGAAGATCGCGATATACATGGGCGACGACTTTCCGTCCTTCGCGCGGAAGATTATGAGGAATCCGATCGCGAGGATTATCGCGGGGATGAAGAGCTTTGCGAGCCACGACGGCAGGATTCCCGACTGACGGACGAAAAGGAGGATTCCGAGGATCAGCCAACCGGCGTTCCGCGGCGAAAATCCGTTTCCGGCGATCGAGACGACGGCGGGGATTATGATAAGGAAAGTCCACCAGCCTGGGAAGAAGAGCGTGAAATGCCAGACCTCAAAGACGTTCCCGATGAATCCGAGCGCGATGGCGACGAGGATGGTTCCGATTATTATATTTGTGGAAAGCTTCAGTTTCACGCCTTGTTTCTCCTTTTAATATCAATAATAGAAGTTAGCGGTGCAGGTCGCGAGCGGATAGTCGTTTATGACATCCTTGTTGATGACGACGCTGTCGCCGTAGCCCGAGATGAGAGTCTGGAGCTTGACCGCGTTGACGGTCGCCCTGATGTCGCCGATCAGCTCGGACTTGTAGGGCTCGGTGTTGTAGGCGTCGTTTTTCAGCTCATAGCGGCGGACGATCGAGATTCCGTATGACGACTCAACCGTTTTGGTCTCGCCGACTTTCATCTTCATTACGGCCTGAGTGATTTCGGTGGGGAGGAAGGTGCAGGCCGAGGTGATGTAATATCCGTCCTCGAAGTGCTGCATTCCGGTGTCCTCGCTGTATTCCGTTACAAGCTTGTCATAGTCCTCTCCGGCGGCGATCCGCTTTTCGAGGTCGGCGGCGAGTTCAAGCTGAGCGGCCTTTTCGGCCTCGGTGAGCTCGACCGTCTTGTAGGCGGTGCCCTCGTCGTTGACGATCGGCTCGCCGTTCTCATCCTTTTCGTATCTTACGTCGGTGCGGATGAGGATATGCTTCATGCGGTAGTAGTTGCTCGTGAAGTACTGTTCGATCTCGGCGTCGGTGGCGGCCTCGATTCCGTTTTCGCCGTAGAGGTAATCGTTCACGGCCGAGATCTTCGCCTCGGCGATGTAGATATCCTTAAGCATATTGGTGTTGACCCCGTAGGCCGAGAGGGCGGAGTTGAGCGCGGATTTGCTGCCGGCCTGAGTGATTTTGGTGTCGATGGCCTGATCGATCTCGTTCATCTTCTCGTCGCTGACGGTGAGGTTATATTCCTCGAAGAGACCGAGCATGATGGCGTTCTGCATGATCTGCGACGCGGCCATCGCGCCGAGGTAATCGCCGACGGAGACGGTGTCGGTCATTTTACTCGACCAGTACTGAGGGTTATCGTTGGTGGTTCCGAACATACTGTAGAGGTACATGGCCTTATACTTACTCATCCAGTAGCAGAACATATTGGAGGTGATCCTGACCTTACCGAAGGTCATGGCGGCGGGGTTCGCGCCGCATCCGGCGAGGGTCGCGAGGGTCATTATGACGACGAGCGCGGCGGCGACAATCCGGCGGAGGGTTTTAGACATGGGTTTCAATTCGGTTGCTCCTTTGTGGATAATGGTAATATATATTATACATCATTTTCCGCGGTTTGTCTATAGTTCCGGCGAAAAATTTACACTTTTTTTCTGACGCGGTCGTAGACGTAGACCGGAACCGCCGACCAGCCGTGGCAGAGACTTCCCGCCTTGCCGAACGCCGCGTCGCCCTCGATCGTCTCCCAGAAGCTCGTCGCGCCGTGAGTGAGCATATGACCGAACTTCTCCGCGATGTCGTTCATCACGAAGTCCTCGTTTCCGTCCTTTGAGAGGAGCGCGTCGTACTTGAATATGCTGTGGCTGAGCGTCACCGCGATAAGCTTTCCCGACTTCAGGGCTTCGAGAACGCGCCCGAGTCTTTCCTCCGGAACCGCGCCAGCACAGACGAGAAGCGAATTCGTGAGCTCGGCGAAGTGACTCCGCCTGCCGCCGCGGAGATAAGACGCGTAGACGCCCTTCTCGGGATCGTAGAAGGCCTCCGCGGCTTTGTTTATTTCGCTTCTGAGATTCAGATAACGCTCCGAATCGGCGTCGCCGAGCCTCTCGCATAGCTTTGAAAGCGATCCGAAGGCCATCGAGACGAAGGCTGAGAGCGGCGCGTCGTATCCGATTCCGTTGTCGCGCGACTCGCTAAGGTTTGTCTGCCATTCGTAGAAGTTCCAGTATTTCGGCTCGGCGAAGCAGGCGATGAGGCCGTTTTCAAGCCTTGAGGCGAAGGTTTCCGCGATTTTCTTCGCGGTCGGGAGAAGTTCTTTCGCCGTCTTTTCGTCGCCGCTGAACTCAAGGTATTCGAGAAGCTGCACGATGAAGATCGCCGAGAAGCAGGGAATCGTGATCGGAACCCGCGCGGGCGAGCAGAGTTCGAGCATCCCGTCCTCGCGGAGCGAATGCGCGATGAGTCTCAGCGACGCCGCCGCGAATCTCGTCTCGCCGAAGGCTATGTAGCCGCAGAGCATCTGATTGCGCGAATCCATCGTGTAGAGCGACTGCTCGCGCCAAGGGCAGTCCTCGTAATGCTCGTGCATACAGAGTTCAAGCGTTCTCACACAGACGTCGTAGATCATTTTATGGAGCCGGTCGCCGATCGGACAGGGATTCGCCGCCGGGAGCGGATAATCGGTCGGGCGGATTCCGACGTTATGGATTTTCGCGGTCTTCGCGAAGATGTGAATCTGCATGAATCTGAGTCCGAGGCGCAGAAGGGGATTCTCAAAGGTGTTCCGTCCGGCCTTCGCGAGATAACGCGCGGCGAAATTGCGGTTTCCGATCGAGGTTCTGACCTTTAAGTCGGCGAGGTGTTCGCCCCAGCCGACGAGGATTTCGCAGTCCTCGGGAACCTCGACGTCAAAGGTCATGAAGCCCGCGCTCTCGGCTCCGAGGTCGATTATCGCGGCGATTCCGTCGCCGTCCCAGACCTTAAGCTCAATTCCCGCGTCGGATGGGAGCTTCGCGCCGCCGCCGTCGACCGCGCTGACCGAGAGCGACGAGTCCTGCATCCGCTCGGCCGCCGTGCCGTCCTTTTTCCGCTCGGTGAAGGAGCCGAAGTTGATCATACGCCCCCCGGACGGCTTTCCGATTCTGAGCTTTTCGACCGGGCGGGGGAGATATTCGTCGAATCCTTCGACGACCTTCGCCGGAATCCATTCGGTTTCGTCAGCCGTGGAATCGTAGCCGAAGGTGAAGCCGAGCTGTGAAGAGACCTTTCCGACTCCCTCTCCCGAAGCGTAGTTCGGGTCGGCGCGGCAGAGCGTTTCCTCGCCCGAAGCGGCCGTTATTACTCCGTTTGCCGTGACCTCGAAGATGACAAACGGCGGCTTGTTCCGGCAGGTCGAAAAATCGACGCCGGGATGATGCGCGATGATCAGAAGCTCGTTCTCACCGTCCTTCACGAACGGCGAGATGTCGGGCTCGTCGAAGAACTGAAGATCCTCGTAGCCGGGATACTGTCCGGCGTCGACGAAGCTTCCGTTTATGTAGAGCGCGTAATTTCCGTCGCAGGAGACGCGGACTCTGTCGCCCTTTCCGAATTTTGCCGAAAAGTCGGCGTAGGTGTTGACTCCGGACGAGGGAGTCCAGATCCGTTTCGCTTTCTCAAATTTCATTATGTTACCTCACTTTTAGTTTTTTCTGTATTCCGACGGCGAGACGCCGAATTTCTTTCGGAAATGTCTGTAGAGATCCGACGGTGAGTTGAAGCCGGAGCGCGTGCAGACCTCGGTCACACTCAGATCCCCGGTCAGAAGCCCGGCCGCGACCTTGACTCTGAAATCGGCTAAGAATTCCATCGGCGTCAGGTCGTATTCGCGGCGGAATTCCTTGATGAACCAGCTCGTGCAGAAGCCGCATTCCGAAGCGAGATCGGCGTTTGTCAGCGGCTCGGAGTAGTCGAGCATGATCCGCCGCAGTGCCGGGAAGAGCCGCCCCGAGTCGGTTTTCACCTCGGGGAGATTGTCGGGGAGCTTCGCTAAGAAAAGCGCGAACCAGAGCGCGGCCTCGTAGCTGTCGCGCGTCTCGATCATCGAAATGAGTATCTCCGCGAGCTTTTTGTCGCGGATCACGGGCGGCATCGACGCGGGGAGCTTTCTCCTTGGCTCGATTTTCGCGTATCCGAGCAGGAGGTCGGCGTCAAAATATATGAACTCGCACCGGCAGGACTTTGACACGCTTCGCGAATAATGGTGGACGCCGGGCGGGATTATCATGACGTCTCCGGGGTGAATCGCCTCGACTATGTCGCCGACAAGCCAGAGTCCGTTCCCGCAGCGGCAGTATCCGACCTCGCAGACATTGTGAAAGTGCAGTGAGTCGATTTCGCCCGCGGGGAGTCCCATCGCGTTCCGGTCGCGCGAGATCAGTCCCGGTGTCTGCGGGAAAAAAACGGGTGAAGAGCTTTTTTGCACGATATTCGCCACTTTTTCCATTGATTTCATCCTCCCTGAGTGTTATCATTATTATAGCACATATCTTCATAAAAATCAAGGAGGTTCTGAAATGTTTATTGAATCGAAAGGGATAAAAATCGGGTTCTCGGAGGATTTCCGGAAAATCACGTCGCTTGTCCTCGGAAACGAGGAGAGAATCGGCGAGACTCTGCCGCTCTTCTTTCTGCGGCTCCGCGACGCGAAGGGAAATCCGGTCATTCTGAACGGAGGCGACGCGAAAATATCCGCGTCCGACGTGGTATCCACGGAAAAACGTCTTACGCTGACATATCACTTTGAGCCGCTCGACGTGGTTGTAAGTGTTTCCGGCGGAGAGCGGATCGAATGGGGGCTTAAGGTAGAAAATCATTCTCCGCTCGCCGTCGAGTACGTCGACTTCCCGAACATAAGCGTCGGGGGGAAGCTGAGGCGAAACGGCGGCGACGGCGCGATTGTCTCGTCCTACAACGAGGGGCTTTATGTCGACGACGCGTCGATGAAGCGCGACATGGCCGCGCCCGAGTATCCGTCGCAGGGCTGGTACATGATGTTCCCGTATATGCTTTCGTCGCAGTTCATGCTCTATCTCGCCGGGGATCACGGACTATATATCGGCGTCCACGACACAAAGCGCGCGCCGAAGGGACTCGACTTTGCCTGCGGCGATAACTCGACGCTCTTCCGGATCCGGGATTTCGTCGGCGGGGAATACGGCTCGGACATCGCGCTTCCGCCGATCGCCTGGGAATACTTTGACGGCGGCTGGCAGGACGGCGCGGAGATCTACCGCGGATGGATGAACCCGACTCTCGGGATAAAGCCGCTCGCCGAACTCGACGTCCCCGACTGGTACAAGAGCGATATGCCGCTTGTGATCACATATCCCGTGCGCGGAATTCACGACATGGACGAGATGAAGCCGAACAAGCTCTTCCCCTACGAAAACGTCCTCCCGATCGTCAGAGAGCTTGAGGAGAGGACGAAATCGCGGATCATGGTGCTTCTCATGCACTGGGAGGGAACCGCTCCGTGGGCTCCGCCGTACGTCTGGCCGCCTTACGGCGGGGCGGAGAGCTTCCTTGAATTCATGAGAAAGCTTCATGAGCGCGGGGATCTTCTCGGCGTCTATTGCAGCGGACTCGGATTCACCGAGCAGTCGAATCTGATCGACTCTTATAATATGGTAGAAAGCGTTCTCAGAAATCAGTTTGACCTCGGATTCTGCCGCGCGCCCGATCAGTCGCTCCCGCACAGCCGGATCTGTACCGGACAGCGCGTCGGATATGATGTCTGCCCGGCTTCGAGGGTCGGAAAGAAGCTGCTCGACGACGCGCTCGAACCGCTTCTGAAATCGGGCGTTGACTACGTTCAGGCTCTCGATCAGAATCACGGCGGCGGAATGTACTTCTGCTACGCGAAGGATCACGGTCATCCCCCGGTCCCGGGCGGATGGATGACGAAGGCTTCGGCTGAGCTTCTGCGCGGCTGGAAGTCGATCTGCCCCGAAACGCTTCTCGGATGCGAATCGGCGGCGGCCGAGCCTTACATCGACTCGCTGAGGCTTTCCGACAACCGCTATGAGCTCTGCTACCGCCACGGAAAGGCGATTCCGCTCTATTCGTTCCTCTATCATCCGTATCTGAAGAACTTCATGGGAAATCAGGTGTCCTGTCCGCTCGATTACACGACCGGGCTGCTCGAATACCGGCTCGCCTACTCGTTCGCGGCGGGAGATCTTTTGACGCTTGTCCTTAACGACGACGGCGAGGTTATGTTCCACTGGGGAATGCGCGACTTCTCGAAGACGCCCGACCGGGACGAGATCATCGGCTTTGTGGCGAAGCTTCAGGAGTTCCACAAGCGTTATCCGGCGGTCTTCCGCGGAGCCGGAATGGTGAAGCCGAAGGCGTTTGAGTGCGACGAGATTGTGCTCGAAAAGCTCGGCGGCGGCGTTCCGTCCTACGACTCGGCGGTGCTTTCGACGGCCTGGAGAGTCGGTGAGAAGACGATCCAGATCTTCGTCAACTGGACGAAGGAGGAGAGAATCTGCCGCTTTGAAAACGGCACGGAACTGAGACTTTCGCCGCTTTCGGCCGGGGCGATGGAATTTGACTGCGAAGTCTGTTTGACGCCGATTGAGTGAAAGGAAGCAATATATAATGAAGAAATTTACGATTCTGCCCCTCGCGCTCGCGCTTATCCTGACCTCCTGCGGGGCGGAGAAGCTTCCGGATGAGACGACGGCGGGGGATACGACGACCGCCGCCGGTGAGTCAGGCGAGACGACCGGACTTTCGGCCGAGCTTCCAGACGCCGACTACGGCGGGTATGAGTTCAGGGTTCTGATCCGCCCGAAGACGACGGTTGACTGGGCGGGGGATATGTTCCGCGAGTCGAGCGGCGACGTGCTTGACGACGCGGTTTACAACCGGAATCAGGCGGTCGAGGAAAAACTCGGCGTGAAGCTTGTCAAGGTCGAGTCGTCCGACGCTAACTACGCGGGCGACGGAAAGAACTCTATCTTAGCCGGGGACGACGCGTATGATCTCATAATGCCGCACACGAGAACGGCGTTCGGCTACGCGGAGGAAGGACTCTGCCTCGACTTCAACGATCTGCGCTACGTCGACCTCGACAAGCCGTGGTGGAACGCCGACGCGCGCGAGAGCTTCACGATCAACGATAAGCTCTATGTGATGACCGGGGACATCAGCTTCCAGCTTCTCGGGCAGTCGATGTGCCTCTTCTTCAACAAGACTCTGCTTGACAGGTACAACGAGGAATACCCATATCAGACTGTCGCCGACATGAAGTGGACGCTTGAGGAGTTCGGACGGCTCGTCGCGCTCTGCTCGGACGATCTCAACGGCGACGGCAGGATGACCGACACCGACGATCTCTTCGGTTACTCGACGCATCAGTGGCGCGGGCCGATGCAGGCTCTCGTGATCTGCGGCGGGCGGGTCGCTTCGAAGGACAAGAATGGCGATATCGTCCTCTCGCTGAACACCGAGCGGGTTCAGAAGTGCTTTGAGGACTTCTTCAAGATCGCCGACTCGGCGAACGTCAACCTCCAGATGAACAAGGAGAACGCCGCGAAGGGCGATTACTTCATCGACGTCTTCCGCGACGGACGGGCTTTGTTCCTCTCGGCGAATCTCAACAATGCGTCGTATATGCGGAGCATGAAGGACGATTTCGGAATAATTCCGTCGCCGATGTACGACGAGTCGGACGGGAGATATTACACGAACGTCGACGGCGGTCTGCATCTGCTGATCGTGCCGAAGACGGCTTCGGATCCGGATCGGACGTCGGCGGTGCTTGAGGCTCTTTCGGCCGAGGGGTACAGCCGCGTCATGCCGGCCTACTACGAGGTCGCGCTGACGACGAAATATGTCCGCGACGAGCTTTCGGTCGCGATGATCGATCTTATACGCGACGCGCGGGTACTCGATCTCGGCTACAACAACAACGGACTCACCGGGCGGTTTGCGTCGTTCGGGTATTTCCTCGCGGACGATCCGAACCACGCCTTCGCCTCGTTCTACGCGAAATACGAGTCAGAGGTGAAGACCGGAATGGAGAAGGATCTCGAAAGCTACGGAAAATAAAACACACCGCCCGCCGGATTTCCGGCGGGCGGATTTCGCGTGTTTCAGCGGTCGCGGTAGGCGCTGTTTATCTCGTCGAGCTTGGCGTTCGCGGTGTTTTCGTACTTCGCGTAGAAGGTCGGAAGGACGTTATAGTGTCCGTCGGCGCAGAGGGCTTCGATGATGATCGACGTGCGCTCGGGATCGGAGGCCGTCTTGGGGACGCCGATCATGTTGCATCCGGCGTCGACGTTCGAGTAATATCTGTCGTACGACTCGTCGAACTTCGGCCACGGGATGATTCCGAAGTCGGCCTTCATGTCGCGCAGATTTTCAGAAGCTTGATGTTCTGGTCGATGAAGAGCGCGCGGTTTTCGACGAAGGCCTTGGTGTTGACGTCGTTGTTTCCGTCGATGGCGATATTGACGCTTCCGCTGTCGGCGAGGGCGAAGAACTTATCGAAGATCTCGACCGTCCGCTCGGTGTTAAGTGAGAGGACAAGCTCGTCGTTTTCGTCCTTGGTGCAGATCCGCTGACCGCCCGAGTAGAGCACCTGAATCGGTCCGACCCACTGCGAGGTGACGTGGCCGAGGCGATCCGACTCAACGCTCAGGCTTCCGTTGCCGTCAAGATCCTCCGAGCCGTCGCGGACGTACTTCGAGAAGAGGTCGAACGTCCACTTTCCGTCGCGCACCGTGTCGTAGATCCCCTCGATTTTGAGATCCTCGAAGAGCTTCTTGTTGAAGAGCATCGCGTCGGCCGCGCCGAGATTCTGATAGCTGATGTCCCCGGCGCAGGTGTAGAGCTTATCCGCGACCGAGAGATTCTCGCGCGCGTCCTGGTTCCACCACGGCTTGTCGAGGTCGATATAGGGCGGCTGTTGCGCTCGTAGATCGCGTCGGTCATGATGTCTCCGTCGGCGTCCCCGACGTACATATCGGCGATGAAGGTATCGTCGTCGCGGATGTACATGACGAAATCGTAGCCGTTGTAGTTCTTTTCGGGAAGATCGTCGGAGATTTTTCCGTCGGTCGTTTATATCGTTTTCTGACGTGCCTCGGCCGGGGTGACGCCGACGCGCGACTCGAACGCGCGGTAGAAATCCGTCCGGTTCGTGTAGCCGACTCGCTCGATGATCTCGTCGATCGGAAGCTTTGTCGTCGTGAGGAGTCTTTCGGCCTCGTCGATCCGCTTCTGCTTGATGTAATCCTTGACCGTGACGCCCAGGCTCTCGCGGAAGATCCGCGCGAAGTGCGTCGGGTTGTAGAAGCAGCGTTCGGCGAGTCCGGCGACGGTCAGTCTCTCGGCGAAGTGATCGTCGATGTATTCGAGTATCTCGCGCGGGACGCGGCGTTCGGGCTCGCTGTCGCCGACGAGCGGGCGGATCATCAGCGTGAAGATCATCGAGAGCATCCCGCGGATCGCCGACTGCCAGCCGAGCTTCTTTTCCTTGAACTCAAGCGCGATCCGGTCGAGAAGCGACTCGGCGAAGAGCATTTCGCCGCCGGAAAGCTTTGTGCAGGGGATATTCGCCCCGGTGAACTCCCGCAGCTCGGAGAACTGCGAGAGCGCGAGAATGTCGAGAAAATTGTCGGTTCCGGCGAGCTCGTTCGAGATAAAGCGCGGCGAGAGGAGAATGTCGATCTGAATCACCGTCTCGTCGACCTCGATTGCGTGCTCGGAATTGTAGTTTATGAAGATAAGCGTCCCGCGTCCGACCGGGTAGCTGACTCCGTCGATTATATGCCGCGCCTTTCCCGAATAGGTGTAGGCGAGCTCGGCGAAATCATGGTGGTGCGGCGGCGCGCCGAAGACCGGCGACTTCTGGTGCTTGTTTACGAAAAGATCGACGCCGTTTTCAAAATAGTTCTTCGCGTAGTAGTTCTTGTGGATCATGTGACGTCCTCCCTATGCGATAATTATATCATAAAATCCCGTCCGGCGCAAGGTGTTTCGGGAAAAAGACTTGAATTTCCGGAGAATCTGTGGTATAATGGAGAAAAAACGGAGGTTTTGTATATGAGTATAATTTCTGGAATTCTGGCGTTTGTGATGTTCGGGACGATGCTTGTCTCGTGTTCCGGCGGGGCTTCGGCTCCGGGCGGGACTGAGACCGAAACCGGAGCGGAGGCTGAGGCTGAGACTGAGACTGAGAAGGCGGTGTATTCGATGAGCGCGGAGTCGATGACAATCGAAGGCACGGAGTGGTTGTATCTCTTCTACGCGCCCGAAACCGAGCCTTCCGAAAAGCTTCCGATGATCGTCTATCTTCACGGCGGGAGCGGGAAGGGAAAGGATCTTTCGCTTCTGACGTCGGCCGACGGCTTCCCGGCGTATCTGAACGACGGAAAAATCGCGCCGGAGTGCTATGTCGTGATTCCTCAGCTTGACGGCTGCAAGGGCTGGAACGAGGCCGGGGACAAGGTTATGAAGCTCATCTCGACGCTGGAGGGCGAATATATGATCGACCCCGACCGTGTTTCGCTGACCGGACACAGCATGGGCGGAACCGGAGTCTGGTCGCTCGCGCTGACATATCCGGGGAGCTTTTCGGCGATCGCGCCGCTTTCGGGAAGCGTTTTGACAAACGAGCTGAACTTAAAGAAGCTTTCGGGGCTTCCGGTTTACGCTGTCGTCGGCGGCTCAGACACGATCGTTCTGCCGGAGAGTTCGGAGAAGTTCATCTCCGCGCTCGGGAAGACGAACCCCGACGCGAGAATCGAGGTCATCGAAGGAGCCGATCACTTCGACGTTCCGGCGGCCTATCTTGACGAAGAGCTGGGGATTGTCGACTGGCTTTTGTCGGAATCAGAATAAATTTCCGAAAGCCGCAAATATCCGCGCGGGTTTTGCGTCTTATATGACAAAAGGAGGATCGCACAATGAAAAAAACCACAAAACTTCTCACGGCGGCTCTGCTTGCCGCCACGCTCACTTCCTGCGGCGCGAAGGCCGAGCTTCTCACTCCCGGCGCGGCTTCCCCGGTCTATTCAAAGGTCGACGAAAACGCGCTCTCCGACTTCTCGCTGAAACTCTTCCAGACGGCGTATGAGGAGGGGAAAAATACGATGATCTCGCCGCTTTCGGTCGCGTACGCGCTCGGAATGACCTCGCTCGGCGCGTCGGGTGAGACTCTCTCGCAGATGGAGGAGCTTTTCGGACTCGACCGGAAGACGCTCGCCGAAAGCCTTTCCTCGGTCGCCGCGACGCTTTCGGCCGCAAACGACAACAAGAATAAAACCATCCTCGCCGACTCGGTCTGGATCCGGAATTATGACTTCACGCCGGATGAGGATTTCCTCGACGCCGTCAAAAATTCCTACGCGGCCGATATCTTCACGGCTCCGTTCGACTCGTCGACCCGCGACGAGATAAACTCGTGGATCAGAAAGAACACCGAAGGTACGATTAAAAAGGTTCTCGACGAGATACCCGAGGACGCCGTGATGTACCTTGTGAACACGCTCTTCTTCGAGGCGGAGTGGGAGAATGTCTATAAGTCGACCGACGTGTACGACGGGAAATTCACCTCGTTTGACGGCGAGATTTCGGACGTGAAGATGATGTCGTCCGAGGAGAATACCTACCTTAAGGGCGAGGGCTTCACGGGCTTTGTGAAGTATTATAAGGGGCGGAAATTCGGCTTCGCGGCGATTCTGCCCGACGAGGGGAAGACTCCGGGCGAGGTTATTTCGTCGCTTGACGGCGCGGCTCTGACAAAGCTTCTCTCCGAGTGCGACCGGGGCGGACTTGTGTCTGCCGCGACGCCGAAATTCGAGTCGGAGTATGAAGCCGAGATGTCGGATATCCTCATAAAGCTCGGGATGACCGACGCGTTTGACTCCGATCTTGCCGACTTCTCCGGGATCGGAAAATCGCCGCGCGGGAATATATTTATAAACCGCGTGCTTCACAAGACCTTCATCGAGGTCGCCGAGAAGGGTACGAAGGCCGGAGCCGCGACGGTTGTCGAAATGTTTGACGAATGCGCGCTGGAAGAAGTGCGCGAGGTGATCCTCGACCGTCCGTTCGCGTATGTGATCTTCGAGACGACCGATTATGTGCCGTTATTTATCGGAACATACGAAAATTTGAAATAAGCTATTGACAAATTCTTCCGGATGAGGTATAATAAGTGTACTTTTATTTATTTTATTATACTTCTGGAGGAGTTATATGAAAACCGTAAAGCTCACGGAGGCGGCGTCATGACTATAAGAAGATATGAACGCGAGGATCTTCCCGCGATGCGGAAGGTCTTCCTTGACGCGCTCTATAAGAAATGTTCGCGCGATTATACGAAGGAGCAGCTTGACGCGTGGGCGTCGGGATTCCCGGACGACGATTCGCTTGACGAACGCTTCACCTCGTCGCTGACGCTTATCGCCGAAAAGGGCGACAGGCTTGTCGGCTTCGCGAATCTCGAATACGATTATGTCGATATGCTCTACGTCGTTCCGGACTATAACGGAAACGGCGTCGGAAGCGAGCTTCTGCGCGGTCTTGAGGCCGCCGCCAGACGAAAGGGAATCATCAAGCTCTCAACCTGCGCCTCGGCCACGGCAAAGACCTTCTTCACCGAGCGCGGCTGGTCGGTCGCGCGGCCGAATATCGCGCTGAGGCAAGGGATAGTCCTGCAAAACTATGTTCTTGAAAAGCTGATGATCTGACATTATTAAGGTTGTATTCACGACGAAAAAGCCCATAAATCCAAGCCTTTTTCGCGTGAAAACTCCATTTATTCAGCTTATCCTAAAGAAAGGAAACGAAATGAAAACCATCACTGTCAGAGGCACCGGGACTGCCTCAAAACACCCCGATAAGATTACGCTGACCCTTTCGGTCGAGGGGAAGAGCGGCGATTATGAGACCGCGCTCTCCGAATCGTCAGGGCGTGTCGAAAAGCTGACCGCCGCCCTCGCCGCTTCGGGCGCGGGAAAGCCGAGGACGACCGACTATGACGTCCGCACCGAATATAAGAGCGTCCGTGACGAGGAAGGGAATTATACGCGGGTGTTTGACGGCTACGTGTCGGCTTATTCGCTGACGGTTTCGTTCGGACTCGATATGGAGCTGCTGGCCGCGGCGATAAGCGCGGTGTCGGCTTCGGGAACCGAACCGGGTATCGGAGTCAGCTTCGGGCTTTATGACCCTTCGTCGCTTGACGCCGAGCTTCTCAGGGCGGCCGCCGTGAACGCCAAGGAAAAAGCCGGGGTTCTCTGCGGGGCGATGGGAAAAAAGCTCGGAGAGCTGATCTCGATCGACTATGATTTCAGGAATCAGAATCCGGTTTCCCGGACGAATATCGAGTGCGCGGCTCTTGGCGCGGCTCCGAAGCGCGCGATGGCGTGCGTTGAACCCGACGATATAGAGGCGTCCGACTCGGCGTCGTTCGTCTGGGAAATAGTGTAAATTCCTGTTACACTATAGTAAACGGCATTTACTTTGTGAAAAATCCCCGAATTAACATCGGGGATTTCTTGCGTTATGACGGGATAATATATGAAGCGAATTTTCCAGGTCTCGTCAAACCGCACAAGAATAATGAAAAGTGTATTATCGGTGTAAAATGATTGTTAAATCAAAATTACGCCCTTGACTTGAAGAGGAAAAAGTGGTATAATATTACCGTAAATCAAGGGACGGCACGGGCTGACAAACCGGGGTCTCCCGAAAAGAAAAGGAAAGAAAAGTAAATGAAAAAGGCATTATCTCTCACCCTCGCGCTCGCTCTTCTCATGACGACGGCCGCGTCCTGCGGACAGTCGGGGAACGGCGGAAATGAAACGACCACCTCGGGCGGATCGACGACCACAAACGGCACGACCGAACCCGAGACCACAAAGTCGCTTGTCGATCAGCTCGGCGACATCGACGAGAAGTACAAGGGACGCACCTTCACCTTCCTCGACGCGAACGGTTCGCCGTCGATTCACGTCAATATCCCCGGCGACTCGGAGACCGGCGAGGTCATAAACGACGCGCTTTACGAGCGTGACACTTATATGGAGGATCGCTACGGAATCAAGATCGACTACGTTTCGGTTCCCAAGGCATCCGACGGATGCAATCAGCTCAAGAACTCGGTGCTGGCGGGCGACAACGACTATGACTTCGTCATGTCCTGCCTGATGGGCGGCGCGCTCGGAACGATCGCGACCGAGGGAGTTCTCGCGAACCTCATCGATGTTCCGCACCTCTCGCTGACCGATACGTGGTGGAGCCACTATATGTACGAAAATCTCCAGATTGACGGCAAGATGTACTATACGACCGGAGATATCACGCCGTCGCTCTATCAGATGCCGGCCTGCGTCTACGTCAACCGCGACCTCGTTGAAAAGTACGGAATCGACGTCGACTTCTACAAGGAAGTTACCGACGGCACATGGACGATGGACGTCCTCGGCGAGGCTACGAAGGGTCTTGATCAGGATCTCAACAACGACGGCGTTATGAGCGACGATGACGATTTCTTCGGCTTCGCGCCGCAGATGAACACGCTTATGACCGAGTCTCTGCTTGTCGGCGCGGGCGTTCCGTTCTGCACGGTCGACAACACCAAAGACACGGTGACGATCGGATTTGACGATGAGTACACCGCGAACGTAATGGAAAAGATCGCCTCGATCCTCCCGAAGGATATCACCTTCACGCCCTACGCGGTCAACACCGGAAAGGTCTTCAGCGAGGACCGCGCGGTTGTCACGATGCACTTCGTCGAGAAGGCGATCAACACCTTCAGAAGCATGAAGAGCGATTATTATATTCTTCCGGTGCCGAAGTACTCGGCCGATCAGGACGGCTACCGTTCGTTCGTGAACGCGTGGATCCACGCCTTTGTGGCAATCCCGTCGAACGCGGATCTTGATTTCGCGGGCTTTGTGACCGAGGCTATGGCGAGATATTCCTACGAAAACATCCGTCCGAAGGCGTATGACATCACCTATAAGGCAAAGGCGGCGCGCGACGAGGAGTCGGCCGAGATGCTCGACATCATCTTCGACAACGTTTACCTTGACTTTGAGGCGGTATACGATTTCGGCAACATGATGAACTCGCTCCACTCGGTAGCTGTCGGAGACGCCGGACTGGCGTCGACCGTAGCGTCGAAGAAGGACTCTGCAAACACCGCGGCGGCAACGTTCGTCAAGTCGTGGCTAGGCTAAGCGGGGAGCCCCCGCTGGCGGACGTCAGGGTTAGTCTGTGCGGAATCGGTTATCGCGGTTCTGTCAGGAGGGATTCAGGAGTCACCGCTACGCGGTTACTCCTTCACCCGTTCGGGCTTATCGCCCTCACCTAAAGGCGGGGAGCCCCCGCTGGCAGACGTCAGGGTTAGTCTGTACGGAATCGGTTATCGCGGTTCTGTCAGGAGGGGGTCGGAGTTACCGCTGCGCGGTCACTCCTTCACCCCGCTCAGGCTACGCCTTCGCCTGCCGTGATACTGCCGGGCGTTAGTTTTCGGCATGACGTCGCGAAAGAAACAGAGACAAATATTTTTGGAAAATCCCGGGGGCGGCTCCGGGATTTTTCACGCACTTTTTTGTCTTGATAAGTCAAAATTCGTCGTAATTCCGGATTGACAAGGGGCGCGTTTGGTAGTATAATATTCTCCGTAATTTTCATTCCGTGGGGGCGATATTATCTTTACCGCGAAAAAAAGAAAATCCTCAGTCGACCTTGTCTCGGGCGGCGAGGGAAAGGTTTTGTTAAAATTCTCCGCGCCGATTATATTCTCGTATCTCCTTCAGCAGATCTATACGATCAGCGACGCCGCGATCTGCGGGCAGACCCTCAGCGCGGATGAGGTCGCCGGGGTCAATGACGTATTTCCGCTGATGTTCATCTTCCTTCAGTTCGCGTTCGGCTGTACGGCCGGGTTCTCGGTAATAACGTCGCTGAAGCTCGGCGAGGGCGACCGGGAAGGCGTCCGCAAATCCTTCGCCGCTCAGCTTGTCTTAGGCGGCGTTGTGACGCTGATTCTGACCGCTCTCGCGATCCTGACTCTCGATCCTCTGCTCCGCTTCATCGGGCTTTCCGAGGCGAATTTCGGCGTCTGGAGGGCGGCGTACGACTACTCGCTCGTGATCTTCATCGGAATCTTCGCTCAGCTTTACTATAATCTCATCTGCTCGGTGCTGCGGAGTCTGGGCGACTCGGTGACGCCGCTTGTCTTCCTCTTCATCTCGACCGCGCTGAATATCGGACTCGATCTTCTCTTCATTATGACCTTCGGGTGGGGAGTGATCGGCGCGGCGTCGGCGACCGTGCTGGCGCAGGCTCTGAGCGCGGCGGCCTGCCTTGTATATACCTTCGCGAAATATCCCGAGCTGAGGCTTTCGCGCGGGGATTTCGGCTTCGATCTTCCGCTTCATCTGCGGCATTTGCGGCAGGGGATACCGCTCGGCTTGCAGTTTTCGGTGCTGGCGGTCGGAATCATCGTGATGCAGTCCGCGCTTGTGAGCTTCGACCTCGGGGCGGACGGAATCATGGCGGCGGGGAATCCGGCTCAGAACGGCTTCGGCGCGGCGAACAAGCTGAACAACTTTCTGATGTGTCCGATGAGCGCGCTCGGGGCGGCGATTGTCAGCTTCAACGCGCAGAATCTCGGCGCGGGGCGTCAGGATCGGATCCGGCGCGGGACGATAAAGAGTCTTCTCATCGGACTCTGTATGTACGTTGTCCTCGGCGGAATCGGGCTTCTGCTGACCACTGGCGGCGCGTATCAGTATATCTTCATGAGCGCGGACAAGATCAGCGTCGAGTCGATAAGGTTCGGGAACATTTATCTTTACGTGGATCTTGCGATGTACTTCATGCTGGCGGCACTTTTCGTGCTGAGGTCAGGCGTGCAGGGAGTCGGGCATTCGGAGTTCACGCTTCTCGCGGGATGCGCGGAGCTTACGGCGCGGATTCTGATATGCAGTCTGCTTCCGGCGGCGGTGAACGGCGGCGCGATCGATTCCTCGGCGTCGACTCTGGCGTATGCCGCGCTCTGCTTCGGCGATCCCGGCGCGTGGACTCTGGCGGTTCTGTCGCTTCTCTGGCCGACCGGGAAGTATCTGCTTTGCGGGAAAAGGGCGGAGAAGGCCGGAACGGGGGAAAAGTGAACAAACGGAAAGGCTCGGCTCTGCCGGGCTTTTTTGTATGGGACACGAAAAAACAGGACCTTTCGGTTTGAAAAGTCCTGTAAAATGGTCGGAGTGAGGTGATTCGATGAAATGCCGATAATTCCTGACAAATTCGGGATTTCTACACGATTTTTACACGATTTATTCGGAAAAAGCCGGAATCCGATCTAAAACCCTGACCGCGCGTTCCTCTTCGCGAGGGTAAAGATGCGCGTAGGTCTGCCATGTCGTTTCGACGTTTGAGTGACCGAGACGGCGCGCGACTTCCTGAATGTTTATCCCCTCGTTCGCGAGAAGCGAGGCGTGCGTGTGGCGAAAATCGTGTATTCGGATATGCGGCAGTCCGGCGGCTTTGGAGTAAGTGGTATTCCGGAGTTCGATTGAGGCGTCGCGAAGCGCACGAACCCCACCGCATACCCGGAAGTCCTCGGTGAAACGCGAATCTGCCGCCTGAAGCTTTCTCTGCTCGGAGAGGACAGTCATCAGCGGCGCGGGAATCTGAAGATCGCGGTAGGACGAGCGGTTCTTCGGAGAAGTTTCGACATCCTCGCCTCGGAGCTTCTGAGTCAGACTCCGGCGGATGTGCAGGACATTGCCGTCGATGTCCGACCATTTCAGCGCGTTTATCTCGCCCTTGCGTGCGCCCGTGTAGACCGCAAGCGCGAAGAAGGTGTAATAACCGTAGTCGGCGATGTCGCCGGACTGTGCGGCGTCATGCGCGGCTGTGAGGTACTTTCCGACCTGCTCGGCGGTGTAGAAGTGCAGACGCTCCCGCGGGAGATCAAATTCGGAGTTCCGGAAGTTGCCGAGAGTCTTAAGCGGGTTTTTCACGATGTAGCCCATCCGTTCGGCGAAGCTCAGCATGGCGGAGAACTGCGTGAAGTAGTTCTGACAGGTCTTGCAGGAATATCCGCGGGCGGCGATCGAGTTCTTCCATTTCTGCGCCTGCGGGAGATCGAAGTCAGCGAGCTTCACGCCGCCGACCTCGGGCAGAATGACGTTCTCGAACATCTGGCGTTTCTTGTCGAGAGTCGTCCCGCGGAACTCGGAGCGGACAGAGTCAATATACTCATCGTAGAGCGACGAGAGGGTCAGCTTCTTTTCGACCGGAGACTTTTTCAGCTCCTCGGAGAGCCTGCGTTCGAGGTCCTTCGCCTCGGTCGCGCCGTAAGCGACGCGCGTCAGCTGGCGCGGCTTGCCGGACTGGTCGACGTAGTTGATCCGGACGCGGTACTGCTGTTTGCCGTCCTTTTTCTGGTCGGTTTTGTAGATCGGCATTTTGTGGAACTCCTTTCGCAAAGTAAAAGTCCGTGAATTCTGCTTATCCCGGATAATGGGCGCGTACTCTCACGGACTGGCTGATATTTTTCGCGGACGTCTCCGCTATGGGTATATTATACACCTTTTGCGTGAGGTTGTCAAGATGGGGGGGAGCATTTTCGTGAGGTCACGAAGATGGTCACTCGTCACCTTCGGTATTTTTTATCCCATTCCTGTTGCTTCGAACGAATATACAGCCAATACAGAATATTGCCTATTCCACAGGTTAGAAAGAAGAGTATGATATGTACCGCGTATTCGTTTTTCGGACGGGAAGGAATAGTCTCGCTCGGATAATAAACATAGTCATTCTCATCATCCCCCTCATCGGCGTCAGGCGGGACTTCCAGAATGTTTGCTCTGCTGTACACCTCACCGATCAGACTGCTGTTGTCTGATAAAGAAGCGGTTATCAGCAAGCCCGCATCATGTAATGATAAAACACGACCCTGAGCGGGCATTGTTGCCATTACATTATCAAAAAGCTCCAGATATTTTTCAATGCTCATGTTTTCCGCGAGCAGATAAACTTTCAATTTGTCGATGGGAGCTTGATTTATCAAGAGCCGATCATCAATGTCGAATTGCGTAGACACTACGTTGATCGAGTAATACAAGACCTCGCTTATTGCCCATATTGCGCAATCATACCGATTGTTTGCCCCGAAGAAGTCAGCCATACGTTGTTTGATATCCATGTGGATGAAATCATCGTGGTTCTCGTCACAAAGCGATAGACGACGGTTGAGTTCATTGAATATTACTTCATCGGAAGACGCACCCGGATTCTGTGACATTAACTTCGACATGGTACACATAGAAATTCCGTATTGCGGCTTTGGATGGAATTTTCTTACCCATGCGTTTGAGCTGATCTCGCTATCGCCCATTTCAGTCAGTTCGCCATTTTTTATGAATCCTCTGTTTTCGAGCGATTTGAGCAGAGCGGGAACGTCAGACACGCCATATGTACTTTGCCAGAATTTCGCGATTGGTTTTCCGGAATAATATTTTTTTGCGTATGTCAGCAAAAGTATCTCATGTGGATATAGTCCTGACGTACTCTTGCCGCATAGCTCCGTTTTGTAATAAAAATCCGTTGACGGACAGTATTGGCTGTACGTAGAAGGCGCGGTACGAGTGTTTGATGAGACGCCGGAGTTGCTTGAAGCGATGTCATTGCCATCGTCGGATTCAGCGATCTGCCGTAACTGATTTATGTAATCGAGATTGGTTTTATAAAGAGATTCGTAGTAATCTTCGACTGAATCGCAGAAATCCAATACTTTTTGCTTTCTTGTGGATTCCTGCTTATAGCTCTCAACAATATGTTTAATACCACGTGTTATAAAATTGTTGATCGAGGTCTCTTGCTTTTCGTAGATCAATTTTACGGCTTTTGCTGGTGGAGTGCCACGGAATGAGACGTAGTGAGAGATGCTTTCGAGTTTGAGAAAATTCAAAAGCATAAGATTATATCGTTTGAAATAAACGTCAGGCGTACAGGTTGAATTGACTAGGTTCTTGCTTTCGTCACCGATTTTCAACCACTGCGGTGCCATGAATTCGGCATACTCGCGGCGACCTTTGACTGAACGCTTTGATTCCATCATAGCGGTTTCTTTAATGTTTGCGCGATGTACATTAAATAAAGTCGAATCGCAAGGGATATTGGTAGGTGCAGGCTCTTGAACTGATAGATAGTCTTTCATAAAATAATATCACCTCAATTTTTCTTACTTTCAACCCACACTGTCATCATAGACAGTGACATAATTTATAGTCCTTCAACCCTGAGCCGCGCGATCTTCTCGTCAACCCCGAACATCTTGCCGAGCTGTTCATACGTGAAGTGTCTGTACTCGTCAAGGTCATCATCGCTGATAAGCAGACAGGACGCGAAGTAAGTCGCTTCCTTTTCATATCGGCTGATCGGATACAAGGTATGATTCCGGAGAAAATGCGTGTTGTTGTCCGGATGCAGAATGGCGTGTCCGAGTTCGTGGGCGCACACAAATCTCTGCTCCCCGCGCGTAAGCTGTGAGTTGATATGTATGAATTTCTGCCTGTATGCTGTATTATAGAATCCGTTTATCTGATATAGCGGCTCAAAGGTGACGATGATTCCGAGTGAGCGCGCTATACAGCACGGGTCACGGCTGTATTCGTCAGCGAGCTTCGCGGCGATGCCGGAGATTGCATCAGCCTTCATTATTTGAATCCTTCCGGTATTTTTTCGGTGTGTATTTTTGCTTCGCGATCAGCTTGCCCATTCTTATTGAGTTTTCGATAGACTTGATCAGCGCGTCGCGCGTCTCGTCGTCAAGTTCAAGCGGCTCGCCGTCGAACATTAACGCTTCTCCGGTCGAACCGAGGTCTTCGAGGACGGCGTTCAGTCGCTTTGAAATGTCGATCTCGTCCCGCTCTGTGATCGTCGGGGCAAAATCTCCTTCGCTCTGCGAGGGGGATTTTTTTGCTTTCGGCGTGTCTGTGCGTTCGAGAAGATAGTCGACCGTTACATTGAAATACTTGGCGATCGCCGAAAGTGTTTCGGTATCCGGGTCACGTCTCCCGCATTCATACGCGCTGAGTGTATTCTGCGCTATGTTCAGAATCTTGCCGAGTTCTGTCTGAGACAGCCCATGTTGCTTTCTTAATTCTTTAATCCTTTCCATGACACAACTCCCTTTCTGTAATCATAATATCACAAATTGGGCTAAAAGTCAAGGGGACGAAAAAAATATTTTGAAAATATCTCAAAAAGGGCTTGACAAATAGCACGTAATGTGCTATAATCTTAATCAAGCAAGAGAAAATCTTGAAAATATCCGAAAAGGAGATAAAAAGCAAAATGCGTAACTGGCTTACAGCACTTCGCAAAGCTCGCGGAATGACGCAGGCGAAACTTGCCAAAGCCGCCGGGATTTCGCAGAACTACCTCAGCGCGATTGAAGTCGGGCAACGGAATGTTCCGGTTTCAACAGCGAAGCGGATCGCGTCCGCGCTCGGCTTCGAGTGGCAGAGATTTTATGAAGACGAAAACGAAAAGGAGACAGCAAAATGACCGAAACAATCATCCGGGTTTACACCGGAATCATCAAGACAATCAGAAAGCCCGACTGGAAAACCAGACAGACCGGCTACTACGAACTCGCCTACAAGGAGTTCGACGCGGAGACCGGCGAGCTGATCGGCGAAGGGACAGAGGACTTCACCGGCGAAAGAATGTGCGAGGAACTCAGGCAGTATGAAATCCTGCTCCGCGACGACGTGAGGAACGGCATAGACGAGCCTCACAGGTGGATATACGTTAGTAAGAATCAGGTCTACCCCGCAATCGCGGCTCGGTTCGTGTACGGCGAAGAAGTTTTAAGAGTCAAAAGAATACATTAAGAGGAGATAAAGAAAATGACCATCAAAGAATTCACCGAGCGCACGGGTTTCTACCCGACCTACGAGCACTACAAGTTCATCGAGAAGTCCTATATGGACTTCGACGGCGACAAGGACGCCTTCTGCAAGGCGTTCCGCGAGAACACCGACGGCATCGCCGAGAAGATCACCCGCGAAGTTGAACGCTTCGTTGAAGAGCAGACCGAACTCGGAATGCACGAACACGACGCGATGGAAGAGCGCATCGCGCGGCAGGCTGGCATCATAAACGATCTTCAGGCGCAGCTCGACGCCGAACTCGAATGGACGCCCTGCAAGGACGCCGGGACGCGGATGACTCAGCGCGACTACGTGAAGCTCAAAGAGGACAGGTTCACGAAGACGATGACCGATGAGGAAGCCGCGAACTTCATCGCCGAGGAACTCGGGTTCAACGCCGAGAGGGTGCGGATCATCCGCAAGGCTGAGACCTACGAGGTCAACAAGCACCGCCGGATGAGAGTCGCCGAGACCTACGAGCGCGAGCCGCTGTACGAGTCGACCGATTGGAACTACGTCAGATTCGATGTGTACGGCATGACGTACGAGTACGTCAACGGACAGCTCATGATGTACCAAAGATAAGGAGGCAAAGAAATGAAGAAGTACAAGGTCTATGACCTTTATGAAAGTAAGGAAACCTTGGGCTACGCCGACACGATGGATGAGGTAAAGCTCATGGCGAGAGATCAGGCGGAGGCTACTGACGGCGAGTGCCTCGTGGTCTGCGCGGAACTCAACCCCGACACGGGCAGGTATCGGTTCAGCGAATACAAAGAGGTCAAAATCTGATCGCAGAGTGAGGGAGCACCGAGTGCTCCTGTAATGCGGGAACGTCGGTCACAACCCCGACGAATCGCAGAATTTTCAAAAAGGAGAAACCACAATGGAAAACGAAAACAAGATTCAGGTCTTCGAGAAAGAAGAATTCGGCAAAGTCCGCACGCTCATGCGTGACGGCGAGCCGTGGGCAGTCGGCAAGGATGTAGCCGAAGCCCTCGGTTACAAGAACCCGCAGGAAGCGGTCAGAATGCACGTAGACCCCGAAGACAAAGGGGTGAGCAAAACTCTCACCCCTCGCGGAGAGCAGGACGTAACCCTCATCAACGAATCCGGCTTATACTCCCTCATCCTCTCATCAAAGCTCCCGAAGGCGAAGGAGTTCAAACGCTGGATAACCTCCGAGGTCCTGCCCGCGCTCCGCAAGACCGGACACTACGGCACGGCGAAAGCTCCCGACGCCGCCGGAACGGTCGCGCTGATCGAATCGCTCCGGAAGATCATGGAGTCACAGCGCAGTCACCCGGTCGAAATCGCCGAGATGGCGAAGTCGCTCTGCGAACAGGCAGGAATCGCGCTTCCCGAGAGCTTCATCTGCAACCGCTACTTCCCGACCGCCCCGCTCGGTCAGAGCAAACAGGACAAGCTCGACTACATCTTCGATTTCACGCACATGGATCGCTTCCAGTTCGAGGCGAAGTACAAGACAAAGGAGTGATAAGATGATCAACGTCCCGACTATAACGAGCGTCGAAGCCGCGCTCGACACCTTCTACAAGTTCCCTCAGCTCGGGAATAAGGAAATAAAGCTGATCTTCGGGCAGATCGGCTCGGCGAAGATATGTGAGCTGAAAGTCCTCGCCCGCGAGAAGATGAAGGAGCAGAATCAGCCGCTCTGGAACAACAAGACAGTAAACACCGACAGCGCGTATCAGGCGTGGGGACTCGACGTCGCCGACCTCGAACGCCGATACGCGAGACTCAAACGAATGGAGAAGGCAAATGGAGAAGAACATTCCCGGACTGAAAAAGGCGTATAACGCCCATCTTTCGCGGCTCCGGGCGAACAGACCGTCGAAGGACGAAGCGACCCGCGACCTCATGTACTGGTCGGCGAAGTACCTCGAAGCGGTTCTGGACGGCGTGAGCTTCGACCCCGCTTCCGGACTGTACGGAGGGATCCTCGAAGCCTACGCCCGCCGTGAAGCGTTAAAACAGTATCTGGAGGAGGTGAAAGCAGATGCAGACCGTACCATATGAGAAGACGCACGCGATCCAGAGCGACATCATCAAAAAGCAGGAGCGCGAGATCAACGCTCTGCGCGAGTCGAACAGGATCCTCGAAGCGACCGCGCAGACGCTCGCGGAAGCCCTTTCGCAGGCTCTGAGCCGCGAAGGACGCGACCGGGTGTTCGTACCCGTCAAGGAGATAAAGCCGTCCGGCGCGTCGTTCAGAGTCGAGCAGACCATCGACGGCGATGTTCTTCTCATCCGCGCATGAGAAAAGCCCGCGCGGAATGGCAGTTCCGACGGCGGGCAGATAAAAGTATCCACCAATATTATATCACAAAGAAAGGTAAATGTCAATGAAAATCAGCAAACTTGAAATCGAAAACGTGAAGCGCGTCAAGGCGGTCAGCATCGAGCCGACGCAAAACGGCTTAACCGTCATCGGCGGCAGGAACAATCAGGGCAAGACGTCCGTCCTCGATTCCATCGCGTGGGCTTTGGGCGGGGACAAGTTCAAGCCGACTTCGGCAAGACGCGACGGTTCGGTCGTACCGCCCTTCCTGCACGTCGAGATGGATAACGGACTCGTTGTCGAACGCAAGGGCGAAAACAGCGCGCTTAAGGTCATCGACCCGGCGGGACGGAAGGGCGGACAGCAGCTCTTAAACGAGTTCGTCGAGACCTTCGCGCTCGACCTGCCCCGCTTCATGGAGCAGACCTCGAAGGAAAAAGCGAACGTCCTTCTGCGGATCATCGGAGTTGAAGAGCAGTTAAAGAAGCTCGACTACGACGAGTCGACGACCTTCAACCGGAGGCGCGAGGTCGGCAGAATCGCGCTTCAGAAGCAAAAGTACGCCGAGGAGCTGCCGCTCTACCCCGACGTTCCGAAGGAGCCGATCTCGGCGTCCGAACTCATCCTTCGCCAGCAGGACATACTCGCGAAGAACGGCGAGAATCAGCGTCTCAGAAGCGAATACGCGAGCATGGTCAAGCGTCACGACGAACTGCTCGAAAAGCTCAGAGCGACGCAGGCTGAGTTCGACGAGCTGACCGCGAAGATTGCGATCTCGACGAAGACGGTGGAGGAGCTTGTCGACGAGAGCACCGACGAGATCCGCGAAAGTCTTCTGAACATCGAGAAGATCAACACGAAAGTTCGCGCGAACGGCGAGCGTGAACGCGCCGAGATCGAAGCCGAACAGTACAAGAAGGACTACGACGCGCTGACGGCTGAAATCGAAGACCTGCGCGCCGCCCGGACGAAGCTGCTCGACAACGCCGATCTCCCGCTCCCCGGCTTGTCGGTCGTCGACGGCGAGCTGACTTACAACGGTGTTAAGTGGGACTGCATGTCCGGCTCAGATCAGCTTAAGACAGCTACGGCGATTGTAAGACGCCTGAATCCGAAGTGCGGATTCGTCCTGCTCGACAAGCTCGAACAGATGGACATTGACACGCTCCGTGAGTTCGGACAGTGGCTCGAATCCGAGGGCTTGCAGGCGATCGCGACCAGAGTTTCGACCGGGGATGAATGCTCGATCATCATCGAAGACGGCACGGCAGTTGCCGAAAAATCCTCGGCAACTCCGAAGAATGAAATCAAATGGAAGGCAGGGGAATTTTAATGAACATCACAAAAGGCAAAATCAAGTCGCCGCTCAAGGTCGTTCTGTACGGCACGGAGGGAATCGGAAAAAGCACGTTCGCGTCGCGCTTCCCGGATCCGCTCTTCATCGACACTGAGGACAGCACGAAGAATCTCGACGTCGCCCGCTTTGACAAGCCGACATCATGGTCGATGCTGATGCAGCAGATCAAGTACACAAAGGATAACCCGGACATATGCAAAACGCTTGTCATCGACACCGCCGACTGGGCTGAACAGCTTGAAATCGAGGACCTCTGCGCCCGCAGGAAGTGGTCGGGAATCGAGGACGCCGGATACGGTCGCGGCTACCAGTACAGCGCGGAGGAGTTCGGCAAGATGCTGAACGCGCTGAATGAGGTCATCGCGGTCGGAATCAACGTCGTCGTCACGGCTCACGCCTGCCTGCGCAAGGTCGAGCTTCCCGAGGAGATGGGCTCGTTCGACCATTGGGAGATGAAGACCTCGAAGAAGGTCGCGCCGATGCTCCGCGAATGGGCGGACATGGTGCTCTTCGCGAACTACGAGACAATCGTCGTCACGACCGACAGCAAGAAGAACAAGGCTCAGGGTTCGCGCCGAGTCATGTACACCGAGCATCACGCCTGCTGGGACGCGAAGAACCGCGCCGGACTCGCGCCGAAACTCCCGTTCGACTACAATGAGATCGCGGCGGTCATCGAGGGCAACGCCGCTCAGATTCCGGTTCAGAGTCAGATTCAGACGCAGAGTCAGGTTCCGGTTCAGACCGCGGCGGCCGCTCAGATTCAGACTCCGCCCCCCGCTCAGGCTCCGGCCGATCCGCTCGATGAGCTGACCGAAGCCGTTGCCGAGGAGAATTCCGCCGTCTCGCCTGAACACAAGAAGCTCGCCGATCTGATGGCCGCGAACAACATTTCGGCCGATGAGATCCGCGCGATCGTCGCGAAGAAGGGCTACTATCCCTTCGAAACCCCGCTCGAAAATTACGATCCGGCCTTCGTCGGCGGAGTCCTCGTAGGGGCTTGGAATCAGGTCTATGAAGCGATAATGACAAATATCAGCAGATAATTCTTCCGAAATTTGTTAAAAAAGCTGACGTGTTCTGACGCGTTGTGGCGTGCGGTGACGCGTTCAGTTATGGTAGAATAATTACACTGGTTCAGAAAACCAGAACAATAATTTACAGGAGGTACATTCAGATGTACGAAAATACGACACAGGGATATGAACTCGCGTGGGACGGCGTGATCGAAAAGGACGCGCCCGACTTCATCCTCCTCCGCGACGGCGATTACGACTTCGAGATCACGAACTTCGAGCGTCAGCGTCATCCCGGCTCGAACGGCGGTAAGCTTCCGCCCTGCCCGAAGGCGGTCATCACCCTGCGCGTCGAGGGCGTCGACAAGGACGGCAACCCCGGCGTCGCGACGATAACTCACAACCTCTTCCTGCACTCCTCGTGCGAAGGACTGCTCTCGGCGTTCTTCACCGGAATCGGCAGGAAACGCAAGGGTGAGCGTCTCAATATGGACTGGTCGAACCTCATCGGAGTCCGCGGCTACGCGCATATCGGCGTGCGCGAATGGACTGGACGCGACGGCGAGCCGAAGTTCTCGAACGAGGTGAAACGCTTCTACGCTCCCGAGGAAGCCGCGCTCAGAAGAGCGAAGAACGGCGTCGCTGCGACTATGAGTCGGAGTCAGAATCCGGTTCAGCCGAAGCAGTCGTTCCACGTCTCGGGACAGGCTCAGCCGACCTTCACGACGCTTGAAAACGCCGACGATCTGCCCTTCGGAACGCTCGCCGAACAGCAGGCAAAGCCGACTCAGGGCAGACAGATGAGCTTCACGCCGGGTAACTTCTGATGAAGCTTCGTCCATATCAGGAGGAGGCGAAGAACGCGATCTTCGCTGAGTGGGCGGCAGGGCATCGGAGGACATTAGCTGTGATGCCGACCGGCACGGGAAAGACGATCCTCTTCGGCGGCGTGACCGAGGATTGCGTAAAGATGGGTGAGCGGGTATTGATACTCGCTCACCGCGCCGAGCTCCTGACTCAGGCCGCCGACAAGATCGGTAAATTAACCGGACTCGGATGCGCTGTCGAAAAAGCCGAAGAATCCTGCCTTGGCTCATGGTTTCGCGTGGTAGTCGGCAGTGTCCAGACGCTCGGACGCGAAAAGCGGCTCGCGAATTTCCCGCCGGACTACTTCGACACGATAATAATCGACGAGGCGCATCACGCGATCTCGGATACCTACCGCGCCGTCATCGACCACTTCAAATCGGCGAAGCTCCTCGGCGTCACGGCGACTCCCGACCGCGGCGACATGAAGAATCTCGGCGAAATCTTCGACTCTCTGGCCTACGAATACACGCTTCCGAAGGCGATCCGCGAAGGCTATCTTTCGCCGATCAAGGCGCAGACGATCCCGCTTTCGCTCGACATTTCGGGTGTCGGGATTCAGTCGGGCGACTACAAGCCGGGCGAACTCGCGAACGCGCTCGAACCCTACCTCGGAAAGATCGCCGACGAGATGAAAAACTACTGCGAAAAACGCAAAACCGTCGTCTTTCTGCCGCTCGTCAAGATCAGTCAGAGCTTCCGCGACGTGCTGATTTCGAAGGGCTTCAGAGCCGCCGAGGTCAACGGAAACTCCCCCGACCGCGAAGAGATACTCCGCGATTTCGACGAGGGGAAATATGACATTTTGTGCAATTCGATGCTCCTCACCGAGGGGTGGGACTGTCCGAGCGTCGACTGCGTGGTCGTTTTAAGACCGACGAAAGTCCGCGGGCTCTACTGTCAGATGGTCGGACGCGGAACCCGTCTCTCGCCCGGCAAAAAAGAGCTTCTGATCCTCGATTTCCTCTGGCACACCGAGCGGCACGAACTCTGCCGACCCGCGAACCTGATCTGCGAGAATCCCGAAGTCGCGAAGAAAATGACTGAGAATCTGGAAAGGTCGGGTGTGATGGTCGACCTCGAAGAAGCCGAAAGAAAGGCGTCCGAAGACGTCGTGGCACAGCGCGAAGAGGCACTCGCAAAGCAGCTCGCCGAGATGCGGACGAGGAAGCGGAAGCTCGTCGATCCGCTTCAGTTCGAACTCTCGATTCAGGCCGAGGATCTTTCGGGCTACGTGCCGTCGTTCGGCTGGGAAGCCGCTCCGGCGAGCGAAAAGCAGCTCGCGCTCCTCGAAAAGTACGGAATCTTCCCCGACTCGGTTCAGAACGCCGGGAAGGCTTCGAAGCTCCTCGACAGGCTCGCGAAACGCCGCGCCGAGGGTCTGACGACGCCAAAGCAAATCAGATTTCTTGAATCCCGTGGATTTCTCCACGTCGGGACATGGGCGTTTGAGGACGCGAAACGAATGATCGACCGGATCGCCGCCAACGACTGGCGCGTGCCGTACGGAATCAACCCGGGGGAATATGTCCCTCAGAGAGGTGCTTAAATGGATGATCTTACAGGAAAAAAATTCGGTAAGCTTTTAGTCTTAAAAAAATCAGAGCACAAAGCAGCTTCCGGGGCAATGTATGACTGCAAATGCGATTGTGGTAGCTTTTTGACTGTAGCCCGTTGTAGTCTCACAAGCGGTCATACAAAAAGTTGCGGATGCACTACGAAAAAGTTCCTATCTTCGGAAAAGCCGTCTAAAACGCATGGTTTTTCGAAAGGAAAAGACGGGAAATGCGAACGCCTATATCGAGTTTGGTTAGGGATGAGACAACGCTGTAATAATAGGCATTCAAACAGTTATAGTCGTTATGGTGGTCGTGGTATTCGTATTTGCGACGAATGGAATGACTATTCGACTTTTAGAGAATGGGCACTTCTGAACGGCTATGACGAAAAGGCACCACGAGGGAAATGCACTATAGATCGGATAGACAACGATGGAATGTACTCTCCCCAAAATTGCCGTTTCGCAAATATGTCTCTTCAAAGGATGAACCAAGAAAGGAGTAAACATGGAAAAGAATGACCTGCTATCTATGCTTGATTATGTTGATCCGTCATTGGTCGACTATGCAGGATGGATCAATATAGGCATGGCACTTAAGCAAGAGGGCTGTTCCGTCGGGACGTGGGACGAGTGGTCGAAGCGCGACCCGAAGCGTTATCACGCCGGAGAGTGCGAGAAGAAGTGGCGAACCTTCAACGGCTCGGCAAACCCCGTAACTGGCGGCACAATTTACGAATACGCCGTACAGCAGGGATGGTCTCCGGCAGTCAGCGGGCATGCTCTCGACTGGAACGACGCGATTGAAGCCGACTATGACGGTAATCTTAAAATCATCGACCAGAACTGGATTCAGGGCGAAGAGATCACCGAGCCGGTCAACTGGAACCCCGCAAGCGAACTTATCCGATACCTCGAAACGCTCTTCGAATCTACGGAGAACGTCGGATACGTCACAAGCTCATGGCAGAACGAAGACGGAAAATTCCTGCCGTCGAAAGGCTCATGCGACCGCACGGCGGGCGAGCTGATCGAAGCTCTGTCGAAGTGTCACGGCGATATCGGCGCGGTCTTGGGCGACTATAACCCCGAATGCGGCGCGTGGATACGCTTTAATCCCCTCGACGGCAACGGCGTGAAGGACGAGAACGTCACCGACTACCGCTACGCGCTCGTTGAGTCGGACAGCGTGCCGATTGAGAAACAGAACGCCATACTCCGGAAGCTAGAACTGCCGATCGCGATGCTCGTCTACTCCGGCGGAAAGTCGCTTCACGCCATCGTCAGAGTCGACGCCATAGACTACAGCGAGTACCGCAAGCGTGTCGATTACCTTTTCGACGTCTGCGAAAAGAATGGTCTCCATCCGGACGGAGCGAACCGAAACCCATCACGACTATCCAGAATGCCTGGCGTCACGCGCGGCGGGAGAAAGCAGTTTATCGTCGCGTCGGGTATAGGCAAAAGAGACTTTGCGGAGTGGAAAGAATGGATTGAAGGCGTAAACGACGATCTTCCGGACGTCATGAACCTCTCCGAGGTGTGGGACAATCTGCCCGACCTCTCGCCCTGCCTGATCGACGGCGTGCTGAGGCAGGGACACAAAATGCTCCTCGCGGGTCCTTCCAAAGCGGGTAAGTCATTCGCTCTGATTGAGCTCTGCATTGCCATTGCCGAGGGGCGGCAGTGGTTCGGCTTCAACTGCGCGCGCGGGAAGGTCATGTATATCAACCTCGAGCTCGACCGCGCGTCCTGCCTGCACCGCTTCAGGGACGTCTACAGCGCCCTTGGCTGGACGCCGGAGCACGTCGGGGACATTGATATATGGAATCTCCGCGGACGCTCTGTGCCGCTTGATTTGCTCGCTCCGCGGCTCATACGGCGCGCGAAGGAGGGCGGGTATATAGCGATAATCCTCGACCCGATCTACAAGGTCATCACCGGCGACGAGAACGCCGCCGACCAGATGGCGAAGTTCTGCAATCAGTTTGATAAAATCGCGTCAGAACTCGGATGTGCCGTTATCTACTGCCACCATCATTCGAAAGGTCAGCAAGGGCAGAAGCGGTCTATGGACAGAGCTTCCGGTTCAGGCGTCTTTGCCCGCGACCCCGACGCGCTGATAGATATGCTCGAACTCGATGTGCCGTATGACGTCCGGCGCGATCAGCTGACAAGAGCCTACAGGCACATCATGAACGAGCATCTGAAACGGCTCGGCATCCTTGCCGAGGTCAATCAGTGCGAGATCGGGGACATTGAACAGGTGCTGGCGTACGTAAGCAAACTGCCGCCGGAGGAGCAGAACGCGATCCGGGCGGAATTCGAAGCCGCCGACAAGCGCGAGTGGGCGAAAACAGCATGGAGAATTGAAGGGACTCTGAGAGAATTCGCGAGCTTCAAGCCGTTCAACGTGTGGTTTGACTATCCGGTTCACAAGGCGGATTCCGAGGGGCTTCTCAAAGACGTCAAGCCCGAAAGCATGATGCCGGGAACGATCGAGTACGCGACACGCGCTCATGTCGGAAACGGTGAGAAGCGCAAAAAAGAGCGCGACGATTCAATCGAAACCGCCTACGAAGCGTGTGCTATTAACGAAACGGTCACAATTAAAGACCTCGCCGAATACCTCAGTGTGACCGAAAAAACCGTCCGCCGGAGGCTCGCCGAGCATGGCGATTTCTGGGTAGATAAGAACGAAGTAGGACGAAAGTAGAGGGACAAAAAGGCGTTATTGTCCTTCATGTCTCACAGGGACAAAAAGGCGTTATTGTCCCGCGCGGACAGGGACAAAAAGGGTATATATATGTGTGTGTCCCTGTCCCTGATGTCCCTGACTTTCCGTCGCCGGGTCTTGGGGGAACAAAGTGGTTAAAAACCACCACTTTGTCCCCTGCCCAAGACCTGCGAAATTTTGATTGATTTTGATTTTACTTTAAGAGGTGAACTTGTTGAAATATGAATTCTTTATGAATATGACGCCGCCGACTGTGACGCACCAAGAGAAGCGCGTGACAGTGAAGAATGGCAAGCCGATCTTCTTCGAGGACACGGCTTTGAAGAACGCGAGAGCTTCGTTCATGGCGAATCTCGCGAGGTTTCACCCGGCTGAACCGATGAGGGGCGCGGTCAGGCTTCTCACGAAATGGTGCTTCGCCGGGAAGACGAAAGAGCCGAGGTACAAGACGACGAAGCCCGACACGGACAATATGATCAAGCTTTTGAAAGACTGCATGACGCGGTCGGGATTCTGGGCGGACGACGCGCAGGTGGCTTGCGAGGTGACGGAGAAATTCGTCGTGCCGAATCGGCCGGGAATTTATGTGTATGTGGAGGAATTAACAAATGACGACTGACAGAAAAGAACAGCTCTGCGGCCTTGCCGAGAAGGCGGCAGTTGCACCAACCGTTGCACCAACTGATACACCAACCGCGGTCGTGAAGACACGGCAGGAAAGGTTCCTCGAATTGTTCCCGCGCGCCGCTATGCGCAGGGGTGTGCTTGATATATGCCCGGAGAAAGTAGATACGCAGCGTAACTACTGCGCAGATTTCGATGGCTGCCTTGACTGCCAGAGGGAATACTGGCTCGCGGCTGAGAAGGAGGACTGATGAATGAGCGGTTACACCAAATGGACGAGTGGAATGGTTCAGCGGATCATCAGGCTTCGCGAAAAGGGGCTTTCGTCGCGCGAGATCGCCGACATCATGGGGCTTTCTCCGGCGGCGGTCAGGGCGCGCGTTCAGTGTCTGATCGACACTGGCGAGATAGCTGAGCAGAAGCGTATCGGCTCGGTGGTAAAGTACGTCGACAAAGGCGCGACAGGAAGCAAGATCGGACGGCTGATCGGCCACATACATGACTGGCTGTGGACGCATCCGGATTCGGAATTCGCGCTGAGAACTACACCCGAGGGCAGGTACTTCAGCATGACGTTTTACGATGGCGGCGTCCATTACGCGCAGGTCGGCGACGACAAATACTGGTCGCAGTTTCAGCCCTGCACTGAGGAGAATCTTCGGATTCTGCTCGCGGCACTGCGGGCGATTGAGAAGGAGGCGGCAGAATGATTGACGAGTCAACCCGGAAGAAAATCGAAGCCTATATCCCGTCGCCGCGGGACACGTCGCTGAAATTCAGCGAGTACTACGTCAACGACGCGGGCGGCAGGGTTCAGAAGGGACGCGTGACCGACATCATCGGTTTAGCGGGCGACGAGAAGACGCGATACATTCTTCGCAACAATCGCGGACGAATCAAAGGTCCGTGGAAGTACGATTCGTTTCTGAAAGCCGAGATGTACGACAACGCGGAGGACTGCAAGGCACGCAATCATGGCGCGTGCGACTACTGGGAGACGCTTCGCGAAATACAGGAGAAAGGGGAATCAGACAATGCTGAAAGCTGAAATCGACGCGAAGACAGAGACAGCGAAGATTCAGGCGACCGGAAGCCTCGGCGACGTTTATGTCGAGTGCGTTTACCTGATCAGGGCTATCGCCGACGAGATCGCCGACACCGATACGAAATACCTGTTCTACAAGGACATATTGCAGTCGGTCGTGACGGAAATGAAGAAGATCGAGAACAAGGAGGGATAAAAATGCCGGTAAGTCAGGAAGAATGCCGTCTGCTCGCGGCTTTCGGAAAGCTTGATAATGAGAAGCGGAAGATCGTCCTCGCGTTTGCGAGACTTCTCGCGAACGGACTTGAACCGAACGTCACCTGTGGGGCTTGCGAGGAACACGAGGAGATTCCGGGAAAGCTGAACGAGATTTACTGTCGGATGTTTGACACCATAAGAAAGCGTAGCGACTTTTGCAACGTCAGTATCAGAGGTGATCACAATGCCTGAATACCTCAGCGCGGACGTTCTCCGCGCGTACCTTACGAAAAGCATGGGAAAGTTCGACAAGGCGGTGGCGGCGCGCCGGATAAAGCCGAATACCGCGACGCTGGCACACAGTATGCTTAAAGGCATCAATGACGCGATCGGCGGCAGATTCCTGCCGCTTGCCGCGGATGCCGTTCATGTCGTGCGGTGTAATGACTGCAAATTCGCGTCACGCCGCGCGGCGAGCGTCTATCCGGTCGTCGAGTGTATGAGACCGGACGTCGGATATGGCGCGGTGCGCGAGCTTGACGATTATTGCAGTTATGGCGAGAGGAGGGAGGACGAAAATGCCAATTAAAATTATCAAGCCCGGCAGAGAACTGAAGGACAAACGCGGCCCGATTCGTTTCGAATGCCCACGGTGTGGCTGTATATTCGAAGTGGATACGAATGAAGTGGGGGCTTACCGCCGTATATGGGATTTCCCGGAATATTTCGCGGCTTGCCCGAACTGTAACATCCTGTGCTATTCGGCGGGTGACAAGAAATGACCCGGCGCGAGCTCTCGCAGGTCTACCATCTGCGAAAAGAGATCGAGGAAGACCGCGCCCGGCTTCACAGGCTCGAAGCGGCGGCAACGTCGGCTTCGCCTTCAAACGGCGGTTCAGGCGGCTCGGGAATCCCGACCGACCGCACGGCAATTGCCGCGAGTATCGCTGACCTCCGCGCTCAGATCGCCGACAAGGTTGAGCGGGAACACCGCGAGCTGATCCGGCTGATGGACTACATCGACACGATCAGCGACGCGCTGACGAGGCGTATATTCAAGCTCAGATTCGCCGACGGGCTTTCATGGGCGGCAATCGCGAATCGAATCGGCGGCGGGAATACGCCCGACATGGCGCGCCAGAGGTGCTACAGATATTTGCGCGATAATTAAACCTGTCACACCTTGTCACGGTTTTATGTGCTATAATGGTATCATCGGGAGACTGCAAATAAGCGGTCTTCCGATTTACTATGCGCGTACACTCCTTCGCGGCATAGGAAAGGGTACAGGGAAAAAAACGCGCTGTATATCGCAGTGGTGGGGGCGGGCGCGAACTAATTTTTCAGAAAGGAAGGCGGGTGAAACCGGATGACGAACAAACAGAAACGCTTCTGCGAGGAATACCTCGTGGACCTCAACGCGACGCAAGCCGCGCTGAGGACAGGATACTCTGAAAAAACCGCCGCGAGCATAGCGAGCGAGAACCTACAGAAACCTGAGATACTGGGATATATTGCCAAATTACGCGTTGAGCAATCGAAGCGTACCGGTATAACCGCCGATAAGGTCCTTGAAGAGCTGTCGAAGGTGGCGTTCTTCCCCGCGGAGGAATGCGAGCTCAAAGCGTCGGACAAGCTCCGCGCGCTGGAACTGATCGGCAAGCATATCGGAATGTTCAAGTCCGACGATTCGGCCGATACGCCCGCGCTTGAAAAGCTCGACAAGATTCTAGCCGAGGTGAAATCAGATGCTGACCGCGAAGCAAAAGCAGTACATCGCCGAGGCAAGTAAGCGGTGGAACTTCAAGTCCGGCGCGGTCAGATCGGGCAAGTCCTATGTGGACGTCACGGCGGTTATTCCGATGCGGATTCGCGAACGGATAGGCAAGGACGGCTTATGTTTCATCGTCGGCGTCAGCAAGGAGACCATCGAACGAAACGTTCTACAGCCGATGCGCGAGCGATACACGTCGGCGGTTGTCGGGACGATCAACTCGCGAAATATCGCCCGTGTCTGCGGCGAGGACGTCTATTGTCTCGGAGCTGAAAAGGTCTCGCAGGTGGCGAAGATTCAGGGCGCGAGCGCGAAATACGTTTACGGCGACGAGGTGGCGAAGTGGCACGAAGACGTCTTCAATATGCTGAAATCGCGTCTTGACAAGCCGTACTCCTGCTTTGACGGCTCGCTGAACCCCGAGCATCCGACGCACTGGCTGAAGAAGTTCCTCGATTCAGACGCTGACATATACTGCCAGCAGTACACGATTTTCGACAACACGTTCCTCTCGCCGGAGTTCGTGAAGAACCTCTGCAAAGAGTACGAGGGGACGATTTACTATGACCGCCTGATACTCGGCGAATGGGTGCGGGCTGAGGGCGCGATTTACCGACGTTTCGCCGACGATCCGGCGAAATTCCTGCTGACCGGAATTCCGACGCAGAAGGAGATTTCGGAAATCGTCATCGGAGTCGACTTCGGCGGCACAAAGTCAGGACACGCGTTTGTCGCGACCGCGAAGATTCACGGCTACGAGAAGCTGATCGCGCTCGCGTCTGAGCGGCATTTCGGCGAGTACGAGCCGCGGGACATCGACGAGCTCGCGGTCAAGTTCGCGAACAGGGTTGCCGCGAAATACGGCGCGATTGATTACATTTACTGGGACAATGCCGAGAGCGTTCTCGGCAGAGGTCTCAAACACGCTTTCGATCGCGAAATGCCGTCGGTCATCGTTCGTCCGGCAATCAAGACGCGCGTCAACGACCGCATAGCCGCCACACAGCGTCTTATGGGCACGGGAAGGTTTTCTGTATACCCCTGACTGTGAGACGCTCAGAACGGCTCTCTGCGAGGCTGTATGGGACTCTGACGCGAAGGGCGACGAAAGACTCGATGACGGATCATCCGATATTGACTCGCTCGACGCCTTCGAATACACCTTCGAGCGCGACATAAAACGCTTCATAAATTACGAGGTTTAACGATGGGATTCATTTCATTCATGAAAGGACTGATAAGGCAATTGTTCTCGCCTGACGAATTAAAAACGGTACTCGGAGTCAAGCCGGTCATGACGCTTGAATCCACTGAAAAATTAAAGCTCTGGTCTGACATGTACACCGGAAACGCGCCGTGGCTGTCCGACGCGGTGAAGAGCCTGCGGTCTGAGCAGGGCATTGTCCGCGAGTTCTCGAATATCTCGGTCGGCGAAATGACCGCTTCGGTTTCGGACGCGAATCTGGACGCGGCTCTGAAGGCGGCTCTCAGAAACTTCAACGTCAGCTTCCAGTCAGGACTCGCGACAGGGGCGTTGATCGTCAAGCCGATGCCTGATCTCACAGTACAGTTCCTGCCGCAGACGGCTTTCGTGCCGCTTTCCTACGACATCCGCGGGCGGCTTATTGACGTCGTGTTTCCGGAAGTCGTGCAGGATGGCGAACGATGGCTGACGAGGCTTGAATGGCATCGGCTCGACGAGACGGGGCTGACGATAACAAACCGCGCTTTTGTAAGCTATTCCAAAAACCGCTTAGGAACAGAGACCGATTTATCAGTTATAGACAAATGGGCGGCGTTATCGCCTGAGACGCGCTACCCCGGCATGACGCGCCCGATCTTCGGCTATTACCGAAATCCTATTGACTCGCCGGACAACACCGGAATTTCGATCTTCGACCCGGCGGTCGATTTAATTAAAATCGCCGACACGCAGTTCGGACGGCTCGAATGGGAATTCGAATCCGGCGAGCGCGTCATTCACGCCGATCCGGCGGCGTTCAAATCCGACGAGAACGGCAAGGGCAAATTCACACTGCCGAAGCTGAACAAACGGCTCTACCGCGCGATCGACATCGAGGCGGGCGAAGGGAAGAGCTTCTTCAGCGAATTCTCGCCGGAGTTCCGGGAGACTTCGATTATCGCCGGACTTGAAGAGTTCAAGCGTTCAATCGAGTTCGCGGTCGGCTTGTCCTACGGCGATATTTCGAACCCTCAGACTGTGGAGAAGACCGCGACCGAAATCCTCGCCGCGAAGAAGCGCAAGTACAACACGGTAAACGCGATTCAGCAGAATCTGCGTGACTGTCTCGACGATCTTGTTTTTGCGCTCGCCTTCTGGTCGGCGAAAACCATGTCGGGCTACGAATTCGTCTGCGACTTCAAGGACAGCATTCTGACCGATGAGGAGACCGAGCGTCAGCAGGACCGTCAGGACGTTTCGATGGGTGTCATGCGGCTTGAAGAGTACCGCGCGAAGTGGTACGGCGAGAGCGTCGACGAAGCCGCGAAGAACCTTCCTGAGCCGACCGAGGTTGTACTGTAATGCTCACCGGTGACGAGATCGAGAGCCTGCCGATCGGGCTTGAAAAGCTCTTCAGAGGGCTTGAGAAACGCGTCATGCGCGACATAATCCGCAGGCTGAAATCTGCGGGCGAAATCACGCGCTCTACCGACTGGCAGATCTACCGCGCGTCAGAACTCGGCAAGGCGATCGACGAGATCAAAAAAGAGATCGCGGAAACGCTCGACGGCGGCGACGAGGAGGTTGAAAGGCTCTTCGATGAAGCCGCCAAGACGAGCTGGGCGCGCGACAAAAAGCTCTACAAGTCGGTCGGACAGACTCCGATTGCCTACAAGGACAACGAGACGCTCAAGCAGCTCGTCGCGGCGGTCAAGGCTCAGACCGCCGACGAACTCCGGAACATCACCGGAACTCTCGGCGTCGCCACCGCGAACAAGGGCAGAATCAAGACGGTCAGCCTGACCGAGTACTTCACCGACACGCTCGACAACGCTGCGCTTGACATCTCGTCGGGCGCGTTCGACTACAACACGGTCCTGAAACGCACGGTCACAGAGCTTGTCAATTCGGGGATCAGGACGATAAATTACGACTCGGTGTCTAAGCGTCCGACGACGGCGAGAGTCGACGTAGCGGCGCGCAGAGCGGTCATGACGGGCGTGAATCAGCTCACCGCGAAGATCAGCGAGGACAACGCGAAAACGCTCGGCACAGATATGTACGAGGTTTCGGCGCATTCCTGCTACCGTCCGGAGCACGTAGAGTGGCAGGGCGGATGGTACACGATGGCACAGCTTAAGTCGGTCTGCGGCTACGGAAAGGTCGACGGACTGAAAGGCGCGAACTGCGGACACGATTTCGACGCGGTGATTCCGGGCGTCTCAGAGCCGTCCTACTCGCCCGAGGAGCTTAAGAAAATGCGCGCCGAGGAGCTTAAGAAGCACGAGTACAACGGCAAGGAATACACGAAGTATGAAGCGTCACAGCGTCAACGGCGGCTTGAACGGACGATCGCGGCGAGGCGACACGCGGTCGAGCTTCTCGAAGAAGGCGGCGCGGACGAGAAGACGATCCAGAACGCGAGAGCGTCGTTTCAGGCGGTCTCGCAGGAGTACACGCGGTTCTCAAAGGCGATGGGGCTTCCGCAGCAGCGCGAGCGCGTCGGGCTGGCTCTCGCGGGGATGAAATACGACGTGCCGCCCGCGCCGAAGGGACTGCCGACGAACACACAACCTGTGGAAATTTCTTCAAAAGGTATTGACAAACCCGAAAATAGCGTGTATAATAGTAATGCTGAACAGTTATATCGCCCGGTCACCCGCGGCGCGTCGGCGGAGTTCAACATCCGTTCCGACCAGAAGATCGCGGTAAAGCGCGTCGAAAGCTATGCCGACGAGGTTTACATATCCGACAGGGCGGAGATCAAGCCGAAGGCACTGCATGAGATAAAGCAGACGACCGACGCCGCGCGCGACGAGTGGGGCATCGGGACGAAGCCGAAGATCATCATTGTTGACGCCGATGAAATGCCGAACGCGCTCGGAAAGTATGATCCGGTTGAAAACACGGTATACTACATTTCAAAGCTCAATGAGTCAAACGTCATTGAGACCGTCGGCGGTCAAGGCTCTGTCGAGTATCACGAAATGTGGCATATGCGGCAGGCGGAAAATTTCAGACTGAGCGGTCGGAAGATCACTGCGGAAAATCGCGGCGAATACATCAAAGCCCTTTGCCAAAGATGTAAAAAGAACATTGAACGGCTCGGGGTTACTTATGATAACGTCGGAGATATAAGCGAGTACGCAAAAAGTCAATTTTTACGCGGACGGTATGATGAGGTCGAAGCGGAATTTATGGTAAAAAGGAGGCAAAAATAGCAATGGTAATCAGTTGTTATCCAGATGACATCAAAGAAGCGATGGACATTTGCGAACCGTATCTTGAAGCTCATAACGGCAGCATTGAAGGCGCTCCGAAAGAAATTGCGGAAGCCTTCGAGAAAACCATGAAGTGGGCATGGGATCTTGACAGAGGTCAGTAAAACCGAATAATCAAGCACGGTACAGTGTATCGTGCTTTTTTCGTGAAAGGAGTACACGGTGCTTACTACACTGAAAATACTTTTGATAACAATCCTCGGGATATATGCGTTATTCCTGCTGATTGCGCTTGCGGCTGTCATATTTACGGTAGTATATGAACTTACGCATTACAATCTGCCCAAACGCTGAAACTTAACACTGACTCAGCGTTAACTTGCGTTAAAACTTAAGTTTATAAGCAAGTTACAACTCAATAACTACAGCACTACGGATTTTCCCGCAGTGCTGTTTTTATATCATTTCCCCCGCCGGAGGGTATCCGGCTGACTTTCAGCCGCGGTCGGAGCGGGATATAAGCCACGAAGAAAGGAAGCACGCACATGAAAAACATCGAAACGATACTCTCAGAGCTCGGCATTCAGATTCCGGCGGACAAGAAGGACGCCTTCACGGCACAGTTCGGCGAGAACTACAAAACCGCCGAGGAGACGAACCGTCTCAGAACGGCTCGCGACGAATTCAAGTCTCAGCTCGACGGCGCGAAGGAAAAATTGAAGTCCTTCGAGGGCGTCGACGTCTCCGACCTGAAGAACCAGATCGCGAAGCTCAACGGCGACCTTACCGCGAAGGACAACGAGTACAAAGCGAAGCTCGCCGACATGGAATTCTCGGCGGTGCTTGACAGCGCGATCTCGTCGTCCGGCGCGAAGAACGCGAAGGCGGTCAAGGCTCTTCTCGACGTCGACAAGCTCAGAGCGTCGACCAACCGCGACGCCGACATAAAGTCCGCGCTCGAAGCCTGCAAGACCGACAACGACTATCTCTTCACGTCAGACGAACCCGTGAAGAATCCGGTCGCTCCGACAGGATCGCCGAATAACGCTGACCCGCTCGCCGCCGTCCGTGCCGCGATGGGTCTTGAACCGAAAAAGTAACAGAAAGGATTAAATTATGGCAAACAATATCGAACTCTTCAAGAAATACGTCCCCCTCCTCGATGAGGTTTATAAGCTTTCCTCCCTCACCGCCGATCTCGACGGCGCGCCCGAACTTGCGCGTCAGGGCAACAACGTCAACGAGCTGATCATCCCGAAGATCAGCATGGACGGACTCGCGAACTACTCGCGTAACGGCGGCTATGTCGACGGCGACGTCACCCTGACCAACGAGACGGTCAAGTGCAACTTCGACCGCGGCAGAAAGTTCGCCGTCGATACTCTCGACAACGCCGAGACCGCCGGAATCGCGTTCGGCGCGCTCGCGTCCGAGTTCATCCGGACGAAGGTAACTCCCGAGCTTGACGCATTCAGATTCGCGACTTACGCGTCGATTTCGGGCATCGGCACAGTTGACGCGGCGGCTCTCTCGACCGGAGCGAACGTAATCACCGCGCTCAGAGCGGCGGTCAACGCCATGGATGAGGCGGAGGTTCCCTCTACCGAGCGTTATCTTTACATCACGCCGACTCTTCTCGGACTCGTCAAGGATCTCGACACCACCAAATCGAAGGAAGTTCTCGACGGCTTCGCGAAGGTTGTCAAAGTCCCTCAGACTCGCTTCTACACCGCGATTAAACAGCTCTCCGGTAAGGTCGAACCCGTTTCCGGCGGAAGCACGACCGACGACCAGACCGCGGGCGGCTTCACGAAGGCCGACAGCGCGAAGAACATCAACTTCATGATCATCCACAAGCCCGCGATCATCCAGTACCAGAAGCACGTCGCGCCGAAGGTCATCACGCCTGAGCAGAACCAGCACGCCGACGCGTGGGAGTTCGGCTACCGCACGGTCGGCATCGCCGAGGCCTACGAGAACAAGGTCGCGGGCATCTACCTCCACAAAGCGGCGTCGTAATGGACTACACGTACTACCTGAACGAATACCTCGCCGGGAAGTCCCCGCTTATCTCGGCTGAGGATTTCCCGCTCTATTCCCGCGCGGCCGGGAAGAAGCTCGGACGATACATCGGCGAAGTCCCCGACACGGACGACGCGAAGCTCTGCCAGTGCGAACTGGCGGAGCTTATTTATTCAGACGGTCAGACCGGGCGGGCGGTCACGTCCGAGCATACGGGCGATCTCTCGGTGACGTACGAGTCGGCGGAAGCCCGCGCGAAGTCGCTCGCGTCGGCGGTCAGGGAATGCGTTTACCGATGGTTCGCCGACTCGGGGCTTCTTTACCGGGGGTGCTGATATGCTGACGAATTCAAGCTGTACGGTCTACCGCGAGAAGACTTTCGAGCGCGTTTTCATTCCGGCCTGCTTCTGGAAGGACTCGCGCGGGAAGGCGATCTCCAAGGGCGGAATGACCGAGGACGCGGCGGTTGTCGTTTACATCCCCGAAAACTACGCCGCGCTCGCGCCGAAACCGCGTGACATCATTGTCCGCGGGAACTGCTCGTTCACCTTCGACACGACGAGCGAGAAGGCGGTTTCAGACGGCGTGAAGGCTCTCAGAGCGTCTGACCCGGTGACGGTGAGGACGGTCGAAGACAAGCTCTACGGCGCGTTCTGCCGCCATGTGAAGGTGGTGGCGTTATGAATCAGCCGAAGGATCATGTTGACGGCGGGTTCAAGTTCCTGTGGAATCCGGTCTTCGCGAAGGCGACGAACGAGAATCTGAGAAGAGCGCAGGAATTTGTCGATTCCGAGTGCATCCGGCAGATGAAACGCTACACGCCATACCGAACCGGATTTCTCTCGAACAACGCGCCGGAGCTCGGCACGAAGATCGGCTCGGGGCTGATCGTCTACAACGCGCCATACGCGCGCTACCAGTACTACGGCGAAGTCTACGGTCCGAATATCCCGATCTACAAGGACGGCGAGCTTATGGGCTGGCGTTCCCCGCCGAAAAAGCATCCGACCGGGCGCGAGCTTGAATACTCGACCGCGAAGCATCCCGACGCGCAGAAGCTCTGGTTCGAGAAGATGAAAGAGGTCAAGGGCGAGGCGATCAGGCGCGGAGCCGAGAAAATCGCCGGAGGTGGATAATGAACATCATCGAAACGGTGCGGAAGCTCCTTTCGGAGTTTCCGAGGATAAACGAGATTTCCGGGACGGTTCACATTGACTTCGCGGACTCCGAGCCGGACAGCTATTCGCTTTCGTCGGTCGGCGACGAGCTTTTACGCGAGGACATTCTCGGGAATCCGATAAGACAGCACACATTCTATTTCTACAGCGTCTGGCAGTCGTTCAATGACTTCGACAGGCTGAACAATTCCGGCGCGCTTCTGGAGCTGACCGATTGGCTTGCAAGGCACGGGCGCGGGCTTGAAATCACCGCCGCCATTGACGGCAGGGAGTATCCCGGCGAGGTGAGGAAGATCACCGCGGCGAACGGAATGCTCTTCGAGATTCCGCCCGAGCTTAACGGCGGAGTAAGGTATCAGCTCCAGATTATCGCCGAGTACAAAATCAATACGGAGGATTAAAAATGGCAAAGATCGAAAGAAAATTTCTCGCTCACTACCTGAACGCGACGCCGGGCACAGAAGCCGCGACTTACGAGCGGCTCGGAAGCGACCTCGAGGAGTTCTCGACTGAGCTCGGCGCAGAAGTCGAGACTAAAAAGAACATTCTCGGCGAAACCTCGGTCAACCTCAGTTCGTATGAGGCATCGGCTTCCGTCGAGCCCTTCTACGCGGACAAGGCATCGAAGCTCGCGACGCTGCTCCAAGATATTATTGATAACCGAAAGGTTCTCGATGACGCGAAGACCGACTATGTGGAAGTACACACATGGGAGGAAGCGACCGCGGGCAAATACACGGCGTACAAGGAGACTGTGGTTATCGAAGTCACGTCCTACGGCGGAGACTACAACGGCTACCAGATTCCGTTCACGCTGCATTTCTGCGGCGACCGCGTGAAGGGCAAGTTCGACCCGTCCACCAAGGCATTCACCGCCGACGCGGCATGAGGTGACACATGAACAGTCTGAATTTTGATTCCGGTATAAAGGAATACGCCATCAACGACGACCCGAACCGCATAATCCGCGTGAATCCGTCGGATTTCGGCATCGTCGCCCGGGCGCAGAAGGCGAAGGAAGCTCTCGACAAGCTCCGCGTCGACCCCGGCGAGGAGCATCTCGACGAAGCTTTCGACGCTATGGACAGGGCGGTTCGCGAGCAGATCGACGCGATATTCGGCGAGGGGACTTCACAGACCGCGTTCGGCGACGTCAACTGCACGTCGCTCGCGAACGGAAACCCGATCTTCCTCAATTTCCTGAACGCGATCCTTCCCGAGGTCGAGAGAGTCGTTGCCGAGGAAAAGAAAAAGTCTGACGCGAAGATACAGAAGTACACTTCGCGCGTGAAATGATCGGGCTTCCGGAGACACTGACGGTCGCGGGTCGGGAATATCCGATCCGCGCCGACTTCCGCGACGTCATAAACATCCTGACGGCATTCAATGACCCTGATCTGAACGAGTACGAGAAGGCCTGCGTCTGCCTTGAATGCCTTTACAAGAGCGTCCCTGACGACGCTGAGGAGGCTTTGAAGCAAGCCGTGTGGTTCATCGACGGCGGCGAGCCGGTCGCCGAATCAAAACTCCGTTTGATGGACTGGGAGCAGGACGAGAAGATAATCATCGCGTCGGTCAACCGCGTCGCGGGGTGTGAAATCCGCGCGGTCGAATTCCTGCACTGGTGGACGTTTCTCGGCTATTTCTACGAGATCGGCGAGGGGAGGTTTTCGATGATCGTCGGACTCCGCGCGAAGCTTGCGAAGGGAAAACAGCTCACAAAGGACGAGCGCGAGTTCGTCCGGGACAATCAGGACGTCGTGAAGCTGAAAACCCGGCTTTCGGCAGAGGAGGAACGGGAGCTTGAACGGCTCAGGAAGATTTTTAACTGAAAGGAGGCGGCGGAATGGTTGACGGGTCATTAAATTTTGACACCAAAATAGACACGAGCGGGTTCGAAAAATCCGCTGACAAGATTACCGCTGACGCCGCGAAGACGGCTGATGAAGTCGCGTCCACAGTTGAAAACTCGGCGGATGACGCCAAGAAATCGGTAAATGAGGCGGTCAATGAGATCCAACAGAAGATCGACGCGATTCTGAATGATTCCGAGAGATCGGCGAAGGGCAAGGCGGCGGCGATCGCGCAGGTCTACATCAAAGCCGGGCTGAATTCGTCAGAAGCCTTCACAAAGGCATGGGACGCGGTCGGCAGGAACTCACCGATTGAAAAAATCGGCAGTACCGGAAAGAAGAACAGTGATTCCTTCAAAAAGTCATGGCTCGGAGCGTTCAAAAGCGTCAAGAGCGAAGCGGGCAGAACGGCGAAGACGACCGCGAATGATTTCAACTCGGCGATTGTAAAAATGAAGTCGTCGCTGACGAAGCTTCAGGGGCTTGTCCTGTCGGTCTTCTCGGTCAAAGCGTTGATTTCGTTCGCGAAGCAAGCCACCGTTACCGCCGCGTCGGTCAACGCCGCGAACTCGGCGATGAGTCAGACCTTCGGCACGCTTGAGTCGGCGGCTACAGCGGCGATAAACCGCGTCGCAGACGAGAGCGGCATTCTCGACACTCGCTTACGCTCAACCGCGACCGGAATTTACGCCTTCGCGAAGACTTCCGGAATGGATTCCGCGGCGGCTCTCGGGATGATGAAGGAGGCGCTGCAAGTCGCGGCGGACAGCGCGGCGTATTATGACAGGTCACTTGAAGACACGTCAGAGACGCTGAAATCCTTCCTCAAGGGCAACTACGCGAACGACGCCGCGCTCGGTCTATCCGCGACAGAGTACACGCGAAACGCCGCGGCGATGAAGCTGTACGGAAAATCGTTCCAGAACCTCTCCGAGGCTCAGAAGCAGCTCACACTCCTCCAGATGGTCAAGGACGCGAACGATCTCTCCGGAGCGACCGGGCAGGCGGCACGTGAAGCCGATGGCTGGGAGAACGTCATCGGCAACCTGAAAGAGGCATGGAAACAGCTGATAGCGGTCATCGGGCAGCCGGTACTTAAGCTGGCGATACCCGTGGTACAGTCGATGACGGCGGCACTACAGAGACTTACCGATTACGCGAACGCCGCTTGGCAGGCGCTTTCGAAGGTCTTCGGCTGGGAGCAGGCCGACGCGATTTCAGCCGCGGCCGACTCCGAGAAGGAGCTGACGAAGGCCGTCGAGGCTACAGCAGACGCGCAGGAAGGCGCGCTGGCGGGATTTGACGAGATTCAGGTGCTGACGGACAAGTCGGCGGGAAACACGTCGGCTGACACAGCTGTGGCGGCTGTCGAGGCTCTCGCGGGCACTGATTCAGCGTCGGGCGGAGCTCTGACTCCGACTATCGATACGTCTAAACTAGAAGCGGGCATCACGTGGATAAAGTCATCATTCGAGTCGCTTGCGTCATGGTTCGACTCGACAATCAAGCCGATATTCTCCGGAATGTTCTCGGACATGACGACGGCGACCGAACCTATCCGTGAGTGGTTCGAGACCGATTTCCCGGGCTTTGCCGAGACGGCGGAGTCGGCGTTCTCGTCGGCTCTGTCCGGCGTCGCGGAGACGGTCAACGTTGTTCTCTCAGATCTGTGGACGATTCTCATGTCCTTCACATCGACCTTCTCGTCGGCGGTTTTCCCGGTCTTCGCGTCGCTTGGCGCGGAGCTTATAAAGACCTTTTCGACCGTTTTCAGCGTCCTTCAGGGACTCTTCGGGCGGGTTTGGAAGGAGGGAATTCTTCCATTCCTACAGAACCTTTCGAAGTACTGGAACGACGTCTGGCAGTCGCTGAAAGCGGTCTGGGACGCGCACGGACAGCCGATATTCGACGGTATCCGGACGGCGGTTCAGAAGGTCGGCGAATTCTTAAAAACCACATGGGAGACGCTCATAAGGCCGGTCTGGGATCAGTTCATGGCGAATGTCGACTGGCTCTGGACAAATCACCTGAAGCCGCTCTGGGATCGGATTCTTGAATTCGTCGCGTCGCTCGTCGAGAACGCGCTGAAAATCTTCAACGAAGTCATCATGCCGATTGTCGGGAAGGTCGCGGATTATCTCTACCCGCAGATCGTCTTCGTCGTCAACCTGATTCAGAACGTCGTCGCGGTGGCGGCCGGGGTCATTTCCGACATTATAAACTCGATCATTCAGGTACTTGAAGGCGTCATTGATTTCCTGACCGGAGTCTTCACGCTGAACTGGGAACAGGCGTTCGAGGGGCTCAAAAAGATCACACACGGCTTTCTGAACGGCTTCATAGGACTCGCGGAGGGCGCGGTGAATCTGATCATCAGCCTTGTCAACGGACTCGTAAGGGCGGTCTGCGCCGGTGTGAACGCCGTTATCGACGCGCTGAACAGCCTGCTGAGCTTTGATATTCCCAAATGGGTGCCGATCTGGGGCGGTAAGAGCTGGTCGATAAACCTCGCGAATGTCACAGCTCCGCAGATTCCGAAGCTGACAATTCCGCGGCTCGCCACAGGCGCGGTCATTCCCCCGAACAAGGAATTCTTAGCCGTCCTCGGCGATCAGAAGCAGGGGACGAACGTCGAAGCCCCGCTTGAAACAATCAAGCAGGCGTTCCGTGAAGCTCTCGCGGAATCGGGCGGCTCGTCGCGTCAGATGACCGTCGTACTGCAAGTCGGGCGGCGCGAGCTCGGGCGGACTATTGTCGAGCTCGGACGTGAGGAGGAGCAGCGCGTCGGAATGAGGATACGCACATGAACTATTTTGAAATCGAAAACACGGCATACGACGCGAACGTCGTCGAGTTCTCGGAGAACTTCAACATTCTCTACACGTCGAACACGAAACGCACGCTCGCAAGCGGTCATATGTTCCTCGATCCTATCGGAACGTTCATCGGGCACTCGATAACCTTCGCGCCGATGAACAACCGCGCGGCGTTCGACGCGCTCTGGGACTTCTTCAAGGTCCCGCGGCGGGATGGCTTTCACGTGAAGCTCGCCGACAATCAGGGAGTCATAGAATACGACGCCTATACGTCGAACGGCGCGCGCAAGGGCTCGCGGATCATTAACGGCGTCGTTTACTGGGAGACGTTCGAGGTGAACATCATCCCGATCGACGCGCAGGTGACGCCATGATTAAAATTATCTACAAGGACATCGCGGTCGACTCGAAGACGGCATTCACACCGACCGCGAGCGAATCGGCGAGTGTTTCGCGCGTTTCGGATCTGAATCACGACTACGATTTCGAGAGCTTCGGAACGTGTGAGCTGAATCAGTTCCTGCTCGACGGCGGTCAGAGCGTCCTTCCCGACGACCTGACGAATGTTCCGCTCGGACTCTGGTCGAATCAGCTCTCGGGCGATGACGGAGCTTTCACAACGCCGATAACGCTCACGATGACCGCGTCGGGTCTCTACTCGGCGCAGGGAATCACACTGACCTTTGACCCCGACGTCGGGATCTTCGCGACGGCGGTCAATATCAAGTGGTATAACGGAACGACGCTTCTTTACGACGTCGATTTCACGCCCGACAGCGCGAATTATTTCTGCTCGAAGAAGGTCGACAACTACAACAAAGTTGTCCTGACTTTCACGGCGATCAACTTCCCGCACTGCCGATTGAAGCTTCGCGCGCTCGACCACGGCATCGTCAGGACCTTCGCCGGGCGGACTCTGACCGACGTCTCGGTCATTCAGGAATGTTCGCCGGTCTCGGACGAAATCGCTATCGACACGATGGACTTCACGCTGATCGGCGACGAGGACGTAAATTATGTGTTCCGGTCGAAACAGCCGCTGACACTCTACAGCGACGCAGACCTGCTTGGAGTCTTTTTCGTGAAGTCCTATGAACGGACAGCCGATCGGATTTATTCAGTCGCGTCTGAGGACTATATGGGGCTTTTAGAGAGCGTTATTTTCTCTGGCGGTATTTACACGTCGGCGAACGCCGCGGAGCTTCTGGCGGCTGTATTCACGGCCGCGAACGTGCCTTACGATATCTCGGGGATAGCCGGGAAGACGGTCACGGGCTGGCTTCCGGTCTGCACCTGCCGCGAGGCGGTACGGCAGATCTGCTTCGCTATCGGCGCAGCGGTATCCACGGCAGGAAGCGACAAGGTGCGCGTTTTTGTCCCGTCCGACGAGATCGTGCGGAAGTTCACACTCGCCGAAACGATGCAGGGTCAGACTCTGACCGACCGCGACACGAAGCTCACCGAACTCCGGCTGACGCTCCACAACTACGCGCAGACATCGGAATCAGTCGAGCTCTACAAAGCCGTCGATTCCGGCACAGGCTCGAATATTTACGTCGATTTCTCCGAGCCGATGTACGGACTGACTATTTCAAGCGGTTCGATAAGCTCGTCGGGCGCGAACTTCGCGGTCATCACGGCGAACAGCGGGTGCGTTCTCAGCGGCAAGAAGTACCGCGATCTGACGTCGGTCATCTCGAAGACGAACCCGCTGACGAACGTAGGCGACCCGGCGAACGTCGTCGAAGTCAAGGACATGACATTAGTCGGCGCGGCGAACGGTCAGACGCTGCTTGAAAGTCTCTGGAGCTACTATGTCAAATGCGGAACAATAACGTCGGAGCTTGTCATGAACGGCGAGCGACCGGGCGATATGGTGACGCTGACGACCGAGTATTCAGGCGAGATTGACGCGCGGATTGAGTCGGAGAGATATAATCTTTACGGTGGCGCGATCGTCGCGGAGGTGACGGCACGATGAATTTAATTTATGACAGGACGGCGGAAGACGTCCTGACAGCACAAAAACAGCGCGGAAAAGTACTGACGCCGCTCAAGGGCTGCTATAACGCGGCCGACCTGAACCGCGTCGCCGCGGCGGTGACTGAGATCGCGGCCAAACTGAATTCGGCGGGCTACGCGGTGACGGTGAACCCGAGGACATACGCCGAATCGGACATAATCAGGCGTTCGGATTTCGCGGCATATCTCGCGGACGTTCAGGCGATACGCGACGCGATCGCCGTACGAACTTCGACGCCGGAACTGCCGTCGGCTGACGGCAGGCTTGACTTCGGCGGTGCGAACGATATCGAGAAGATTCTCGCCGACGTGGCGGAGCTTCGCGAATGGGCGAGGTTCAGTCAGAAGCTCTGCGGCACGTTTGCGGCCGGACAAAGCGTTTTACCAAGAAGGGAGACGATCTGATGGCATATCAGGCACCGGAAATCAAAGACCGGATCGCGGTCGGGGACGATCTTTACCAGATCACCGATCAGGACGGCAAAAAGAAACTGACTCCGGCTCCGACCGAGGTCACCGAGCCGGGGACGCCGATCAACAAGGCATTATTACAGCCGCTCGTCAACGCCGTCGCGCGGATTGACAGCACGGCGGAACTCAAGCACACGACAAAGACCGCGACGCTTACCGCGGCCGGATGGTCGGACAAGACTCAGACCGTAGCCGTCGAGGGCGTGACGGCGTCGAACACAATCCTCGTCGCGCCCGCGTCAGACTCGCAGGAAGTCTGGGGCAAGGCGGGGATCTACTGCACGGCGCAGTCGGCGGGGAGTCTGACGTTCACGTGCAAAAACGCGCCGACGGCGGCGGTCACGGCGAATATCGTTATCTTAGGAGGTTAAAGACATGATCATCAATCAGTTCGGCGGCGGCGCGGAGAAGGTGCTGAAGACCGAGATTTTCACGCAGTCGGGGACATGGACTTGCCCGGCGGGAGTTGAGAAGGTGTTTGTAAGGCTGTTCGGAGGCGGCGGAGGCGGCGGGTATTATGGCGGCGGAGGCGGCGGAGGGCACATGACTTATTCCGAGCTCAACGTAACTCCGGGAACATCATACCCGATAACCATCGGAAGCGGCGGCGAAGGCGGAAGCTCGGACAGTAATGCCGGAAACGGTGGGACAACGTCGTTCGGAACGCTCGCGTCCGCAAGCGGCGGTGGCGGCTCAACCGGCTATGACGGCGGAAGCGGCGGGACTGGCGGCGGCGCATCAGGAGCTTCCAGCGCGGTTTCGGCGAAAGGAGGCAATGGGAATTACGGCGGCGGCGGAGCAGGCGGAGAAACCGGGGGAAACGGCGGCACGCATGGTGGAGGTGGCGGTGCGAAAAATACTCCCGGCACTGGAGGAACTTTCGGAGGTAATGGGGGATCATATACAAACAATGGTTCGTTAGGAACAAACACAATGAATACGCATGAAGAATTCAAAGGAACAGGTGCAGGCGGAACAAATACAGGCGGAGGCGGCGGCTACGGCGGACAAGGCGGAAACAACTATGGCGGCGGCGGTGGATACGGAGCTAACGGAGGAAATGGCATAAATCACAGCGGCGGAGGCGGCGGAGGCTATGGCATAAATGGTGCTGGTGGGAACGCCGGAAGAACCAGTAGTATAGGAGTAACCGCAGGCGGTGGCGGAGGTTACGGTTCGGGCGGCAGCTATGATGATCTGAATGGTAAATACGGCGGCGGTGGAGCAAAACAATCCTCAGGCGGCTCAGGCATCGTCATCATCCAGTACCTCGTCGACGCAGCGTGAAAGGAGACAACACCATGAAAATCTTCCAAATCTTAGACGGCATCTGCTACTACGACGCGACGCCGATCCATCCGACCCTTGCTGACACAATCGGCAAATACCCGCCTGACGTGATCTTCGTCGAAGCCCCTGACTACGTCTTCGAAAACTGGGGCTTTGACGAATCGAAGTCCGGCGACGAACGCTTCATCAAGCCGACGCCGCCAGAAGGCTGGTACTACGACGATAAAACAGGCAGTTTTCAGCCGATAAACCCGCCAGACCCGCCCGAGCCTGAGCCCGAGCCCGAGACGGCCACGAGCGTACTCGCGGAAGCGACGTCGGCATACGAGGAAGGAGTAAACGAAGCATGACCAAGGCAGAAATTCTCGCTCTTATGAAGGAAAAAGGCAAAGCCGACGCGCTCGATCTGCGTTCCCGCGCGAAGGACCTCGACGGCACAGCGATTATCGCCGAAGAATCGAAAATCCCGCGGTTCGACCCGAACAAGGACTATAGCAGCTGGGCGGTCGGCTCTCCAGTCTGGGAGGAGGTCGACGGCGAGCGGCAGGTCTTCGGACTCATACAGCCGCACAACGCTTCATACTATCCCGGCAGTACACCATCAAACACCCGCGCACTCTGGTCGCTGAAGCACACCAAGGACGCCGCGAAGGCGAAGCCGTGGGTCGCGCCGCTCGGAACGTCGGGGATGTACATGACCGATGAGGTCTGCAAATCCGACTCGAAAATCTGGCGGTCGAAGCAGGACAACAACCCTTACGAACCCGGCGCGACCGGGACTGAATCATTCTGGGAGGTGATCGCATGACGTGGGAAATGCTCTCGGCACTGATTGTCATCGTCGGCACGCTGATCTCACTCGGGACGGTGCTCGCGAAGTTAATCCGCGTCCTGACCCGGCTTGACGACACGGTAAAGCAGCTCCGCGCCGACCTCGACCTCCAGCGCGTGGAAAACCGCGAGTCGCACAAACGCATCTACGACCGCCTCGACGACCACGAGAGCAGGATCGTTGAACTCGAAAGGAATGTATAATGAACGGAATCGACGTCTACACCGGGCAGGGAATCATCGACTGGCGATGTGTCGCGCTGACTCAGGGCTTCGCGATGATAAAGGCAAGTCAGGGGCGCGGCGAGACCAAAGCGACCGAGCACCTGCGGATTTTCACCGACACGAAGTTCGTCCGGAACATCACCGAAGCGTCGAAGACGAAAATGAAGCTCGGTGTTTGGCACTGGCTGACCGCGCGCAGTGTAGCCGAGGCGAACTACGAAGCTGACTACTTCATCGAAACGATTTCGCCGTACCGGGACAAGATTACGCTCTGGGCGGCGGCTGACGTCGAGTCTGACCGCTATCTCGGCGACCTCGGAAAGTCCGACCTGACCGCCATTACGCGCGCGTTCCTCGAACGGATTCAGCGTGCCGGATATCGGTCGATGCTGTATACGAACCCGAATTTCTTGAAGTTCCGCTTCACCAAGAACGCCTTCGCGGACACAGACATCTGGCTTGCGCACTATGGCGTGTCGAAGCCGATGCAAGTTCCGAACCTGAAAATCTGGCAGCACTCCGCCGGGCGCGTTCCGGGCATCAGCACCGACGTCGACCTCGACATCGGCTACTTCGGCGGCACGCCATACGCAGTCGGCGAGAAGTACACAATCCGCGCCTGCGATGTTTACAGCAACGGCAAGGCGATTCCGAAGCGGCTTGTCGGCAGGGTCTGCACGATCTCGAAGGTCAAACCGGACAGAATTCTCTTGCAGGAAATACTCAGCTGGGTGAAGATATGAGGTTTCTTAAGCGGCTGATAATCGCCGTCCTGATTTACATCGCCGTGTACCTGCCGTTCGTCGCGATACTTCAAGCGGTCAGCGGCGGTGATTACACGGCGGCGTACAGCGTCGGCGGCATTGTGGGCGCGATTGAACTCGCGCTCGGCAGCATCATTAAAATAACCGAAAACCGGGAGGTAAAGAAAAATGGATATATCGAAAGTGATTCCGTGGGTGATTCTTGCGCTGGTGGGAATCGCGGCGGCGGTGGTGTTTGTGGTGACGCTGATTCAAGCGTCCCCGGCACGGAGGAAGGAGATTCTGAACTCGGTTCTGATGTCACTCGCGGTCGAAGCTGAGCGGCTCTACGGCGCGAAGACAGGACAGCTCAAGAAGCAGCAGGTCATTGCGTGGCTGTACGCGCGGTACAAGTGGCTTACTTGGCTCGTGTCGGAGGAGTCGCTTTCGAAGCTCATTGACGAAGTTGTCGCGCGGATGAATGAGTGGATGAAGAGCAATCCCGTTGGTGCGGAGAATGCGCTGAAGTAAAAGGAAAACGCTACCGCTGAATTACTCAGTGGTAGCGTTATTTTGTTCGAAATAGATTTGCGAAGTAACGTCGGGTTCGACAGATGTTTCTGCGGCTTCGGATTCGATGGATTCAAAGTGCTTCCTGATCTCGTCATCTCTTAATTCTACGGTACCTTTTTGCCACATTATGAATACGATAGCAATCAGTATCCCGAAGATAAGATAAACAATTCCAAGTGGAATGCAGGTTTTTAGGTTAAATAGTTTTTGCCTTGCTAATACTCCAACAAAGTAGAACATGAAGAATATTACTGTGACAAAAACAATACCAATTACAAGCGCGACAATCAACAGGCGGTATATGCTAACTCCCTTGATATTTTCAAGCACTGATGTCGAGAAAGCCATTCCTCCTACAAACGCAAGAACGACAGAAGCGAAAATTCCGAGGATGGCGATATAGTCAAGTTTGGATTTTTCGATTGAATCTCGAATATTGTTTGACTCACTCTGAATTTCTTCAACTTTATCTGATAGATTCATCAATGTTGTACCTTGGTTTGCTACATAGATATCGCCCTTGTCTGAATAAGCCATTCTTGCAACTTCAAGGCTTACATGATCGTATAGTTTATGAATGCTTTTGCTTACATCAATAGCGTTTCCGTTTTCATCGGTGTTTTTTGACTGATAATGCTCATTGAGAAACCATAGATTAGCCATCAAAATTTCTAATGACCCACTGGATAGAGTTTCATCAGATTTTATTTCAAACACTTTTGCAAAAATATCAGAATAATAGTGACGAAACTCGTTATCTTTGTCTGGTGAGTGATATATTGATTCAAGTTCTCGGTAAACATCAATTCTCTCACTTCTATTAGAAAGTAAGTTCTCAGATGAAGCCAATTTTGAAAGCAATTTGTCGAGTTGATCTCTTTTTGCGCGAATTTCTGAACTTTCCATTGGTTAGCCGTTTTTTCTAATAAGATCCAACGGTATAGTGCGATGGTTACCAGTTCCATTTGCATAGATGCAGTCCCATGCACTACCTATCCTATGAGTTTCTTTTACCAAGTTCCATGGGTCAAGACTACGTTTCTCGCAAACGATGGGGTCGATAAAGGCACTATCAGATTTGGCGATGTCGCTAGTGTACTCATTCAATATAGGCATACCGCCATAACCGCAGAAGCGGTAATACGCATTTGGAACTACTGGTCCAAATTGCCATGCCTCAATCGGATCCTCGAATGCGGGAACACCTTTCTTCTGTAGATACTCCTTCTGTATGAAGTACAGTATCTTCTGAAGCTGTAGATTGCTTATAGGTTTGTTTTCCCTGGCGCATTTCGTGATAATGTATTTCGACAATTCAACAGCCGAATAAGCCATACTAACACCTCCATATACTTATTATATGCTGCTCCAAAAAGGAGCATGATAATTATACCACGTTTTTTGAAAAAAGTCAAGAGCAAATCGATGAATTTATATATAAATAGCACGCTTTTTTTGTTGTTACTGCATAATAAACGGAGAAGTAAGATTTTTCATGAGAATCTTCCAAAAATGCGCTGCCTCCATTTATGATAGTTTAATCTATGGCGACCCTGCCGCTTTTTCTGTACACGCCGTACACGATTCCTACACGTTTACACGAAAAAAACGGTTTTTCAGCCCGACACGAAATCAGACCGAAAAGCCGAAAACAGGCATAAAATCAGGACTTTTCGCACATCTAAAAAGACTGCAAAAAGCCCTGAAATCCTATGGTCGGAGTGAGGTGATTCGAACACCCGACCTCTTGGTCCCGAACCAAGCGCTCTACCAAGCTGAGCCACACCCCGG
>CAKSVM010000003.1 GCA_934503195.1 uncultured Eubacteriales bacterium
AAGCCGATGCGCGAGCATCTGAAGTTCGCGATGTCCTACTGGCACACAATGTGTGCCGACGGAACCGATATGTTCGGCGTCGGAACGAACGTCAAGACCTACGGCGAGTCCGACCCGATGGAGCTCGCGAAGGCTAAGGCTCACGCCGCGTTTGAGTTCATGGACAAGCTGTCAATCGACTATTTCTGCTTCCACGACCGCGACATCGCGCCCGAGGGACGCACGCTCGACGAGAGCTGCGAGCGGCTCGACGTCATCTCCGACCTGCTCGCCGGCCTTATGAAGGAGCACGGCAAAAAGCTCCTCTGGGGCACCGCGAACTGCTTCGGAAACCCGCGCTATATGCACGGCGCGGGTACTTCGCCGAACGCCGACGTCTTCGCCTTCGCCGCGGCGCAGATAAAGAAGGCGATCGACATCACAATGAAGCTCGGCGGAAATGGCTACGTCTACTGGGGCGGACGCGAGGGCTACGAGACTCTGCTCAACACCGATATGCGGCTCGAACTCGACAATCTCGCCTACCTGCTGAAGCTCACCTCGTCCTACGCGCGTAAAAACGGCTACACCGGCGACTTCTACATCGAACCGAAGCCGAAGGAGCCGACCAAGCATCAGTATGATTTCGACGCGGCGACGGTCTGCGGATTCCTCGCAAAGTACGGCCTTGATAAGGATTTCAAGCTCAACATCGAGGCGAATCACGCGACGCTCGCCGGACACACCTTCGAACACGAGCTGCGCGTCGCGAGAGTCAACGGCGCGTTCGGCTCGATCGACGCGAATCAGGGCGACACGCTGCTCGGCTGGGACACCGACCAGTTCCCGACAAACGTCTATGACACGACGCTCTGTATGCTTGAGGTACTCCGCGCGGGCGGATTCACGAACGGCGGACTGAACTTCGACGCGAAGGCGCGCCGCGGCTCGTTCACGTGGGAGGACATCGCGCTCTCCTACATCGCCGGAATGGATTCCTTCGCGCTCGGACTTGAAAAAGCCGCCGAGATCATCGAGGACGGCCGGATAGACAACTTTGTGAAGGAACGCTATTCGAGCTATTCACACGGCATCGGAAAGAAGATCTCCGACCGCGAGGCGACCATCGAGGAGCTTGACCTCTACGCGCGTTCGCTCGGCGACGTGACGACAAACCGCAGCGGCAGACAGGAATATCTCGAAAGCGTCGTCAACGACATTCTCTTCGGTGGAAACCGATGAGATACGTTGTCGGAGTCGACGTCGGAACGTCGGGGACAAAAGCCGCGCTGTTCGATGAATACGGCCGGACGATTTCATCGAAAACCGTTGAATATCCGCTCTATCAGCCGAAGAACGGCTGGGCCGAGCAGGACCCGGCCGACTGGAAAAACGCCGCGGTTGAGGCAATCCGCGCGGTCAGTCCCGAAAACGGCGAGGTCGCCGCTATAGGCGTGACCGGGCAGATGCACGGACTCGTGATGCTCGGCGAAGACGGCGAAGTTCTGCGCCGATCGATAATCTGGTGCGACCAGCGCACAGGCGTGGAGTGCCGCGAGCTCGAGGAAACGCTCGGCAGGAAAAGGCTCATCTCGATCACCGCGAACCCGGCGATAACCGGGTTCACCGCGGCAAAGATTCTCTGGGTCAAAAAGCACGAGCCGGAGATATTCGGAAAGTGCCGGCATATCCTGCTTCCGAAGGACTATGTCCGCTATACGCTGACCGGGGAATTCGCGACCGATGTCTCGGACGCGAGCGGAACGCAGCTTCTCGACATTCCGAACCGCGACTGGTCGGATGAGATGCTCGAAACGCTCGGAATCAGGCGGGAAACGCTCGGAAAGGTTTACGAGTCGCCAGAGGTGACCGGATTCATCACAAAAGAGGCCGCGGAAAAATGCGGTCTCAGAGCCGGAATCCCGGTCGTCGCCGGAGCGGGCGACAACGCCGCGGCCGCGGTCGGAATGGGAGTCGTAAATGAGGGCGACGCGTTCACGACGATCGGCACAAGCGGAGTAGTCTTCGCGCACACCGAAAAGCCGCTGATCGACCCGCTCGGACGGATTCACACCTTCTGCTGCGCCGTTCCCGGAAAGTGGCACGTGATGGGCGTGACACAGGCCGCCGGACTTTCGCTCAGGTGGCTGCGCGACACGGTCTGCCGCGCTGAGGTCGAAGAAGCGGAGTCGAAAGGCGTCGACCCTTACGAGATAATGACCGCCGAAGCCGAAAAATCGCCGATCGGCTCAAACCGACTGATTTTCCTCCCGTATCTGATGGGCGAGCGGACACCGCACGCCGATCCCGACTGCCGCGGGGCGTTTGTCGGCCTGTCGGCCTCGCACACCCGCGCCGATATGATTCGCGCGGTCATCGAGGGCGTAAGTTTCTCACTTAAAGACTGCCTGAAGGTTCTCGGCGAGGTCGGGATAGAGCCGTCGGTGATGAAGCTCTGCGGCGGCGGATGCCGGAGTCTCTTCTGGCGTCAGACGCTTTCCGACATTTACGGAATCCCGGTCTACCGGACGAATTCGGACGAGGGACCCGCGCTCGGCGCGGCGATACTCGCGATGGTCGGCGGCGGAATATACTCTTCGGTCGAAGAGGCGTGCCAAAAATGCGTCTCACTTCGCGACAGTCTTTCGCCCGACAAGGCGCGCGGCGAGAGTTACGCGAGGGTTTACGCGATTTACGACAGCTTGTACGGTGCGCTCAGAGAGAGCTTCAAGGCACTCACAAAGATATAAAAGCAAAGAGAAGGCCGCGGCCTTCTCTTTGTTCACAAAATCACTTACTCTGCGCCTTGCCCAGAAACTCGCGCAGTCTGGCGTTCTCGGTCGAGTCAAAAAGCTCGGCCGGACGTCCGTCCGCCGCGATGAGTCCATGCTCCATGAAGATCACGCGGTCGGATATATACCTCGCGAAGCTCATCTCGTGCGTCACGACAATCATCGTCATCCGCTCAGACGCCAACTGCTTCATGACCGCCAACACCTCTCCGGTAAGCTCGGGGTCGAGCGCGCTCGTCGGCTCGTCGAAGAGCAGAATCTCCGGGTCGGTCATCAGCGCGCGCGCGATCGCGACTCTCTGCTTCTGTCCGCCCGAAAGTGACGACGGCATCTCGTCGATCTTGTCGGCGAGTCCGACCTTCGCCAGAAGCTTTTCGCACTTCTCGTTCGCCTCAGGCTTTGTCATCAGCTTGTTCGTCACCGGGGCGCAGATCATGTTTCCGCGGACCGTCATGTGCGGGAAAAGATTGAAATGCTGAAAGACCATTCCCGTCTTCGAGAGAATCTTCCGTATCTGCTTGTCCTTTACGTAAATCCCGTCCTTCACGAAATACTCGCCGCCAATCGCGATGCTTCCGCCCGAGATCCGCTCAAGGCCGATAAGCGACCGCAGCATCGTGCTTTTTCCCGATCCCGACGGTCCGATCACCGAGATGATCTCGCCCTTCTCCACCTCCAGCGAAACGCCCATCAGAACGTCGGTCTCGCCGAAGGATTTTTTTATGTTTTCAGCTTTAATCATCATAAAAGGTCACCTCAGTACGTAGTCTTCCGCTCGATCGCCGCGAAAATCTTGGTTAAGACAAAAATCATCGCTAGATAAATCACCGCCGCCACGACGAACGGCATTATGTTGACAAGCGCGTTGACCTGTCCCTTTGTCTTGTGCATCAGATCCGCAAGTCCGATCGTCGTCACCAGCGCGGTGTCCTTGACAAGGCTCACCGACTCGTTGCAGACCGCCGGAATCGCGACCTTGATCATCTGCGGAATCACGATCTTCACAAGGGTGGCGAAATGCGACAGTCCGAGAACCTGCGCCGCCTCATACTGTCCCTTGTCGATCGACTTGATTCCGCCGCGGAAAATCTCGCAGAAATACGCCGCGTAGTTCAGAATGAACGCCACGCAGGCCGCCGTGAAGCGATCCAGCACGAGATACTGACCGATGAAGGGTATGTAAGGCAGTCCGAAATAGACGAAGAGCAGCTGAAGCATCAGCGGCGTTCCGCGCATGATGAAGACATAGAATCTCGCCACCGCGCGGATGACCGTGATCTTTGTCTGCGAAAGCAGCGTCGTTATGAAGCCAAGCGGCAGCGACGCTATGATTGTGATGAAAAACAGCGACACCGTGACACCGAGTCCCTGCGAAAGTATTTTCAGAGTATTTGTGAAGTCGGATAATGTAATTGAAATCTCCCCCGATCTGAGTCGATAATCGCGCCTTTTAACGCGCCTATATATTATACCACATCTTTTTAGTTTTGTAAAGGGCTAAAGGAAAAATATTTTTGAAAAAAAGGTTGAAATTTTGCGAAAGATGTGGTAGAATATAGATAGTAATAATTCAGAAAGGAAAACAGCGTGACAAAACATATCTTCATTGTAAATCCGGCAGCCGGAAAAGGCTCCGAGGCGGCGGATATCTCAGACGTCATCCGCGACGCCTGCGACGCCTGCGAGGTGGATTACGAGATCCATCAGACCACCGCTCCGGGCGACGCAACCGCCTTCACACGCGCGAAAATCAAGGACAAGCCGACGTCCGACGAGTACAGATTCTACGCCTGCGGCGGCGACGGAACGCTCTCAGACGTCATCTCGGGCGCGATTGACGAATCGCTCGGCGCGCCGCTTCCGGGCGTCCACATCGGTTGCGTCCCGACCGGAACCGGAAACGATTTCACGAGAAATTTCAGCCAGAGCGAATTCTTCCTCGACGTCACAAAGCAGCTTTTAGCCGACCCGATCACTATCGACTGCTTCCGCTTTGACGGCCACACCGCCGACTCGGACCGCTACGGAATCAATATGGTCAACATCGGCTTCGACTGCGACGTCGTCTGCAAGGCCGCCGAACTCAAAAAACGCCGCTTCTTCCCGAAAAGCCTCGCGTATGTCGTCGGCGTCATAATTATCTTAAAAAAGAATCTCGGCCAGACAATGACCGTCACCGACTCGGACGGAAACACGCAGAGCCGTGAGTTCCAGCTCGTCGCCGTCGCCAACGGCGGCTTCTGCGGCGGAGGATTCCATTCCGCGCCCGAATCAAAGCTCGACGACGGACTTCTCGACGTCAGCCTCATCAAAAAGGTCAACCGCCGCGATTTTCTCCGCCTCGTCGGCCACTACAAAAACGGAACGCACCTCAGAACCCGACTCGGAAAGCGCGTCGTGAACTACCGCCAGATGACAAGCGTCTCGCTCGCCTTCCCTTCCGAGACGAATGTCTGCGTCGACGGCGAGATTTTCCGCCTGCGTGAGGTCGACCTCTCGGTCGTCCCGCGCGCGGTTTCCTTCCTGATCCCGGTCGGATCGGTCTACGACCCATATTTCAAGGAGAAAAGAAAATGAAAAAGATCATAATCGACACCGATCTCGGCGGCGACTGCGACGACGTCGGCGCGCTCGCCGTCGCCTGCAATCTCGCGAAACGCGGCGACGCCGAGCTTCTCGCCGTCACCTACTGCATCGGAAACCCGTGGGGCGGATATTTTACAAGGCACGAACTCGATTATTTCGGCTTCGGAAAGGTTCCGCTCGGCGTTCTTAAGGACGAAAGCTTCATGACCGACCCGGGTTATTCGCGCTATTCGCGGCCGATCTGCGAGTCGTGGAAGATTCCTACGCCCGATTTTGACGACGCCGTGAAGGTTCTCCGCCGCGCGCTTTCGGAAAACTCCGACGTGACGCTGATCGCGATCGGTCCGCTCAGAAACATCGCGAACCTCCTCGACTCGAAGCCCGACGAAATTTCGCCGCTCACGGGCGTCGAGCTTGTGAAAAAATCGGTGCGCGGATTCGTCACGATGCTCGGAAGCTTCCGCCCGGATTTCACCGAGTGGAACGTCGAAATGGACATCCCTTCGGCTCGAAAAACGGTCGAAAAAATGCCGGTACCGATAATTTTCTCGCCGTTTGAGCTAGGCAACCACATAAAAACCGGAAATCTCCTGAAGTCTCTCCCAGAAACTCACCCGGTCCGCGAGGCCTACAGATTCTATACAAACGGCGGTTTCTTACGCCCGAGCTGGGATCTCATCACGGTTTATTTCGCGATTACCGACAGTAACATATGGAATCTCCGCGAAACATTTGTGAATATCGACGAAAAAGGTCGTTTTGCCGAATCAACCGGAAGCGGAATGTTCGCTCTCGAACAGAACGCCGACGATGCGGGAATCGTGAAAATTCTCGACGAACTCATGAAATAAATCATCGCCCCCCGCATATAATTTTGCGGGGGGCGATAATTTCAGTTTTCGCTGATCTTGTTCATTGCCTCAAGGCAGTGCTTGCAGATGAGCTTGCCCTCGTAGTAGAACGCGTCGTCGGTGTTTCCGCAGAAAATGCAAGCCGGAGAGTATTTTTTGAGGATGATTTTGTCTTCATCGACAAAAATCTCAACCGAGTCCTTTGTTTTTATGTCCATTTTGTTGCGAAGTTCGATCGGAAGCACAATTCTTCCCAGTTCATCAACGCGGCGAACGATACCTACAGATTTCATAAATTTCTTTTTTCCCTTCAAGTAAACGTATTCAAAAATTGGTACGGCCAACCTTTGTATACATATTTTACCATATTTCGATTAAAAAGTCAATATTTGCTTTGAAATTTCTCTGACGATTTTTAAGCGGATTCAAATCGATTTTTTGTACAGAATGGAGAAATATTAAAAGATGCTTGGAAAAGTGTTCGCTGTGATCTGTGTTTTTTCGTTTATCTGGTCGATTTTTGACGGCTCGACCGCGAATCTGGCTCCCGCGATCCTCGACGGAACTGGAAAAGCCGTCAGCGTCACGCTCGCGCTCGTCGGCACGATGAGCCTCTGGAGCGGCGTGATGGAGGTTCTGCGCGAGGCCGGGGCGATCGGAAAGCTGTCAAAACTCCTGAAACCGCTGACAAAAATCCTCTTCCCGACCGCGTCGCGCACGAAAAAAGGCCTTGACGCGGCGGTCGCCTGCATATCGGCGAATCTTCTCGGGATCGGAAACGCCGCGACGCCGCTCGCGATCACGGCTCTGCGCGAAATGCAGTTTAATGAAAAAACGAACGACCTCTCTCCGACCGCGACCGACGATTCGCTGATGCTGACCGCGCTCTGCACGGCTTCGTTTTCGATCGTCCCGACGAACGTCCTCGCGCTCCGGAAGGCGGCGAGTGCGCTGGTGATGTTTGAAATAATCCCTAAAATCTGGTTCTGCGGGCTTGTTGGAAGTATCACCGCCGTGATTTTTTCCAAGATCTGCCAGAAGGTGTTCAGATGATCGAGATGATTTCGGCGTCGATCGTCCCGGCGGTCGTCGCGCTCTGCGGATTTCTGATTCTGATTTCAAAAAAACCGCTCTTCGACACCTTCATTTCGGGCGCGAAGCGCGGATTTTCGACGTCGGTCGAGCTTTTTCCGACGCTCTGCGTGCTTTTCTGCGGCGTTTCGATGCTCCAGAACTGCGGCTTCACCGACCTCGCGTCAAAGCTCCTGACAAAAATCGGAATTCCCGACGGACTCGCGCCGTTTCTGCTCCTCCGCCCGATCTCAGGCGCGGCGTCGACGGCGATGCTTTCGGATATTTTCACCAATTCCGGAGCCGACAGCCGCGCGGGAATTATCGCGTCTGTCATAATGGGCTCGTCCGACACGCTGATTTACATCGTCTCGGTCTACCAGTCGGCGGCCGGAATCAAGAAATCGCGCGGCGTGCTGATCCCGGCGTTTCTCGCGATGATCGCCGTCTGCGCGGCCGCGATACTGATTTCCTGAAGTTGCTTTGTCAAATGAAAATGTCCGTTTTTTATCAGTCGGCGATGAAATCGCCCATAATCTTTTTGGCGTATTTTCGCATCTCGTCCGGCATCGCGCCCGTGCCGAAAAGGTTGTAGAGTCCGTGCGTCTTCGCCTTCGCGTCGGGGTAGTCGTCAAGGAAATAGAGGTGCGAATTCAGCCATCCCGGACCAAAATAGAACGCTGTCGGAACGAAGGCCGGAGAGTCGATAAATACGCTTCCGTCCGACATTTTCACGATATCGAAGGTCAGAAATCCGCCGACCATATTCTGCCACGCGGCCATTCCCGAGATCAGATTTCCGAGCGAATAAATACAGAGCGTCTGTCTCTCGCCGTTCGTGGATTCCACCCATTCGATCTGCTGAAGCACGTGCGGATGATGTCCGATTATCACATCCGCGCCGTTGTCCGAAAAGAGCTTCGCCAGTCTTTTTTGCTCAGTCGTTGGCGTGTTCTGATTTTCGTTTCCCCAGTGAACCGATACGATGACGACGTCGGCGGCCTCGCGCGCGGCGGCGAGCTGTTTTTTGATATCAGAATCGTTCGTGTACGGAACTACCAGCTCGGATTTTCCGAGCGTGATGCCGTTAGTCATCTCGGTGTAACCGATGAGCGCGATTTTCACGCCGTTTTTTTCGATAATCCGCGGCGTGTCGAAGTCCTTCCGGTCCGAATAACCGCCGATCATCGTCACGTCAAGCGATTTCCAGAAGTCGATCGTCGCTCGCAGCCCGTTCGTCCCCTTGTCGCACATATGATTGTTCGCGATATTAACGATATCGAAGCCGATTTCGATCAGATCGTAGGCCAGATCGCGCGGCGAATTGAAGGTCGGGTAGCCCGAATAGCCGTATTCCTCGCCGGCCATCAGCGTTTCCTGATTGATGAACGCGAGGTCGAACGACTTTATATAGTCGATGACATCCTCGTAGGTCGGTTTGAAATTGTATTTTCGGATATTCTTTTCGCCCGCCGCCTTCTGAGCCGACGCGCGGCGTTCGGCGTCCATGTAGATGCAGGGGTGGATCACGTTGTCGCCAGCCGCGACGAAGGAAATCCGCGCCGTTTCGATCTTTGGCAGCACCGATTCGTCGATTCTCACGGCAGCCTCATTTCCCCGCTCGGATCTCAGCGCGGGATAGAGAACGCGGTTGACGTCGTTCCGTGAAATCGGCAGCTCGCCGCACGAAGCGAGGATAAAAATCATCATGAAGACAAGCGTCAAAAGTCTGAAAATGCCGATTACGCCTGACTTTTTCACAGATTTGCCAACCTCGTTGAGATCGCGAGAGCCGGATCGGTCGGCACCTTCGCGCGGACAAGACCGTCCGGAATGACAATCGTCGGAGTCGGACGCGGACGCTTCCCTGCGAAATTCGGGAGCCATTTCTGCTCGGCGTCGAGCATTTCGGTCACCAGCTCGCGGATCTGGCCAAGCGTCAAAACCGCTCCGGTCAGCGGATCAAGAGCCGCCGCCTGAACGAGAAGCTCGGGATCAGAGTACTTTTCGGCGAGAAAAGTCAGCGTCTGGACGTTGATATTAGTCAGATTCAGCGCGGCGCACTGCGGCGGAATCTCACCGACAAATGTCGGGTGAAGCCCCGCGCCGTCGGCGAAAATTGTATATTCGGATATACAGTCATTCGGGAAGTTCGTGATCATCCCGTTGTTGCGGATATTTCCGTTGAACTTGAACTGGCGGTTCATGGCAATCGCCTCGACAATATACGAACCGTACTCGATCGACCGCTCGGGCAGCGTTGTCGGCTCATCGGCCAGCATATCGCGATCCCTGTACTTTTCGCGCACCTTTTTCGACCATTTGAGCGACGCGCCCGTCTCGCCGCCGAAATCCGGCTCATCGCAGTAAAGCCCGCGCGCAAGCTCATTTTTGCGGAAATACGGCAGATATTCCGAAAGATGTCCGGTCGACTCGGTCATAAAGTAGCCGAAATGGCGGAAAACCTCGCCCCGAACCTTCTCCGAAGCGTAATATTCGGGCAGCTCAAACTTTTCGCGAAGCTCGGGATAAAGATCGACACCATTGTGCTCAAGCTTTGTGAACCACGCCATGTGATTTATCCCGGCGCAGGTGTAAGTTATTTCCTCCACAGGCAGATTAAGGTATCCGGCGATGAGTCGGATCGTCGTCTGAACACCGTGGCAGAGTCCGACGAACTTCACGCCCTCGTCGTCGAGCGCGCGGCAGACAGCCGTCATCGGGTTGACGTAGTTGAGTAAAAGCGCGTCCGGGCAGACCTCGCGCATATCGCGCGCCAGCTCGCGCATCACCGGGAGAGTCCGCATCGAGCGGAAAATCGAACCGATCGAGTTCGTGTCGCCGATGCACTGATCGACGCCGTATTTTAGCGGAATGTCAATATCAAGCTCGTTCGCCTCAATCCCTCCGACCGAGAGCGTCGCGATGACAAAATCCGCGCCTTTCAGAGCTTCCCTGCGGTCGGTCGTCACGTAAGCGTCGGCGTCGAGCGAATTTGCCGCCTTCACACGGTCGAAAAAGTTCTTTACGTCGGTAGTATGACGCGTCGACGGAGCCATCAGGGCGAAATCAATATGTCCGATTCCGGGAATTTGCACTATGTCGAGTAACAGCGTCTTGCAGAAGACCTTGCTTCCCGCGCCGATCATTGCGATTTTCATGAAAAATCTCCTTGTTTTTTCTTATATTATACCCTAAAATCCGCGGTTTGTCAAGTGAAAACGCAAAAAAGGACGTCCGAAGACGTCCTTTTTCTGAAATTTCAATTATTCAGCGTCGTCCTGAGCGGCTCTCTCCTGATCGAGGAGGAGTGCCTTGATCGAAAGGCTGATCTTGTGAGCGTCGTTGTCGATCTTGGTGATCTTTGCGTCAACAACATCGCCGATCTTGAGCGCGTCAGAGGGCTTTGCGAGCTTCTCACGCGAGATCTGGGAGACGTGGATAAGTCCGTCAGCACCCGGAACAACCTCAGCGAACGCGCCGAAGTCCATGAGGGACACGATCTTGACGGTCGCGGTGTCGCCCTCGGCGTACTTCTCGGTGAAGATCTTCCAGGGATCCATATCCGGAGTCTTGTAGGTGAGCGAAATTCTCTTCGCTTCCTTGTCAACTGCCTTTACGGTGACGGTGATGACATCGCCGACCTTGACAACCTCGGACGGATGCTTGATGCGCTTCCACGAAAGCTCGGAGGTGTGAACCATTCCGTCAACGCCGCCGAGATCGACGAACGCGCCGTAGGAAGTGAGGCTCTTGACCTCGCCGGTGTACTGCTGTCCGACCTCGACCTGAGCCCAGAAAGCTTCCTTGCGGGCCTTGTTAGCCTCGCGCTCGATCGAACGGATCGAAGCGACAACGCGCTTCTTCTGCTCGTTGAAGTCGATGATCTTGACCTGCTTTACCTGACCCTGAAGCTCGTGGAGATCAGCGTCCTTGGGAAGACCCGACTGCGAAGCGGGGATGAAGACGCGTACGCCGTTCGAAAGGCCGATGACTCCGCCCTTGACGACGTCGATGATCTTGACCTCGATCGGCTCGCCGTTGTTTGCGGCGTCAACGACAGCCTGCCAGTTCTTGGCGACGTCGATGCGCTTCTTGGAGAGCTGCGCGACGCCCTCGGCGTCGTTTACCTTGACGACAACAGCCTCGATCGCGTCGCCGGGCTTGTAAGCGTCGGTGAGCTTGACCGAAGGATCGTCGGTGAGTTCGGAATATGTAATGATTCCGGTGAATTTCGCGCCGATGTCGACGTGGATTTCGTTGTCGGAAACCGAGGTGACAACTCCGGTCACGCGGTCGCCGTTGTTGATCGGACGAAGAGACTCGTCGATCATTTCTTCAAAAGTTTTTTCTGTGTTCTCGCTCATAATATAGTGAACCTCCTGAATAATTTCGCCCGGCGTTGACGCGCCCGCGGCGATTCCCACCTTCATATGGGGTTTAACATACTCGAGCGGAATGGAGGAAGCATCTTCAATCAAGAAAGTCAGCTTACAATTCTGTTCACATATGGAAAAGAGCTTTCGTGTGTTCGAACTGTCTTTTCCGCCGATAACCAACATCATATCCATTTTTCGGGATAGCTTCAAGACTTCATTCTGCCTATTTTCTGTTACACTGCATATTGTATCATAAATTTTTGAATTTGTACAGACCTTTTTGAAAACTTTTTGCGATGAAAGCCATTCTTTTACGTTTTGCGTAGTCTGAGCGACAAGAACGGCATCTTTTTTGTGCGTTTTTTCAGCCTCAAAAGCCGCCAGAAGCTCGTCCGAGGTCGGTTTCGCGATCGTTTTTCCGTTAGCGTAGCTAATTATCCCCTCGACCTCTGGGTGTGAGGGGTCGCCGAGGATGCAGAAAAGCGTGTCGGGCATCGTCTCACAGGCGGCGATCCGCTGGATCCGCGACACGTGCGGGCAGGTGCAGTCGACGATTTCGAGGAAGGAATTCGCTTTCTTCATCGAATCAAGCTTTTCGGACAGCTCCTTCGTGATGCCGTGCGCGCGGGTGCAGATGATCGTCGGCGTCGCCTCGCCGGTTGTTTCCATAATCATATCGAGGTCGGACTCGCCGACGATCCGGACGCCTTTTTCCTCGAGCGACGCTATGTAGGACGGGTTGTGAATCAGCTTTCCGAGCGTGAAGACGCGTTTTCCGGTCGAAATCGCGCGTTCGACTGCGTCGACGGCGTTCTTTACGCCGAAGCAGAAGCCCGCGAGCTTCGCTACGAAAATCTCAGCCATCCGATTTTTCCCCGCCGGACGGCAGCGCGCCCGCGTTTTTAATCGAAATTATGTCGTCGAAAATCAGCTTCGCGCCGCGCTCGTACTCGGCGGATCCGCCCTTTTCGAAGCCGAACGAATCGTAGGAAATCGGCTTTCCGATGTGGATCGTGATCGGCCGGAAGAGCCGCACGCGTGAATTTTTCGTCTCGATGTACATCGGCAGAACCGGAACCTTGGCGTGCCAGACGGCCATCGCCGCGCCGCCCTTGACGTTGTCGCGCGTCGATTCAAGCTCGCGCCCGGCAAAGCGGTGTCCCTGCGGGAACATCCCGACGACCTCGCCCGATTCGAGCAGATTTATAGACTTTTTGATCGATCCGGCCGAATTTCCCTTTCGGTCGACCGGGAACGCGCCGAGTGCCGTGATCAGCTTTCCGAGCAATGGAATGGAAAATAGTTCTTTTTTTGCCATAAAACGTATCTGCCGCTTCGTCGCGACGGCCATCACGATTACGTCAAAGAACGAAATATGATTCGCGCAGGCGAGATAACCGCCCTCCATCGGCTCGTTTTCCGCACCGACGACCTTGATGCGGAAGGCTTTTTTAATGAATCCGGCGAGATGCTTATACACGCGTTCATACAAATTTAACTTTTTCTTCATTTCGCGCGCTCCGAAATGATCGCGAGGGCCTTTTCGACCGTCTCGTCGAAATCTCCGGTGTTGTCAAGCTCGATCGCGTCGTCGGCCTTGACGGCGGGCGCGACCTCGCGGGTCCGGTCGGCCTTGTCGCGCGCCTCAAGATCGGCCAGAACGGCCTCGAAAGTAGTGTCGATGCCCTTTTCAAGCAGCTCGCGGAGCCGGCGTCTCGCGCGCTCCTCGGGCTTCACGGTGACGAAGAATTTCACGTCGGCGTCGGGCAGAATGACCGTTCCGATGTCGCGGCCGTCCATGATGACCGGATTTTTCCGCGCGAAATCCCGCTGAGTCTCAAGCAGAAATTCGCGCACCTCCGGGATCGCCGAGACCTTCGACGCGTACATCGACATCTCGGGCGTGCGTATCTCGTCGCCGACTCTCGATTTGTCGAGATAGACGACCTGTTTTCCGTCTTCAAGCTCGACATTGACCGAAATCGACTTCAGAAGCTCAGCGACCTTCTCGCGGTCGGCCGGGTCGATTCCGGCTCTTTTCACCGCGAAGCCGACCGTGCGGTAGAGCGCGCCGGTGTCAAGATACGTGATTCCGAGTCGTTTTGCGATCTCCTTCGCGAGCGTGGACTTCCCCGCCCCGCTCGGCCCGTCAAGCGCGATTTTCAGCATAAGAATTACCCCTTTCAACCGTCCTTCCGGAAAAAGACGGCATGACCGAATTGTACAAATTTAATTGTCGGATTCCGTGTCCCCTGACATGACCGCGGACAAAGCCGCGAGGTGCGCCGTCGAGAACGCGATCTGCAAATTGAACCCGCCCGTGTAGGCGTCGACGTCGATTATCTCGCCCGCGAAATATAGATTTTTCACGAGCTTCGACTCCATCGTCTTCGGCGAGATTTCCTTGACCGAAACGCCGCCTGAAGTGACAATCGCCTCGTCGATCGGACGGAATTTCGTCGCGGTCAGCGTAAGTCCCTTGAGGACGGAAATCAGCCTGTGACGTTCATCTTTCGTGATCACGTTGACCTTTTTCCGCTCGTCGATTCCCGAGAGTCTGACAACGACCGGAATGAGCTTCGACGGAAGCAGATCACCGAGCGAATTCACGAAATCCTTATTCGAATATTTGGAAAAATCCAACTGGACGCGCCTGTCGAGCGTCTGAAAATCCAGCGCGGGTTTGAGGTCAATCGATAGCCTGTAGCGCATTCCCGGAAGCTTTTTCATGTGGCTCGACGCCGACAGAACAAGCGGCCCGGAAAGTCCGAAATGTGTAAATAAAAGCTCGCCCTGTTCCTCAAAAACCTCACGTCCCGCCTGATCCGAAACAGTCAGCGTGACGTTCTTCAGCGAAAGCCCCATAAGCTCCTTCACAAAGCCCTCGGCACACTCAACCGGAACGAGCGCGGGCTTCGGCGCAACGATCGTGTGACCGGCCTCCGCCGCCATTCTGTAACCGTCACCGGTCGACCCGGTGAGCGGATAAGACGCCCCTCCGGTCGCGAGGATCACATGACCAAAATCGACTTTTCCCGCATCGGTCTCAACGCCTTTTATCATCTTTTTCCCGTCCGGATCCTCTTCAATAATCAGATGCTTCGCGTCGGCGTGAAGAATTTTCACGCCGAGCCGATCAATGCTCCGCTTCAGCGCGCCGCAGATATCGGCCGCCCGATCCGACTCCGGAAAGACGCGGTTTCCGCGCTCGGTTTTGAGCGGAACGCCGCGGTTCTCAAAGAAATCCATCACGTCCCGCGGCCCGAACGCGTTCAGAGCCGTGTACATGAACCGCGGATTTGTAGGAATGTTAGAAATATGCGTATTTATGTCGCTGTTATTTGTGACATTGCAACGACCTTTTCCGGTGATCAGAAGCTTCCGCCCCGGACGGTCGCTGTGTTCGATAAGTGTCACATCAGCCCCGGCCTCAGCGGCCGTAATCGCGGCCATCATCCCGGCCGCGCCCGCGCCGACGATTCCGATTTTCATCGCGCACCGTCCTCATTTTTCGAGTCGTGCGACTTGTCGTAAACGTCGTACTCATCCCAGATTTGTTCAAGTTTGCTAAAAGTTTCGGAGACTTCGTCCTGCTTTTTGCGTCCGATTGCCACAATCAGCGCGTTGATGATCGAAAGCGGCGCGACGAGCGAGTCGACGAACGACGCCATGTCGCTCTTCGCGAGGAGCGTATCGTCGGCCAGCGCGGCAATCGGCGAGGCCGGGCTGTCGGTGATCGAAACGACGTGCGCCGACTGCTTTTTCGCGTATTCAAGCGCGTTGATAATCCGCTTCGAGTAGCGCGGGAAGCTGATTCCGATGATCACGTCGCCCTTCGAAATCCGCAGAATCTGCTCGAAAATCTCTGATCCGGAGGTCGTCCGGACGAGCCGGACGTGCGGGAAAATCAGGCTTAAATAATGGTACATGAAGCTTGCGAGCGACGACGACGAGCGCATTCCGATGATGTAAATCATCTTCGCGCCGATCATCGCGTCGACGGCCGAGTCGAAGCTCTTCCGGTCGATCTCCTCAAGCGTTCTTTTGATTTTGTCGATGTCCGAACAGAGGACTTTTTCGAGCAGATCCGAGTCGCCGATGCGGTCGTTTGTGATCTCGATGCGCTGAAGCGCGGTGAGCTTCGTCCGGATCAGCTCCTGAAGCGAATGCTGAAGCTCCGGATAGCCGTCAAAACCGAGTTCAATCGCGAATCTTACAACCGTAGATTCCGAAACTCCGGCGAGATTTCCGAGCTTCGCGGCGGTCATGTAGGCCGCCTTGTCGTAGTGTTCGAGCATGAAAGCCGCGATGTGCCGCTGCCCCTTCGAAAAAGTCGGGAGCTTCTGTTCGATGGTATTCAAAAGGTCGTTTTGCTTGTATTCATTATTCATAAATCGTGAGCGAAGTCATACGGCGACGCCGCTCCTCCTAAAAATATTTGTCCGTTTTGTGCAACTTTTGGACTGTTTTCTATGGATTGTGCAACGTATGTTGCGCTATAATCAATTCCGTAACAAGCATTTTGCAACATAGGTTGCGAAACCGGCTTATTTCACAACGCAAGTTGCAAAATATCATTTCACGCCGATATCGTGGCGGTAGTGCATATCCTTGAAATGTACGTGTCCGATCGCCTCGTAAGCGCGTTTTATCGCCGCGTCGAGGTTGTCGCCCTTCGCGGTGACGCCAAGAACGCGTCCGCCGGAAGTCAATAATTTCCCGTCAGAAAGCGTGGTTCCGGCGTGATAGACGACGCAGTCGGGCTGATCCTTGAACCAGTCAAGTCCGGTGATCTCATAGCCTTTTTGGTACTTCACGGGGTATCCGCCCGACGCCGCGACGACGCAGACGCAGGCGTTGTCCTCCCACTCGATGTCAATTTCGTCGAGCTTTTCGTCGATGACCGCGTTTATGATATCGATGAAATCAGTCTTGAGTCTCGGCAGGACGACCTGCGTTTCAGGGTCGCCGAAGCGCGAATTGTACTCGATGACCTTAGGTCCGTTTTGTGTAATCATCAGGCCGAAATAGATAACGCCTTTGAAGGGTCTTCCCTCGCGCGACATGGCCGCGATCGTCGGCTTGAAGATCGTTTCCATGCAGAGCGCGGCGATTTCGGGGCTGTAAATCCGGCTCGGCGAGAAGGTTCCCATGCCGCCGGTATTCGGGCCTTTATCGTTGTCGAACGCGCGCTTGTGATCCTGCGCGGAGACCATCGGCTTGACGGTTTTTCCGTCGGTGAACGCGAGAACCGAAACCTCGGGTCCGGTCAGGAATTCCTCGATGACGACGCGGTTTCCGGCGTCTCCGAAGACCTTGTCGTCCATGATTTCGTGAACTCCGGCCTCGGCATCGGCGAGATTTTCGGCGATTATGACGCCCTTTCCGAGTGCGAGTCCCTCGGCTTTGATTACGGTCGGGAAAGAATTCTGTTTCTTTATATAATTTATAGCTTCGGCGGAATTGTCAAAAACCTCATACCCAGCAGTCGGAATTCCGTACTTTTTCATAAGATTTTTCGAAAAAACCTTACTTCCCTCGATGATCGCGGCGTTCTGACGCGGGCCGAACGCGCGGATTCCCTCGGCCTCAAGATGGTCGACCATGCCGAGCATCAGCGGGTCGTCGGGCGCGACGAAGACGAGATCGGCGTGAAGTTCCTTCGCCGCCTTGACGATTCCATCGACATCCGTTGCTTTGATCGGCAGATTTTCGCAGATTTCGGCCGTTCCGCCGTTGCCGGGCGCGCACCAGAGCTTGCCGCAGTTCGGGCTTTCGGCGAGCTTCGCGGCGATCGCGTGTTCGCGTCCGCCGCCGCCGACGATGAGAATATTCTGTTTCATAATCAAACCTCCGCAGTGAGATAGCCCTCACGATAAAGAAGTTCAGCAATTTCTACAGCTCCGCCAGCCGCTCCGCGCAGAGTGTTGTGTGAAAGGCCAACAAATTTGTAGTCAAACAGCGAGTCCTCGCGGAGTCTTCCGAGCGAAATCGCCATTCCGCCCTCAAGATCGCGGTCAAGCCGGGTCTGCGGACGGTTGTCCTCCTCAAAATAGTGGATGAACTGCTTCGGAGCGTGCGGAAGTCCGAGTTCCTGCGGCTTGCCCGAATAATTCGCCCAAGCTTCGAGGATCTCATCTTTCGTCGGTTTTTCGGCGAAATCCACAAATACAGCCGCGGTGTGTCCGTCAGAAACCGGCACTCTGATGCACTGAGTCGTGATCAGCGGCGCGTCAGCCTTTACAATTTCGCCGTTTTCAACGTGTCCCCAGATCTTCAGCGGCTCTTTTTCGGACTTTTCCTCCTCGCCGCCGATGTACGGGATGACGTTGTCGATCATTTCCGGCCACTCGCGGAAGGTCTTTCCGGCACCCGAAATTGCCTGATAGGTCGTCGCGACGACGCGGGTCGGCTTCCATTTGAGGAGCGGCGTCAGCGCGGGGACGTAGGACTGAATCGAGCAGTTTGGCTTGACGGCGACAAAGCCGCGCTTTGTGCCGAGCCGTTTACGCTGCGAATCGATGACCGCGAGGTGCGAATCGTTGATCTCGGGAATCACCATCGGGACGTCGGGCGTCCAGCGATTGGCCGAGTTGTTCGAAACGACCGGAATTTCGGCCTTCGCGTAAGCCTCTTCGAGAGCCTTGATTTCGTCTTTTTTCATGTCAACCGCACAAAAAACGAAGTCGACAAGCGGCTTGATTTCGTCTATTTTCGACGAATCCATGACGATCATGTCCCTGACCGACTCAGGCATCGGGGTCTGGAGCTTCCAGCGGCCGCCGAGAGCCTCCTCGTAAGTTTTCCCTGCCGAGCGCGGCGACGCGACGAGCGCGGTGATCTCAAAATAGGGGTGATCCTGAAGCAGGGTGATGAATCTCTGCCCGACCATACCGGTTGCGCCGACTATTCCGGCGCGGAGCTTGTTCTGCATGATGGTATCCTCCAGTAATTTTTTCATCATTATATTATAGCAGTTTTTTTGGCGGATGTCAACTGGTTTGATGTAAATATTTTGCTCGCGGAGGCGCAGTTTTTTGCGGTTTTACCGCGTTTTTTCGTACACATTTCCATAATTGTCCATTGACATCGCGCCAAAAATGTGGTATACTAAAAGAAAAAGCAATGGAGAACGTGAAATGTCAGCACAAAAAACGATAGATCTTCAGGAACGCAATGTCAAAATCCGCTCACCTGAAAGCCCGCGCGCCGTTGTCCAGATCGCGCACGGAATGGAGGAGCATCAGGATCGTTATAAAGTTTTCGTAGACTACCTATTAACAAAAAATCTCGCCGTCGTCACAGCTGATATGCGCGGACACGGAGCGAAAACACCCAAGGAGGACCTCGGCTGGTTCGCCGACCGCGATGGCTGGAAGCTGCTGATTGAGGATCAGCTGAAGATCCGCGAATATATCGCAAAGGAATTTCCCAGCCTTCCGGTCTACCTCGTCGCGCACTCGATGGGCAGCATAATCTCGCGCGTCGTTTTGCAGAAAAACTCGTCGCTTTACGACAAAGTCGTCCTCACCGGATACCCGAATTATCAGGCCGCGGCGGGATTCGGCGTGTTTTTAGCAAATATCTGCCAGACTTTTGCGGGCTCGCGCGGACGTTCAAAGCTGCTGAACAAGCTCTCAACCGGAGTCTTCAATCGCTCGATCGAGTCGCCCGAAACCGACTTCGACTGGATCAGCTACGACCGCGAAAACATAACGAAATTCGTCGAAGATCCGCTCTGCGGCTTCGGATTCACAGTCTCGGCGATGCGCGATCTCTTCACGCTGGTCGATTATATGCACGACACATCGAGATGTGAATATGTGAATTCTGAACTTCCGTTTCTCCTGCTCTCGGGCGAGGATGACCCGTGTACCGGTGGGGAAGCAGGTCGAAACGACTCAATCGAAACGCTGAAAATGTCAGGATTTGCTCAGATTTCGGTCAAAACCTACCCGAAAATGCGGCACGAAATTCTCAATGAAGCCGAGAAAAAAATTGTGTTTTCTGATATTTCAGATTTTTTCGCCTGAAATAAACAGAATTCCCGCGCGGATACGCCCACCAAAAGGCCTCTTCGCGCGGTTTTTGTAATTTGCAAATATTCGCTTTGCGGATATAAGTAATTTCTATGAACTGCTCATGAGAAATAATCGTCGTTTCATTCATTAGTTATTTTGCTGTCCGATTTCAAATCCATATCGCAAAAGATCGTCTGTTTTGCCCATTGCATTTTCTCGTACGACGTGATATAATAGTATCGGTTAGCAAGCGATAACTCGATATGAATAACCGTTCGATCGGTGAAAGGAGACGCAAAATGAAAATCTATACTTTCGGTGACAAAACAAATCCCGCGCTCATGCTCCTCCCCGGCACATGGTGCCACTGGCGGACTTTTTCAGGCATAATTCCGCTGCTCGAACGCGATTTTTACCTTTTATGCGTGTCGTACGACGGCTTTGACGAGACTGAAAAAACCGAATTCCCCACGATGCTCGAAGAAACCTCTAAGATCGAAAACAGCATAAAGCGTCTCTGCGGCGGTCGAATTCGCGGTGCTTACGGCTGTTCGCTTGGCGGATCTTTCGTCGGATTGCTCATAGCAAGAAACAATATACATATAGATTTTGGTATTATCGGCAGTTCTGACCTTGATCAGTCGTCTCCTCTGGCGGCAAAGCTGTCGTCCGATCTGCTCGTACCGAAGATCTATCCGCTGGTTCACGACGGCAGACTGAAGTCAGAATCTCTGCAAAAAAAGCTCGACGAAAAGGCCGCGAAGTCGCCCGATTACGTCGGCGCGTTCCTGAAAATTTTCTCCGAGCCGCGTCCGTACGTAACGCTCGCAAGTTGTAGAAATCAGTATTATTCCGACCTGATAACGCCGCTTCCCGACAAAATCGACACGCCGGATTCCGAGATTCATGTCTTCTACGCGCTTAAAATGGGCAAAAAATACCGCGCCCGCTACCAAAAGCATTTCGCACACCCGATCATTCACGAATTCGATCTTCAGCACGAAGAACTGCTCATTCACTACCCTCAGAAATGGTGCGAAGAAGTGCGAAATATTCTTCTCAGTAAATAGCATTTACCACGTGAAATTGCAATATGTAAACAGTAATTCCCCGACAGTTGCCCGCCGGGGAATTTTTTGCCGATTTTCACCGATCTGTCAAATCGGTATTATTTTTGCGGATAATTTTAGTTAAAATATCTCTTGAGAAGTCCCTCAAATGCCTTGCCGTGACGTGCTTCGTCGCGTGCCATCTCGTGAACGGTGTCGTGGATAGCGTCAAGTCCGGCTTCCTTCGCGAGCTTTGCGAGGTCAACCTTGCCCTGAGTTGCGCCGTTTTCAGCCTCAACGCGCATTTCGAGGTTCTTCTTGGTCGAGTCGGTCACGACTTCGCCGAGCAGCTCAGCGAACTTCGCGGCGTGTTCAGCCTCTTCGTAAGCGGCCTTTTCCCAGTAATTGCCAATTTCCGGATAACCTTCGCGGAAAGCGACGCGCGCCATCGCGAGATACATGCCGACCTCGGTGCATTCGCCGTTGAAGTTCGCGCGGAGTCCGTCGATGATCTCCTGCGACGCGCCGTTCGCGACGCCGACGACGTGTTCAGCGGCCCAGAATTTCGCGGTCTCAGTCACCTTTTCGAACTTCGACGCGGGAGCCTTGCACTGCGGACATCTTTCGGGAGCCGCGTCCCCTTCGAATACGTAACCGCAGACCTTACAGATGAATTTTGCCATGATTTTCTTCCTCCTAAATTTTTCCAAGAATGACGTCGATTCCGATTTCGTCATCAATCGCGTCAGCGATCGTGATTCTGTCGAATTTTTCAGCCATTTCTTTGTTTACTTTTTCAAAAATAAGATGAAATGTGCAACATTTTTTGTCAAAGTTTCGCAAACATCTGTACCCATCGTTAAGGCACCGCGAAATCTCAAGCGGTCCGTCGATCGTTTCGATCACCTGCCGCATCGTAAGCTCACGCGGATCCGCCGCCAGCAGATACCCGCCCATCGCCCCTTTTTTCGAGGCCACTGTCCCGCGAAGCACCAGCTTCCGCAGAATTTTGACCGTGAATCTTTCAGGGACACAGGCCAGCTCCGAAACTTTTTTCGCGTCGAGCGTTTCATCAGCCTTCGCGAGGATCCAGACGATCCGCAGCGCGTAGTCGGCTTCCTGTGTGAGTCTCAATCTTGCCACTCCAATCTATACCTTTTTGGTACACTTAAATTATACACCATTCGCGCCGATTTGTCAAGAGCTTTTTCAAAGATTTTTGTAAATAATGAGTGAACTGAATAAGGCCGGTTTGTAAAATCAGACCGGCCTTCGCGTTTATTTTGCTGTCAGGAAGTCAACGACACTCTCATAATAAGCCGTCATCGCGCTGAGCTGCCCCTGAATTCCGGACGCGATCGTGTTTTCGTCCTTGATCAGAGCCGGCAGCTGCATGACCCAGCCTTTGAATCCGTCGTAGAGGTAATCGAACGCGATGACTCGCGAATCGAAGATCTCGCGCATGATCCGGATCGACTCCTCGTCGCGCGTGCCTTTCTGCTCGATCGCCACGCCGATGTAAACAGGAGTTACATTATAATAGTAATCCGCGCTCATCGCCTCGACCAGCGCGCCGACCATATCGGCGTTCCGGACGGTCTTCGGGATCAGCATGACCGACGCGCCGCCGTCAACCATCGTGTAGTACTCGGTCTGGTCGGCGTCGTATTTCGGCAGCGGGAGGACGCCGAACTCATCCGAAAGATTTCTCATGTTGAAATCCGGGCTGACGAGATCGTTCGCCTGCATCGCCTCGAAAATGACCTTTCCGTTTGTAAAACGCTCCATGCGATACTTGCGCTTCGACTCCGCGGGCTGAAGCGCGCCGTCGCTCGAAACGAAAAGTTTGGATAGTTTCGATAAAATATCAATCGTTTTCTCGGAATTTATGTAGGTGTTGACCTTAAGATCCTTGTCGACCTCGACGATTTTGCCGTCCATTCCGGCCACAAATGACGCGAGCATACAAGCGTCGGTGCTGCCGTAGATGCCGTAAAAATCGTTGTCGTCGCGGTTCCCGTCGCCGTTGAGGTCGCGATAGACGTCCGAAGACAGCTTGTAGAGCTGGTCAATCGTCCAAGTTCCGTCTTCTACCATTTTGTAGAGGTCGGGAAAATCGGCAATTTCGCCGGCTTTGGTTTTGTTGTAAACAATCATCCACGTCTGTTTATGATATGTCATTGACAGCTCGCTTTCAATCATGTAAAGCTTGTCGCCGACCGTCGCGTCGTTGATCGACTTGACGTACCACGGATTTTCAAAGTTTACGTACGGAACTTCTTGCCAATCCATATAAATTCCCTGCTGCGCGTCCGAGCCGGATTTGAACATTTGACCAAAAACGAGGTCATATTCGTCGCTGTCGCTCATGACCGCCTTCATGACAGCCTTCGAAAGCTCGCCGTACACAATCAGCGTCGTAGGTACGATTTTGACATCAAATCTGTCCTCAGCCTTGCGCGCGCTGTCCCAGACCGCGTCGTTCACGACGTCGCCGTCGCTCTCCTCAAGTCCGAGCGGATTTATGTTCGAGTTCTGTTCGATCGTCCGGAACTCTTGACCGTCAAACTTTACATCCGGAACCTTGTCGGTCAGCTTTTCAGTGCTTGTTTCTGTGGTTTCTGACGTATTTTCGACCTGATTTGTCGTTTCTGTTGGCAATTCTGCCGTATCGCCGCACGACACCGCCGAAAACGCCATCAGCAGAGCCAGCATGAACGCGGCTTTCCTTGAAATATTTCGCATATAACTTCCTCCCCGGCACTACAGCCGTTTTTATGATTCAATTATATCATACAGAATGCCATTTGTCTATCAGATATGTGTCGTTTTTCGCCAAATATGTTGATTTTGTGATCTGGTACGCTTGACTTTCGGAGCATTTTGTGATATAATAAATGTGAAATATTTCTAAACGGAGGACAAAATGCTCTTCAGACACTTAATAACGCCGGATCTTTCTATTGAATACGCGAACTCTTTCGAGGCCTGCGGCGCACCGAATCACTATCCGCATACGCATAATTTCTGCGAATTGTACATATTTATCACCGGAAAATGCAGCTATATGGTGGAAAGCGGCATATTCGATCTGGTTCCCGGCACTGTTATTTTCACCCGACCGGGCGAGCTTCACAGCGTAAAAATACTCGAATCATGCTCCTATTCGCGCATATTTTACCAGTTCCGCCCCGACTTTCTGAAGCTTCCGAAAATGAAATTCCTGCGTTGTTTCTACAATCGTCCATTCGGAGAAAAGAACGCGCTTGTGCTTTCAAAGGAGCAGACCGAGCAGTATATTTCACGTGTAGAGCAGACAAAAAACCGCTTCGAATCGCATTGCATCGACGCGAGTTCCTACGCACTGGCGGATTTTTTGTGCAATCTGTCTCTTATTAACGAATCTTTTGATAAAATTTCGGCAATTGATCTGCCAGATCGGTGCAGTCAGATTGTCAGCAACGCGCTTTCGTATATTAACTCTCATCTTGTAGAGATCAAGACGACCGACGATGTCGCGCAGGCCCTTTTCGTTTCGCGGGAGTATCTTTCGCGCCGGTTCACGAAGGAAATGGGCCTAACGCTGAACCGTTACATCGCGAAAAAACGCGTCGCGGCCGCACAATCGCTTCTGGTTTCAGGCGCGAGCGCGACCGACGCGGCTCTTCAAAGCGGATTTGAAAATTATTCTTATTTTATTCAGATTTTTAAGCGTGAAACCGAGCTGACGCCGCAGGAATGGAAACGATTACCACAAGCACAGGTCACATATTTGATATAATGTCACATTTCATGTTACAATTAACCCAGCGTAATATTTTTCCTCACATAGACTCGAAAAAAAAGCCCCGCTTTTGCGGAGCTTTTTTTGAGAATATTTTACATTCAGTTCAACTTTCCAACAAACTCTTCAGCCGCGGCCTTCGCGGAATCGCTCAGAGATGCAATCAGCGACGCCATCGAACCGCTTTCGCCCCTCGCCGCCGCATCATTCAACGACGAATAGAGCTTTCCGAAGTCGTAAATGTAGCCGACGTCATAAATTACGTTTTCGCGCGCGAGGCTGATCATCTCGAACGACTCAGGGTCGCGCGTGTATTTCGACTCAAGGCAGATGTTGTAGTAGGCGTTGTTGATGTCGCCACTGGCCTCGGCGAGAGCTTCGAGGACAAATCCCGTCTCGTCGAGGTGCGAATTCGTCGCCGGAACCGCGATCGCCTCGAATGTTTTGTACAATGTAGAGTAGTAATTTTCCTGCGATTCATCGAGCTTTGGCATCGGAAGCATACCGAAATCGGCCGTGACGTCGCGATAAAGCCGACGGAGCTGCGAAAGAATCAGATTCTGGAAAAGTACCTGCTTGTTCGACACAAGTCCAGTAATTACGCTGACTTGATCCGCGCCGTACTGAATCCATTCAAGACTGTAGCGCGACTGATCGAGAAGCTCTCCGAGTATGTCAAAAACGTAGTATGCTTTGGTCAGATCCGAGTTCATAATCGGCACGTCATTTTTGTCCTTCGTGAAGATTTGCTGGCCGACCGCGAGCATATGCGGCGCAAGACAGTTGTTCGAAGCCCAAAGGAATCCGACCGTGTCGTCCTTCGTGATCTTTCCGTCGCCGTCAAGATCATTCGCCACCTGCTTCACGTACTTTCGAAGCAAATCATACGTCCATCGGCCTTCTTCTACGGCTGTATACAGGTTTTCGATGCCTAAATCGGCCGCGAAATCGCTGTTATAGAGCATCATCAGCAGCACATCGTCGTCAGAAACCATGATGTCGCCGACCGCGAAATAGTTTTTACCGCCAAGTGACGTCGCCGAATTGAAGTTCTGATCCCAATAATTTTTCGAAAGATTGAGATTTCCAAGCGTGTTCAGATCGGCAAAAATCTCGGTTCCGACCTTTTCCGCCGCCCGGTCATAGTACGGAAGAGCGATGTCATACTCGTCGTCACCGGCCGTAACCGACTTCTCAACCGCCGCTAGAACGTCGGTTACATAGAGCTTTTCTATGTTAAATTCATACTTAGCAAACAGTCGAACATTACGGTTATAGAACGCATCGTTCAGCACATCTCCGTCAGCCTCGTCGGGCGCAATCGTGTCCATCGAGGTCGTGACACCGCCTGGATCGCGGTGGAGAACACGTAGCGTGAATCCGTCGAGCTTCTTGTCGGGGAGGTCGGATTTGTCGCGGCCCGACGTTGTTTCGGTCGATTCGACCGGATCCGTTGACGCCGGAGTCGTCTCATCCGGCGCGGAATTTTCTCCTCCGCACGAAACCGCGAGCATCGAAATAAGGAGCAAAATCGCTGAAAATCTCTTTTTCATGTTTAATTCCTTCCTTAATTATATGTTTGTTTTTCTGAACATCATCGTGCGGCCTTTTTCGGCGTGATAGCGGAGCTTTCCGCCGACACACTCGTACTCTTCGCCGCTCCAGACCTCGACATATTTTCCATCTTCTGGCATATTCAGCTCGCAATTTTCGCGAAGCGTCGTGTAGCTGCACACAAAATCCGAGGCGGCGGCGAGTCCGCCGCCGTTTTCATCGTAGATGAAGACGCCAGCGTCGCGCGCGATGTCGCGCCAGAGCCGACACGGGAGGCCGAGCGCGGCGTAAATGTTAGCTCCGGACTTCGCGACGGCGACATTTCCGTCTTTGTAGAACGCGATCGGCTCGCCGCCTTCGACGCGGAACATCGGCTCAATCGCCTTCGTAAAGCCGAATTCGACGTCGTCATAAACCGCGCGCGGGTCGTCGGAACTGTACTTTTCGACACTCATGCCGACGAGCTTTGAAATCCGCGAAAAGTCAAAATGTCCATCTCCGTCGACGACGTCCGGCGCGTAAAGCCAGACCTTCGTTCCCGATTTTTTCCCGATAGCATCGCGTATTTCGGGCTCAATGTCGATCGAGTTGAGGAAGACATATAGCTTGTAATCGCGCTCGATTTTTCCAAAATCGTTGAGGTTGAAATAATCATACGGTGCTCCGCAGCGATGCAGCTCATGCATATTTCGCCGCACAAGATTGGTGCAGAGCCTCGTCCCTTCCTTTATACAATTAAATGACATCGGATCGACGAATACGGCGATTTCCGATACGGAATGCCGCTCACCCTTGGACATTTCGCTGAAAATCTTCATCTCGTACGTGAGTTCGGCCTCGTATTCCGGCGCGTTGTAATAGCCGCCGAAAAAGTCGAACCACCAGAACGCTGACTGTTTCGCGAGCGTGTTCGCCATCTCGCGGCGGAAAACTTCGCGGAATTCGTAAAAATTCTGATAACAATTCTTTAACATCACGCCGTTTTCGAGCGGAAACGCCGCGAGTTCGGTCCGATGATCGTCCTCGTGCAGGTAAAGTTTTCCATTCAACCTGATCGAATCGACCGCGTACTGGTACGAGCTGACGCCGTCGAGGTCGCGGCAATGCCCGTACGCCGTCGGGGAGTAGAGCATATCGATGTCGGGCGACCGCCAGACCTTTTCATATGCGTTCGTGTTCCAATAGTTCTGATAATCAAGTATCACATAGCCGAAAAAGAGACCTAAAAGCTTCTCGTGCTTCAGAATTTCCTGCGCCGCCGCCGCGAATTCGCAGGCCAGATCGGCCGTCGCGTTGCACGCGAGTTCAAGATACCTGTACTCATCCGACGCCTTTTCGCGCAGCGACGACTCGCCAGCCTCCATAGACGCGATCGTCGGAGCGGGCACGTTCGGCTTTCCGATGATTTTTCTCCAGTTTTCGGTCAGTACATTGTGCGATCTGTCATATTTTGCTTCGTAAAGCGACATATCAAACCACTCATTTGAGCATCCGGCCGCGATGCTGTAGCCGAAAATCCGATCGCCGTACTTTTCCTCCGCATACGAAATCAAAGCCTTCAGATAGTCCGACGCCGAGCGCACGTATTCCTCGTCGAGCGCGGCCTCGGTGACGTGATGATAGCTGTCCGGCTCGTGCCCGGGATGCGATTTTGCCCACCATTCGGGCGTGTCGAGATGAATCATGACATTGAAATACGCGTCGGGCGCGAAGCGGCGGAACATCTCAAACTGCCGGTCAAACGCCGCGAAATCGTAGATCCCGTCGCCCTTCCAGACGCCGCCGAACAGCGAATACGGCGACCCGTTCGTGCAGAGCGACCCCGAAACGAGCATCTGGCAGAGCCTGACGCCCGCGCGGGTCATCAGCGAAATGTTGTCAGGCTTCGGGCGGAACGAGCGAAAAGCCGCCGGAACGAGCTTTTCACCATTGATTTCGATGAACGGAATGCCGTTTTCATAAATTATTTTTACCATAACGTGTTTTCCTCCAGAACTCTTTTTATCAATTATACCACCGCGTTCAGAAAAAGTAAATAAAAAATTTACGCCAAAAGATATAAAAATTACGCCTGTTTATGCTATAATTCATCTGTACGAAGGAGGAATCGAAAATGAATTACGTTCATATGCTCGGCAATCTCGATGCGATTGTCGACGAAGACAGCTCTCATCGTCCCTTTTATATCAATGAAATCGGGCATTCTTCCCCGTCCGCCGGATCCGAATACCACAACATCCTCTCGTCCGTCTACGCGATTCACTTCGTCGTCGCCGGACGCGGAACATATAATTTTCAGAACATCGACAACACGAAGGGATTCCTCATCGTCCCCGCCGAGCCGTATCATTTCGTCTTCGACAAAACCGACCCGTGGGAACATTACTGGATCGGCCTGCGCGGCCGCCTAGCGGGATCCACACTCGCCGAGCTTGGGATGCCAACGAAAAATCACGTTTTCGACTGCGATTGGTTTGACGAATTCATCCCCGAATTCCGGCGGATGATCTTCAAAAATCACGGCCGCAGCGACCCGCGCCTGCTGATGCTGAGCTTATTTTACCGCGTAATGGCGGCCTATTCGGGTCAGAAAACGACGCGCGCGGCCGAAAATCGTCCCGACCGCTACGCGATCGCCGCGAAACGCTTCATCGAAACCTCCTACGCCGACGATCTGAGCGTCGCCGACATCGCGCGCTACGTCAGCGTTTCGCCGAAATATCTGGAAAAGCTTTTTCGTCAGAAATTCGGCGTCGCACCGAAGACATACATAGCCGAAACGCGCATCCGCGCCGCGAAGCTTCTGCTCGAATCAACCGAGCTTTCGGTGACCGAAATCGCGCATTCGGTCGGTTTTTCCGAACAGACCTACTTCTCAAACGTCTTCCGCGGGAGCGTCGGACTCTCGCCGTCGGCCTACCGGAAGGCCAGAAATGTAAATATTATGTAAATTTGTTCTATCCTCTTGACGCGGAGACCAATCTGCGCTATAATATAGGGAAGAAAAATTTCAGGAGTACAAAATGCTTTATAATGTGTTAATAGAAGATTTAACAAATGGCAATGAAATCGAGGGCTTCTATCTGCTAAAGGACGCCGTGATCAAGACTTCGGCATCCGGAAAATCCTTTCTCGCCGGAACGATCTCTGACATGAGCGGCTCGATTGATATTAAGGTCTGGGATTATTCCGGCCCGATCGGCGCGGATCAGACCTTCAACGGAAAAGTAATCAAAATCCGCGGCACTGTTTCGGAATTCAAGGGGAATCTTCAGGTGATTGTGACCAATATTCGTCTTGCCGCGTCGACCGATACATACGATCTGACAAAACTTGTCCAGACCGCGCCGATCGACCGCGATAAACGAATTGAAGAAGTCGTTTCGTTCATCGACTCAATTACCGATCCCGACTACAAAAAGCTCGCCTCTACGATTTTTGAACGTCATCGTGAGCAGTTCACATCGGTTCCGGCCGCGAAATCGATGCACCACAGCTTCATTTCGGGACTTTTGATGCACACGTCGAATATGCTCCGCGCCGCCGATTTCCTCGCCGACCTATACTACGAGGTCATCGACCGCAGCCTTCTGATGGCCGGAACGCTCCTCCACGACGTCGCGAAGATCTACGAGTTCAGTTTTTCTGATCTTGGACTCGTAAAGGACTATTCTACAAAAGGCCAACTTCTTGGTCATCTCGTTATGGGCGCGAACGAAGTCGCTGAAACCGCCAAAGAACTTGAAATTCCGGAGGAAAAATCGGTGCTTTTGCAGCATTTGCTGCTCTCGCACCACGGCGAACCCGAATTCGGCGCGGCAGTCAGACCGATGTGCGCCGAGGCTGAGTTGCTCTCATACATCGACAACATCGACTCGCGAATGGAAATCTACGCCGAAAATCTCCCTGACGTCCCGGTCGGTGGATTCAGCCAGCGGATCATCGCGCTCGACAAAAAGATACATAACCACGGGCTATCGTAACAAAAAATCCTCTCGAAAGAGAGGATTTTTTGTTGATTTAAGAGATTTTTACTTCAGAATGAATCTGAAACGCGCGTCCTCGTCGTACCAGAACGGGAAATTCGTGTTCCACTGGTTGTCGTAGAGGCAGAATCTGAGGTCGTCGCCCTCGCGCGGAAGGCGGTTCGGGTAGTTCCAGAGTCCGCCGCCGAAGGTCAGGAGCGCGCAGTCGAGCGATTCGATTTCAAGCCCGCCGACCCGCGCGCCGTAATCGGTTCCGTGGAAAACGCGTCCGCCGTTCCGCACGACGTCGCGCGGATCGACCCAGATTCCGAGCTTCCGCACTGAAATTTCGCCTTCGCCGCCGTCAAAATTCAGCCACATTCCCTCGGGAATCCGCGACGCCGGCTTGTCGTACCACGCGAAATCAGCGGCGAGCGAATCGCCCAGAGGCGTCAGTTTCAGCGTAAAGCGCGCCGGACAGCCGTATTTTTCGTGCAGCTCCGGCTCCGGAGACATATGGCAGACGACCGATTCACCAAGTCTGTAAAGCTTATCGACGTGAATTCCCGTCAATATGTGCGGATTTGGCGATTCGTCAAGGCCGAGTTTTGTAAAATCGTCATAACCCCACTGAATTTTCTGGCGGAAATACTGCTCGCCAAACCGCATCGTGTCGGCGTGACTGAAGACCTCATATTCGAAGCGGAAGAGCCGCCGCCATATTTCGCAGATCGGCGAACCATGCTTTCCGAGACCGATGACCGCGCCGTCGTTGCCAATCGTCAGCCGGAAATCGCCGAGTCCGAAGGGCTTTCCGACCTCGATCCGGTTGACCGTCACGGGCGGAAGCGTCGATTTCCACTCCTTCGTCAGATTCGACGCGCGGACGTCGAAGTCGGCGTCGAGCTGCGAAGCTGCCGCGTTTATGTAGTCGCGCTGCTCGCGCCACGAAAGCTCGCACTTGTCGTATTTTCCGCTCTTTCTCGCGAGTTCGAAATCCTCGCGGCGATAATTTCCGTCATCATTTATGTATTTTTTTCCGCAAAGCCCGCAGGTATGCTCGGCGACCTTGAGAAGCTCGGAATAGACAATTTCGCGCTGACTCTTCGGAAGCTCAGCCGCGTATCTGAGCATCGCGCGGTAGGCCATCTGCTTTCGCGGATCGGCTTGATATCCATGCGCCCAGCTGTCGCCGATTTCACTGTCAATCACGGGCAGCGCGGGATTTGCTTTCAACAGAATCTCCGCGACCTCGTTGAGATTCGTCGAACGGATCTTCGCTCCCGGATATTTCGCGTGAAGATCGTCATAAAACGCCTTGATATCCTCAGGCGTCTGCGGGCCGAGATTGTCTCCGGTCATCGCGAAACATAGTATTTTATCGGTTCCGGGGAGCTCGGTTATGCCGCCGTAGCTCTTGTCGTAGATTACGATTATGTCGCTGTCTCCGCACCGCCATCTGAAAATCGGCGGCACATCCGGGAGTGCGCTGACGCCGTTGACGCCGATGTGGACGAGCTTTACCCCTGCCTTCGCAAGGAGCGGAACCGCCGCTTTTGTGAATCCCGGGACGTCGGTCGACTTCGCGGCGATTGTTTTCTTTCCGAACCGTTCGTCGAGTTTTTTCGAAATGCTCAGCCCGTACTCGTAGAGCGGCGCGTCGGCCATTTCGACGTGCATCGTGAAGGGCAGCGCGTGCCACGCGATCAGCCCGTCGGCGATCGCTTTTTCCATCCGCGCGGCGTCCGGCGACTTTTCGAGGAAGCGCGCGATCAGCCATGATCCGGTAGTCCAGACAAAATTTTCCTCCTCATCGCGCATTTCTTCGGCGAGATCGAGCGCGTGCGGGATGAATTCCTCCATGTAACGCCGCTCTACAACTGACGCGAAATCGGTATAACCGAGGTCAAGGTGGGTTTTGAAGATTACAAGAATTTCCATTTATAACTCCTTTTTATTCGTTTTCTTCATTATATCATATCGCGCCGGAATTTGCAATGAACTTTTCGAATTTTTCGCTGTAATAATCGAATTTCCGTGAAAATTTTACAATAGGTTCACAATTTGAATCATATGATATGCTATAATGGAGTCATTAAATTATCAGGAGATGTTATTTTGGACTGGGAAAAGGTACTTCAGGAAATTATCAATTGGCTTACGACCGCGGGCGTAAAAGCCGTCATCGCGCTCATTCTGCTCGTGATTTCGTTCAAAATCATCAATACGGTCGCGAAAAAAGTCGAAAAAGCCTGTGAAAAACGCTGTGCCACGAACTCGAAATTTGACAAAACCCTCACCCGCACGCTCGGAAACGTAACGAAGATCGGCCTCAAAATCGTCGTCTGCGCGGCGATCGTCGGCTACCTCGGACTCGACACGAGCGGAATCACCGCGCTCATCGCGTCGCTCGGCGTCGGCGTCGGCCTCGCGGTCAACGGAACGATGTCAAACCTCGCCGGCGGCGTGCTTCTACTCTTCACGCGCCCCTTCAAGGACGACGATTTCATCGAGGCCTGCGGTTATTCAGGAACTGTAGAGGACATTTTCATCTGCAACACGAAGATCATCACGCCCGATAACAAGGTAGTTTACATACCGAACGGCAAACTTTCGACGAGCGAAGTCGTAAACTATTCCGAAAAGCCGATAAGACGAGTCGATCTCACTTTCTCGGTCTCGTATTCGACTGATTTCGAAGCGGCAAAATCGGTCATTCTCCAGCTCTGCGACAAGCATGACCTCGTGCTGAAGGATCCCGCGCCGACAATCCGCGTCAGCGCGCATTCGGCAAGCAGCATCGACATCGTCACGCGCGCTTGGTGCAACAACGCCGATTATTGGACGGTCTATTTCGACCTTCTCGAAGCCGTCAAGAAGGCCTTCGACAAAGCCGGCATCGAAATTCCCTTCAATCAGCTCGACGTACACGTCAAGAACGACTGAAATTTCATTTGAATATACAAAAATCCCGCAATTTGCGGGATTTTTGTTGTCTATTTTATTATTCCGTAAACCTTCATCAGAGCCTTGCGCTTTTTCGCCACCGACAAGCTTTCGGACGCCGAACTGTTCTTCGTCCGAAGCTCGGCCGCGTACGAGATCAGACGATGTGCCCAGCCAACCGGAAGCAGAATCGGATACGCCTTCACATAGCGATATTTCCCTGACATATATTCAAAGTTTGGGAATAAACTTTTTACAATTCCGGGGTTTTCGCCCGTCCGCTCAGCGCGAACCGCCGTCAGCACCGCCGTCGACGAATGCAGACGCGAAAGCGAATCCGCACCGTAAACGCCGCCCTCGAACATATCATCGAGCATCGGCAGTTCGTCGGCTTCGTCAACCATTTTCTGCCATACGCGCGGCAGATCGAATTCAAATCCGAGCCTTGTCGTCGCGATTCTGAACTGCGCCGCCGCGAACTTGTCCGCGCGAACCGACGAAAGCTGACTTAAGAGCAGTTCCCAGTCGATTTCGGCCGCGTATTCCCGCCCCCAGAACGCGATGTCGCAGGTCTGGCGGATTCCGACTCCGCAGTAAAGAAAATGCTTGAACGAATGAAGTATTAAATAAAGCATATGCTCATGCGCCGGCAACGAGAAAATTCCGCCGATTTCGCGGCGTTTTTTGTGAATATCCACAAAAAATCTGTTAAAATCCTCGGGCGCGCCTTCGCTCGAATCGAAAAGCGAGCGGTGAAGTTCGACATAAAGGAACTCATTTTTGTAGGTCATCTCGTCCGCGACCTCGTTTTCGGGAATTTCCCCGGCGAGTCCGGCCTCGACAAGCACCGAACGGCATTCGGCAAGCTCGTCGTCCGAGACGAAAATATCGTCGTCCGCGCTCACGCGATGATCCGGCATCGGATACAAACGACTGCAAAGCCGCCCCTTCACGACGAGCGGATGCAGATTTTTTTCGCGAAATTTCGCGTAAAGCCGCTCAAAATCGACGCTTTTCGCAGTCTGACGGACGACTGCCGCGATAGTTCGCTTCTTCAAATATTCAAATAACGCCTTTTCCGCGATCAGCGACTCGTTTTTCCGGACCGACTCAAAGATTATCGGCAGCAAAAGCTGGCTGTCGGCGAGCGAAAAAATCGCTTTCCACTCCTCGACGGAGAATTTTTCCGTGTATTCGCCGCCGTGCAGCGCATATTGTAAAATATTTATGAACGTCTCATCTGTGCGAGTCATGTGCGTCCCCCCTTACAAAAACTACTTTTATTATAACATATTTGTCGCGGGAATGCAAGACTTTCAGAGAAAAAAATAAGTCAATCGGATTTTTTCGCCCTCAGACGCTCTCCCGAAGGCGGTTCTCCGAACCTTTTCTTGTACATTTTGGAAAAATTCGCCACATCAGTGTACCCGGTCAGCTCTGCCGCGCGCGCTACATTGAAGCCGGAACGCAGAAACCGCCTAGCGTTGTCCAGTTTTACATTGGTAATATATTCCTTCACGCTGCAACCGTTTTCGCTCTTAAAAACCTCGACGAGATAATGGCGGTCGATGTGCAGTGCCTCGGCGAGCTGCTCGACCGAAATTTTACGATAGTAGTACTGATTTATGTAATTCCGCGCCCGCTCGGCGTACTCGCGCCCCTTCGGCATCCTCGAAATGCTCCGCCGCTTCGACCAGAGCGATGAAAGCAGCAGAAACGCCTTTCCGGCCAGAAATTCCTCGCGGCCGATCGAAAATTCGCGGCAATCGAGCATCGTTGTGAAGAGATTAGGATCGTCGATCGGCACAACGTCTCCGAATTCGCCGAATCGCGCCGCGAGTTCGCCCGTCATACCTATCCAGATGTAGTACCACGGGTCGTCGACGTCGGCGATGTACTCGGTTTCCTCGCCCGGGCGGATCACGAAACAGTTCCCGGCGGCGATTTCGTACTTCCCGCGCGGGCATTCGTAGGTACCCTTCCCCGAAAAAACGTAGTGGATCAGCCAGCAATTTCGCACGCGCTTTGTAGAAATATGCCCCGGCAGGCAGGCTTCGTCGCCGCACCTGACCGGATTCAGGTCGCGGAATCCGCGGTCAGCGAGCGGAATCTCGCGCGTTACAATTGTCACGTCCATATTCTCACCTTCTTTACTTACATTATACCATAAAAAGCTTACATTTTGCTATTGACATTTCGCACAAATCGTGATATAATAATCAAGTAAGATTCTCCGCTGCATCAAAATTTCACAAAAAGGAACAGGTTAAAGAAATGAAACGCACAACTTCCACAGCACTTCTCCTCTTGTTCGCGCTCCTCGCTTCCTCCTGCGGCACGCCCGAAAATCAGCCTCCTGCCGAAACTTCCGGCGATCAGACGTCGACCGACACACCCGAAATCGCCGAATCGCTCGGTCTCCCGTCCGATTTGAACTACGGTGACGCCGAATTCACCTTTCTTACCCGCGATCCCGCCAAAATGACATGGGTCTACCCGCAGCTCGACGTCGAAACCTCGACCGGAGACGTCCTGAACGACGCGATTTATTCGCGAAACCGCCGCGTCGAAGAGCTTCTGAAGGTCAAAATCAGCGGCGTCGAGGACGACGCCTATGAAACGACCGTCAAAAACATGATTCTCGCCGGAGACGACACGTACGACATCATTCAGTTGAACGACCGCGACGGCTTGTCGTTCGCACAGGAGGGATTGGTTTATTCAATAAGCGATCTGAAATACGTCGATCTCGACAAGCCGTGGTGGAGTCAAACGCTGAATTCCGCGCTTTCGATCGGAAACAAACAGTATTTTGCGTACGGCGACTACAATCTGACGACCTACGATTACACGCACGTGCTGGTTTTTAACAAAGACGTCGCTGAAAAGTATTCACTCGGTAATATTTACGACACAGTTTTTGAAGGCAAGTGGACCTTCGATACATATGCCGAGCTTTCGAAAAAGACGACGCATGACCTCAACGGCGACAGCAAAATGGATGAAAATGACATTTACGGGCTTATTTCACAGCCGAAACACGTCCTTCCCTGCTTCTGGATCGGCGCGGGAGTCGAATCCGTCGCGAAAAATTCAGACGACATCCCGGTTTTTGACCTCGACAAGAACGAAAAGTTCCGGAGTGTCATCGAAAAAATCTTCGGAATCACGTGGGACGACGGCAGTTGGTGCAACGTCGAAGGTATGTCGACCGCGCTGTTCGAGTCCGGCCACTCGCTCTTCATGGACACGAGCTTCAATCTCGTTTCGAGACTGCGCGACATGGATTCCGACTTCGGAATCATCCCCTACCCGAAGTTCGACGAGTCGCAAACAAACTACTATTCGCGCGTCGAGGGCGGAATGGTGACGATTATTCCCAAAACAAACGATAAACTCGACATGACCGGAGCCGTTCTTGAGGCTCTCGCGTACGAATCGCGTCAGCTCGTGATCCCGGCCTACTACGACATCGCGCTGAAGGGCAAGTACGCGCGCGACCCCGAGTCGATCGAGATGCTCGACCTGATCTTCGCCGGGCGAATCTACGACCTCGGCGACACGTATTGGTGTGCGGTTCTGCGCGACGGAATCTTTCAGGATATGTTCAAAACGAACAACCGCGATTATTCGTCAATCGTCGCAGGCGTGAAGCCGAAGATCGAAAGCGAGATTCAGAAGACGGTCGAGGCCTTCGCCGCGCTCAAATAATTTCGTATACAGTTACAAAAAAACGCCGCGTAAAGCGGCGTTTTTGTCATTTCATCCGATTTTCATCCAGCATATCGCGCGTCAGCTTGCGGAACTGACCGGGCGTGACGCCGCACGAATTCTTGAAGCACTTGATAAAATAGCTCGTGTCGGGGATGCCGATTTCAAGTCCGACCTCAGTGACCGAAAGTCCGCGGCGGTCGAGCAGCAGATTTTCGGCGAGATTGAGCTTGCAGCGCAGGATAAGCTCGTTCGGGGTACAGCCGAGTTCGGCGCGGAGCTTGTGGCAGAGAAGGCTGTGGCTGATATGCAAAAAATCTGCAATCGCGTAGGGCGAAATGTCCTCGGAGATATGATCCTCGATGCAGCTCTGCACCGCCGCGAGGAACTCCGAGACGTTCTGATTCTTTTCGCGGTTGTAGAGGCGGTAGATCATGTCGTGTATGCGGAGGATGGAGGCGCGCGCCAAAAGCTCCGATTCTGACGTTGTATAGTACTCAAAAAGCCGCTCGAACTCACTTTTTATCTCCGGAAGCAGCTCATCATCCGAAAACAGACAGCGTTTCGGGTCAATTTCGCCGTCAAACGTCGTCAGAAAGCGTATGTTACGCATCGTCAGTCCCGGCTGATAGATGATTGAGGTCGGATATCTGAGAACATATGTCACATATTTTCCCGAAAATTCGCTGACAGTTCCGTGTAAAGTGTGCGGTGGAACCACAAGAACCATTCCCGGTTCGGTCACAAGACGCTTTCCGTTTATCTGATAAGCTCTGTGATTTTCGACCTGATACGCGATTTCAAACGAGTCGTGCCAATGATCGTCCACCACGTCAAGTTCAAGCGGCATACATTGGCGGTCAATCATATAATCATGCTTATCCTTATGAACGAAATGTCCTATAAAGCTTGATTTTTCATACATACGTAATTTTCCTTCAGATTTGTCGCATTTTCAAACATATATATTATAGCACATTCGAGCAAAAAATGCTATAATATTTTTACAAAATTTACAATTCTGGAGGAAAACCATGAAGAAAAAACTCGCGTTTATCGCGGCTCTGCTGGCCGCGGCACAACTTTTCGCGTGCGGAAGCGAAGGGACGGCCGAAAATACGTCCGACCCCGTCTCAACGACGACCACGGAGGCGGGCGGTGAAACACGTCTTTCGACTCTGCCCGAAAATCTGAATTTCGACAAGACCGAAGTCAAGATTCTCTACTGGCTCGGACAGGGCGAATGTGCTTATGAACAAACCGGAGATATTGTCGACGACGCGCTCTACAATCGGAACATAGCGGTCGAGGACCGCCTTGGCGTAAAAATTACGGATATTGAGCGCGCTTTCACTTGGGACACCCGCGCGGAGTACATCGACGTAATCCGGCAGAGCGTAATGGCCGGAGACGACTCTTTCGATATCGTCAGCGGCCACTACTATGTGATGCCTATGCTGATTCCCGACGGCGTTCTGCTTCCGCTCAACGAGACGAAATACATCAACTTCGAAAACCCATGGTGGGTTCATGGACTTGTCGAAGAGACCGCGATCGGCGGAAAAGTCTATCTGGCGTCGGGCGAAATTTCGATTTCCAACATCAAAGAGCTGAGCTGTTTCTTCTACAACAAGCGACTTGTTGAGGAATACTCGATCGAAGATCCCTACAAGCTCGTCGATTCCGGCGAATGGACGCTTGACAAGCTGATAAAGCTAACCTCTGACATCTATTCCGACCTCGACAACGACGGAAAAAAGTCGATCAACGACCTCTACGGATGCTATTTCTACAACGATAACGCAATCTACCCGATGCTGACCGGAGCCGGGATCCAGCTGACAACGCTCAACAAGGACGGCTATCCCGAGCTGACCTTCGGAACCGAAAAGATGATTGAAGTGATGGACAAGCTCTCGGATTTCATACAAAACGCTGAAGGCTCACTTCTCCCCGGCTATGTTTCCGGATTTGGTACAGGCGGCGCAGGCGGAATCGACATTAAAAACGCCTTCGCGAACGGACTCGGAGTGTTCACAACCGGACTTGTTCGCGACGCGGCAAACATTTATAACGCTATGAAAGACGATTTCGGTGTCCTCCCAACCCCGAAATACGACGAAAATCAGGAGAAATACCTGACACTCCTCAACGAAAACTGCACACCGTTCGGAATCACCGCCACAGCGAAGAATCTCGACGCGGTTTCGGCGGCTATGGAAGCTCTCTGCGAGGAAAATCACTACACAGTGTCGCCCGTGTACTTTGAAACCGCGCTGAAGGTCAAGTATTCACGCGACGACGAATCCGCAAAGATGTTTGACCTTATCCGCGAGTCGGCGACCTACGATTTTGGGCGTCTTTACGGCGGCGCGGCCGGAGTTTCGCTCAGCATCGATATAAAAGGCGCGGTAAAAAATGATACAAGCTGGGCTTCGACTTACGCGTCGAAGAAAGACGCCGCCAAAGCCGCGATCGACAGCTTCATCGAAAGTGTGAAAAGCCTCGGTTAATCACATATCCGGATTCAAAACCGATAAAAAATCCGCCTTGCGGCGGATTTTTTTGTTGTGTTTTCAGTCCAGTTCCTTGAGCTTTTCAAGCGTAGTATCAAGCTTCGTCTGCGAAGTCGGCTCCCACGAGGCCATGAACGAAGCCCAGTTCGAGTCGAGCGTCGCGACTTTTCCCTTGAACGTGTTCTGCGGGTCGCCGATCGCCATCGTGAACGAGGTCGCGAAGCTGAACGTGACCGACGATTTGATCAGATCGAACATCTGCGAAGTCTCGTCGTCGCGCGAATACTTGACCTTCAGCGCGGTCTCGAAGTAGGCCGGCGAAACGGTTCGGTAACTTTCGGACGCGAAGCATTCGAGAACGGCCGCCGACATCTGCGCGTCGTTCGCCGTCTTCGGGATGCAGAAGCTCGAATAGGTCGCGCGCGCCGTCGTGCGATACTCTTCCTGCGCATCGTCGTACTTCGGGAAGGGGATCACACCGTAATCAAACGCGCTGATATCGCGGTAGGTCGTGGTGTCCTTGAATTCTCCGGTGCAGAAAAGCACGCGGCCCTCCTTGAACGCGGTGTCGAAGGCCTCTTCATCCTTCTTTCCGGTGATAAACGAATTGTTGTCCTTGAAGAGCGACACGAGTTTCTGCTCCGCGTCGACGACTTTTTCGGAACTGAATATATATTTTGACGGATATCCGTCCGCGTCGCGCTGTAAAATCGGCAGATTGAACGAATCGAGGAAGCCGTAGAGCTGGTTGAAGCTTCCGGTCGCGAATCCGAACTGATCCTTCGCGGACTTCAGACCGTCGCCGTCGAGATCAGAATAGACGTCCTTAGTAAGTTCGACGACCTTATCAATCGTCCATTTTCCGCTGTAATCGGCGCAAAGTTTCTTGTTGTAGAACACGCACATCATGCCATTGATCAGTCCGAGCGACGCGTCGCCCGACGCGAACCAGAGCTTCCCGTCGACCGCAAGTTCGTCGAGCAGGCCGTTCGACCACCATGGCTTCTCAAAATCAAGGTAATCGAGCGTGCTGAGGTTGGTCAGAAGTCCGTCGAGCGTCAGCGTCGCGAGCTGATTCGACAGCACCGCGCAGAGATCGTACGCGCCGTCAGACGCCATGACGCTCTGCTTGATCGCGCCGTTGAAGGTGTCGCGGTCGCCCCACTCGCCGGGCATCGTGATGTAATTCAGCTTGACGCCGATTCGCTCTTCGATTTTAGAATTTCGTTTCACGAGCGCGTCGTCGACAATGTCTCCGGTCTGCTCATCGACGAAGAATTCGGTCGGAGCGACCTTTTCGCGGACGAGAATGTTAAAAGTTTTGCCGCCGAAATTTGTGTCGGCCGGGATCGAATCGAGCAAAAATCCGTTGGCGTCGTGCGTGTTGTCGATCGGCTCGGCGGTCGTTTCGCCCGAAGGCGTCGTTGTCGTTGAGCCGCCCTGACTCGGCGAATCGCCGCAGGCGGCCAGCGAAGCGAGCATTGAGACGAGGATGAGGGTTGAAATGAGTCTTTTCATGATTTTTCCTTCTATAATCAAAGCATTTTCGCGGAGCGAATGTCAGTAATGCTGTATCAATTATAGCATAAAAATCAAGATATGTCAATAGCTTTTTGAGAAATCAAGCAATTTTTGAGTGGGTGATTGCATAAATCGAGCAATACATTTGTAAAAACTGTTACGAAAGCTTCAGCCTTTTTGCCGCATAGATGTAGAACAGCATACAGCTCGAATACCATTCGGACGACGGCGACGGCGCGCCCGAAATCGGGTCAAGCTCCTGACCGAACTTCATCTCGTCGAAGCATTTTGTCCAAGCTTCGACCCACATTTTGCAGATGTAATCGAAGTCTTCTGAATAACCAAAATCATCCATCCAGCGCGTGCAGCGAAGGTCAATAAGTCCCTCGGTGAAGTAGCCCCAGCAGTTTCTTTCAGCGTGTCCAGCCGTAGAGGGATCGCAGACCGCCATCGACGGGAATGGATACTTTGTCCAGAATTCATCCGGATTTTTAAGATGCTTATTGTAGATTTTGTTGATCATATCGGCATCCTCAGCCGGATCAAGCACCTTTTCGAGGAAGAGATGCAGGATTGTCGACGAAAGGAATTTGCGCTTGTTCCCCGCTCTGTCGACGTCGTAAAAGAACGCGTCATCGGGGTCATAACAATACCGAAACAGTCTTTCCTTCACGTCTTTGGCACGCGCGAGATACTTGGATTCCGTGTTAAAAAGTCCAAGTTTATTCGCCATTTTCGCAATCGCGATTTCGGTCACGTAGAGATTGCAGTTCATGTCGACCGCGAGAATCGGCGTGATCCCGTCGTCGTCGGGCAGAACCGCCGCGTCGTCGCACTTGTTTCCGGGATGCGCCATGCCCGAGAGCCGCCCGCTGTTGTCGTGTCCGGTGTCAAAGCCGACGAACATTTCGACGAGTCCGCGCCCGGTGGTCATCCGGTTCGCGCGGAGCCAGCCTTCCCACTTCACCGACGCGTCGAACGCTTTGTGAAGCAATTTTTCATCTTTCGCCATTTCCGCGACTTCAAAGCAGAGCGCAGCGAACGATACGCATTCCTGAATCTGCGAGTAACCGACCGGATTTTTACAGTTCTTCGCCTTGGCCGTGTCGAGGACAAAGCAAGGAAGCTGTCCTTCCGGAGTCTGCTTGTCGATGAAAAGTTCGATCGTATTTATCGCGATGCTGAGATATTCAGGGTACATTTTAGCGTAAAATACCGAATCGTAGACGTGTTCAAGCCAGATTCCCGGATAAGTGGTCGAGATGAGAAAGAGCGGCTTATCCATTCCTTCGAAGCAGGCGATGTGCTGCGTTCTGATCCGCTCCTCCGCCGCCGCGGCGAGTTCCTTTATCGTATGTTCCATTAGTGTAATTTCCTTTCACTTTTACGCTTGTTTTAATACTTCGATCATTATTATCATGCGCGCGTCAAGCGTTTCTTTACAATATATTATAGCATATCCATGCGCAAATTGCAATAGATTTCGCAAAAATTATTTTGCAACATATATTTTGCAACTTGCGTTGTATTATTTCTTCATTTTGCAACGTACGTTGCGAATTGAAGATAAACATTTTGTCGATTTTTTTGGCAAAACCTCTTGAAATTATCCGAAATTTGTGCTATAATAGATGTATAATATCCTCGGAGGATTTCACATGAATTCAGCAAAAATGCCGCAAAAACGGCTGAAAGCTTTGCAAAACAGCCCATTTTTCTTCCCGGCGTCATCATTTCTTATAACTTTTTGCGCGCTGACAATAGTTTTTGCGCTGATCGGAATCACGCCGTTCGGCGACCGATCGTTTCTTGTGAGCGATATGTACTCGCAGTACTCAGCCTTTCTGAGCCATTTCAGGCGGACATTTTCTGAAGGTGGGAGCCTGATCTGGAGCAGTGAAATGTCGCTCGGCGGCGGCACTTTTGGCCTGTGGTCTTATTATTTGTTCAGTCCGTTGAATTTTCTGACGCTTCTCTTCCCAAAAGAAAGCATATCGACGGCAATCAGTCTGATAATCGCCTTAAAGCTCGCCTTCTCGGCAGCGACCGCGTCGATATTTTTCAGAAAAAGAACGCTCGCCCCGACTTTGACAATCGCGTTTTCGGCGTCATGGGCGATGAGCGGATACGCGACAATTTTCTCATTTAACATTATGTGGCTCGACGGGATGATTTTCCTTCCGCTGATACTCCACGGAATCGAAAAAATCGTCGAAAAAAAGCGCGATTTTCTATATATTTTCGCGCTGGCTGCCGCGATAATCACGAATTATTACATCGGCTTCATGATATCCGTTTTCTGCTGTCTCTGGTTCGCGGTTCTACTTTTGGAAAGCGAGTCAACGGCGTCTGAAAATGTCCGAAAAATATGTCATTTTGTAATGTCTTCGCTCCTCGCGGGCGGCATTTCGGGAGTCGTAATCGTGCCTGTTGCGTTCTCGTTACGAGGTGGAAAAGCTCAGCCGCCAAAATTGACCGATTATCTTCCGGTTATCTTCCTGATCCTCACCGCTGTGATCGCGATCGCGTCATTTTATTGTGTCTTTTTATATAAAAATTCAAGCAAGATTTTCCGAGGAATTCTCGCAGCCGTCGGTGCCATTTCACTCGGAGCAAATATCGTTCTGCTTGCCGTTCTTGGCGCAAAGTTTGATTCCACGCTGATTTCAATGCTCTTTATCAGCTCCGAACACGGCAGTGACCTTCCCGGCGGGCCGCCGATGATCTACTGCGGCGTTGGCGCGACAATTCTCGCAATTGCTTCTTTTTATAAAAACAGCTTGCCGATAAAGAGAAAATTTTCACTCGGCATCCTGCTCTTTTCGCTTATAATTTCAACGATTGTTCCGTCACTGAACCTGATATGGCACGCTTTCAACGCGCCTACTTGGTTTCTCTATCGCTACTCGTTTCTGATAATTTTCATCATTCTCACACTTGCCGCAGAATCCAGAAATCCGCATGACAGCTGGATTTTTGCCGGGTTCACAATGTCAGCTCTGGCCGCGTTCTCGCTTGGAGACAAAAACCGCTTCACGCTTTTGTTTGTCATAGTAAATGTCGTGTTGATCGCCCTTTACACGCTGATAATCCGCTCAAAAATATATGTCATTTTATCACTATGTATTTTTCTAGAAAGCACGTGTTCTACTTATGTAACCATACACCGTGTGACGAACATCTGGACGTCCGATTCGTACTCATCCAAGCTGAAAAGCTTCATTGCCGAGACTTCCGATGTTGTAGTATCGATAAAGAAATCAGACCCGGATTTCTATAGAATCGAAAATCAGAATCCCCGCACGCTGAACGACGCGATACTCATCGGATACAACGGAATTTCGCATTACTCGTCGGCATTTTCGACAAAAACGATCAATTATCTAATCTCACTTGGATTTTCCGGTTCAAATGCGTCGGCAAATTACAACGGTGGGACCTCAACCGCGGCCGATTCGCTTCTTGGAATAAAATATATTCTCAAAAATTCGGACAAAAATTCCAGTGTCGAAATTTATAAAAATGAAACCGCGCTCGGTGTGGCTGTATTCGCGCTTGGCGATCTGCCATACGACCTCAGCGGCGACCCATTTGAGCAGCTCGAAGCAACCTATTCTGCCCTGTGCGGGCGCGATATGGGGATATTTGACGAAATCTCTACATCAATCGAATCTGATGATTATCACCAGCGTATCACGTTCGAACTCAATGCCGATGAGACATTATGTATGTGGGTCGAAATTCCTGTATTTCAATCTGCGAACTATTCACTGAACGGCAGTGAGCCAAAGCCATTTCTCGACATGACAACGCACAAACTTATGAAGATTAGTTGTCGCAAGGGTACAAATATTATTGATATCGCATCGGAATATAAGCTAAATATAACAGATATCAGGATATGTCGCGAGAATATTTCAAAGCTCGAAGAAGCGAAAAGTCTGCTAAAGAGTGCGGAAATTTCGATCGAAGGTTCAAAAATCCGGATTCGGAATCCCAAAAAAATTGACGGAACGCTGTTTATTTCGATTCCATTTGACGGCGCGTTCAAGATAGTTGCCGACGGTAACGATGTCATCGCGCGCGAGGTTTTCGGTGGACTGATCGCGCTCGAAACAAACGGCGCGACAGAAATCGTAATGCAGTACAAACTTCCGGGCTTAAAGCTCGGAGCCGCGCTGACCGGTCTCAGTCTCGCCGTGATTCTAATATTATGGAGTGCCGAAAAGTATAAAAAAATACAAATTTAACGTCATATCTTTCGGAGTAAATTGTGTCAAAAGTATTGCATTTTTCGAGATAATGTGCTATAATATATGCGGAGGTGTTGTTATGAGCGATTTTATTTTGGATGAGCCTTTTTGTATAAAACGGTTCATTTATTCCGTAAACGGCAGTGTGAAAGCTGGCACGCAGAGCGACATTCCGGCGCGCGATTATGACTCATTTGTCCTGATTCGCAAGGGAACTTGCAGTTACGAATTTGAACACAAAAAGTTCAAAGCCTGCCCGGGCGACATAGTGTTTCTGGCAAAGAAATTGCCGTACAAAATTCTCGTCGGCGAGGAGAAATATGAGTTCATCTATTGCGACTTTGAATTCTTCGAAGACGGTAGAACAATGCCAAAAAGCGATGTTTTCACCCCGAAAATCCCAGTAGACAGCCTGTTTGAAGATATGTTTATCAACTTCCGCAAATGTATTTTTTACACTTCACTAATTAAGCTCTACGAGATCCTGCAAATCATCGTTGATTCGCAGGAAAAACCAGTCACCACATCAAAAAGTCGTGAAAATGTTACAAAAGCGTTGGAGTATATCAACGAAAATATCAACAATCCAACATTGAGTGTGGCGATGCTCTGTGCCAACACGGACATGAGCGAAACTTATTTCAGGCGGCAGTTCAAGGAACTTGTCGGCATAACACCGCTCGAATACATCACAAAAAAGCGGATCGAACTCGCAAAATACTACCTGAACTCCCCTTTTCTCACGATCGAAGAGTGTGCAACGCTGTGCGGCTTCTCTACGGCGCAGTATTTCTCGCGGGTTTTCTATATGGAGACCGGGAAAAAGCCATTGCAGTACAGACGTCTCGAAGATTAGTCACGATTCCGCAATCCTTGGTCAATAAATAGTGCGACAAGTCCGCAAAAAAGTCCGGTCACAGCACCAGAAATCACAAGAATCGGCAGATAGGCAAAAATTGCCATGCTTCTCATAACGACCGAGGCTGTTAAAATTTGTCCGATATTGTGAATGATTGCAGATATTATGCTTGTAATCCACATTTTATCGCGTTTTATCACATTTTTGACGAGAATACTTACAATCAGACTCAATGTGGAACCTACGAGGCTGTAAATAAATGTCAGCGGCGAACCGCAGAAAATTGTTCCAAGTGTGATTCGAACCACCGTGATCAGCGCGACTTCAATCGGCGCGAATGAATAAACTGCGCAGACGGTTATGATGTTCGCGAGTCCAAGCTTTACGCCGGGTATTGGAACTAAGTTCGGAATCCTCGTCTCAACGACGAATAAAGAGAGTGAAATTGTCGCAAAAAGCGACAATTTCACCATTTTTTTAGTTTTCAACTGTCTTCTCCGTGAAACTTATTATCAATTTATGTGGCAGGCAAACAATTGGTATAAGCTCGCTCTTAAGCTCACCCATGCTTATGCAGATTTTGTCTGGGCAGTCAGATTCGATAATCGATATTTTGCTATCCTGAATTTTTATAGTGTTTTTGCCCAATTCATTTTCAATAGTGAATATTCTGTCCGCCGATTTTTCGAGATCTATAAGTTCAACTAGTTTGCCGTCACTCGTAATTTTGACCATTTGCCCGGTCGGTGCCGACGATTTTATCAAGATGATCGTTGTGCATATTGCACATAGCACAAGGATAGCGAGCAAGATCAAAAGAGCTTTCCGTTTCAGAAGCTTAGTCACGGCCGATCACCTCGATTGAAAGCCCACTTTTGTTTGTACAATATGACGATATCCCTTCGGTTATATATATTTTTTCTTCATCAGTGACGTAAATCATCTCAATATCATCTAGCGTTTTCCAGAATTCGATCGCTTTTTCGGGCCTCATAACAAACAACGCCGTCGATAACGCGTCACATTCAAAGCCATTTTTACCAATTACTGTCATTGAAACAATTCCGTTATCGGCTGGATACCCGGTTTTGCTATCGATTATGTGGCAATATCGTTTTCCATCAGCTTCGAAATAACGCTCATAATTTCCCGAAGTAATCACCGCCGTGTCTTCGATTTCAACCACAAGTAGATTTTTGTCGGTTTCGAATGGATTTTTCACCGCGACACGCCATTTTTTCCCGTCAGGCCGCTTTCCGATCGTCTGAACATTGCCGCCGAGATTTATTACCGCCGATGTAACGCCATTTTCTCGGAGCAATTTGCAGATTTTATCGCTTGTATAGCCCTTGGCAACCGCGCCGAGATCAAGTTTCATCCCTTCGTCAAGTTGCACAATATTGCCATCAATTTTTATTTGTACATAATCAACAAATCTCAACGTCTTACCAATTTCAGAGCTTTCCGGAACGCGATAGTTGCCGTTTGTAAATCCCCACAGCGAAACCACCGGATACACGCTGATATCTAACGCACCATTGGTTGTTTTGCACATATTTTTCGCCAATTCAATAAGCTCGACAGTATCAGCATCTGCTTCGACTTTACCCTCAGCGTTCAATTTCGCAATATCGCTGTCCGGTCTCGTCACCGAAAACAGTGAATCCAGCCGAGTTATTTCGCCCTCAACATCCGCGAGAAGCTCGTCATCCGCGCCTTTTGCCTTTATCGACATAAACGTATCCATCGCAAATATGTCAATTTCATTCATTTTTGATGTATAAAATTCACAGGACGTTGTACAAATCAATGTGAATAACATCAAGCAACCGACCGTCAGAAATCTTCTGGCTCGTTTTCCAAAATTCAAAATTTCACTCCTGATCTTCCGTTCGGCATAATAAGCCGCCGAAAATTGCAAAACGTATGTTGCAGAATCGCATGAATTCCGCAACATACGTTGTATAATTATTTTTTATCCGTCCCGGTAAGCGCGGCTAGCTGTGAAAGTATGTCGCCCTGTCCCGAAAGCGTGATATTTCCGACCTGATCGCAGATTTTTCCGAGATATTCAAGCTCCTTCAGGCGATAAAGCGTTTTGTTTTCGTCCATGAGCTTGGCCGTGTTGAGCAGCGATCTGGTCGACGCGACTTCCTCGCGGCGCGTGATCACATTCGCCTGCGCGCGCTTTTCGGCGATCAAAACCGTGTTCATAATGTCGCGGATTTCACCGGGAAGGATGATGTCCTTGACGCCGGAACCGGTGATTTCAACGAAAAGTCCGGCGGCCTTCTCCTTGAGTTTTTTTTCAATAACGTCAGAAAATTCCTGCTTGTTTTCAAGAATTTCGTCGAGAGTGTGCGAGCCGACATAGTCGCGCATCGCGAGCTGAGCCGATGTGTAGAGCTGGTTCACATAATCGCCGGCCTCGATGATCCGGTCAAAATCGACCACTTTGTCAAAGAAAACATAGCTGATTCGCAGACCGATTTTGTCAGATGTCAACAATTCTTGTCCAGAAATCGTGCGCATCGTTGGTGTGATATTGACAAAATCGCAGGTCACGCGCGCTGAATCGTTCCAGAAGAAATAACGTCCGGGTTCGAGTTTTCCGACAAATTTTCCATCATAATAGAGCAGTCCGCGTTGAATCGCGTTGACCACAAATTCGCTGAAATATTCGCACGGAATCTGGTTTATCACCTTGAGCGCGTCGCCCGAAATGCGCGGCTCGGAAAGATCAATTATCTTGAACTTGTGCGCTCCGACCTTGAAATACGCATAATTTCCGGCACGCAGAACGCTGTCAAAATTGCCGTTGAGATAGTGCAGCGCGAGGCAGCCGTCCGGAACGGTGAGCGTGTTGACCGCGTCCGCAATCTCTTTTTTCGAAATCAAAATGTCGTACGGGCAGTGTGTGGAAACGAGCGGAGCGTTCAAACGGACAGCTTCGATTTCTGCCGAGCCGAAAGCAAGGTAGCTTCCGGGCATAAGAAGTCCATCGAATTTGCCGTTTTTGAAACGTAATCCGCGTTCGTTTTCGTTGATAATCACAGTTTTCATCTATATAAACCTCCCTTTGGAAGAAAATTTCGAACGGATTTCCCTGCAAGAAAAGCGCGGCATGAGAATTGAGCGGCAGTATCGCCATGACGGACTCCGGCGAAAACGGCGAAAGCCGAAGCTTTACGCCGTCCCCATCGCTGGTCAGGGTTCGCCGCCGCGGTATCCTTCCCGTGCAAAGCACAGTTTTGCTGAGGCCGAAGCCACGCGGGAAATCCGACGCTGCGGTCGACTCTTTCGAATCGTCCAAATAAATCCATGTGCAGTCAAACTGCAAGCCAAACCACTGGCCATGCCGTTTTACAAAAGAAAAACCAGCATGGGCGGGATTCGAACCCGCGAAGTGTAACCGCCATCGACGCAATACAGCAACGCCTGTTGCGGAATCGCGCGGCCTCTGAGAAGCGACGCGCCGACGATTACGTTAAAATTATACCATAACTCCCACTTTCTTTCAAGTACTTACGCGATTTTGTTAGAATATTGTTATGATCTGAGATTCGTTTGGCTATTGTGCAACGTGCGTTGTGCTATAGCTCATTTCATTGCAACATACGTTGCAATATGTTACTAATTATCACGCTTAATTTTGCTTTTAAGTCTCCATGAAAAGTGGACAAAATTCCGATAGTGCAACACCAGTTGCGTAAAAAGCCGTCCTCACGGACGGCTTTTCGTATGGAATTTTTACTTCTTCATATCCTCAAATTGCTGGGCGATGTACTTGACCCGCTCTTCCTGCTCCGACTGAATCGACGCCGCGTAGGACGCAACATCGGTACTCGGATTGTTGACCGCGAATAGCTTATAGAGCATATTATTGTACGAGCTGTTAAAATTCCCATACATATATGTGAACGATAGAATGACATTTTCGTTGATTATGTCAATCATATTCGCGTCATCCGTCTGGTCAGCGTAGCGAACCTTCAGTGCCTGTTCGAAATACGCCGGAAAAACCTGACGGTATCCTTCGGCCGAAAGAGCCTCGACAATCAGTCCGGTCGTGTCAAGATGCGAATCGGCCGTGATCGGAATCGCCAGCGGACGGTCGGTACAGCCGCCGAAATACTGCGTCTGATTTTCGTCAAGCTTGGGCATCGGCAGGATTCCATAGCTGATATTCGTCTGACTGTACGTATTTATCGCGTCGCTCATCTGCCCGTATGTGAATATTGCACGATTTTCAGCGAATGCTGTAGTCGCGCCGCCGTTTTCCTCAAACACGCGTCCGCCCTCACCAAAGAACAGAGCGTAGAATTTCTCAACAATTGTCTGATATTTGTCGAGGTCAATCTTGTAGACAAGCTGGTCGTTTTCCTTCTGATAAGGTTCGATATTGAACGGTTCAAGGACGCAATAATAATAGTTCGGATTCACAATTCCGTACTGATCCTCGTCGCCCTGTTTGCCGTCGCCATTCAAATCCTTACACCCTTGCTTCGTGATCGCGCCGAGCGCGTCGAGCGTCCAGTTTCCGTCGTAAACCGACTGGTACGGATACTCGATTTTCAGGTCGTCGAGCATCGATTTGTTGAAGAACAGCACACGCGTGTCCGACATATTATTGTACGAAAGCGAGTTGGAGAAAAGATACATCGCGCCGTTGAAGGTCAGGCTCTCGACAGTGTACTTCGGCCACCACGGTTTGTTAAAATTAACATAGTTCACATCATACATATTGACGAACATCCCCTGAAGTGAGAGATTCGCCATCGTGATGTCGTGCGCCGAAACTATGTCAAATGTGTCGTCCCCCGCCAGAATTGACTGCGCGATAACACTGCCCTCCTCTGACGTCGACGTCGTTCCGCCGACCGTCGAGCCGCCCGCGAGAACGATTTTGCAGCCGAAACGATCCTCGACGGTTTTACATTTGTTGTACACCGCGTCGTTGACGAGCGAGCCGTTCTGTTCGTCGACGTAAATCGCCGCGAAACGGCTGTCGCCGAAGCCGAGAATGCGGAATTCGTAGCCTTCGAGATCCGATTCGGGCAGATCGTCCGGAATCCCGGTTTCGGCGGGTTCGGTCGTTCCGGCATCGGCCGGAGGAGTCGTCACCTTCGGATCGTCCGAGGCTTCGCCGCAGGCCGCGAGCTGTGTCAGAATCAAAGCGCAGAGAAAAATGCTGATTTTGCGTTTCATATTTGCCTCCTTGAGTTTGTCAATTATGCCGACAATTCACATTGCGTTCGCAATGCTATGAGACTATTTTAACATATGATTCACGCAAAGTCAATGGTAAAATGGAAGCTAAATACGTCAGAATGTAAGTTTTTTATTTGACCGCGACGATCACGCGATAATCGTCCTTCGGCGCGGGATAGACCGTGACCGACGCGAATCCGGCCGCTTTCAGGAGCTTCACCTCGTTCTCGGGCGTCAGTGGCGTGTCGATATGTGCCATCATTTCGGGCGAATTGTTCCAGTATCCAAGCCACTCGTCCTGCTCGGCCTGCGTTTCGGCGATTTTGTCGGAATTCACAAAGGTTCCCGCGTTATTCAGAGAATCAAACACCATTTTATACATTTTTAACTTGTTCTCCTCGTCCCAATGATGGAGCGCGGAGGTCGAGATCACCGCATCGTAGCCGCTTCCGAAATCGGTATTGAAGAAGTCCCCGGCGATCGTTTTGACGTTTGGAAAATGCGCGTTCAAAATATCAAGCATCTGCTCCGAAATGTCGATCGCCGTTACCTCTACATCGGGAAAACGCTCGAACAATGCGCGCAGTTCAAGCCCTGTTCCGGCTCCTAAATCGAGTACCGATTTTGTACAATCCGAAAGATACTGAATCATCGCGTTTTTCGTGTCGAGAAAGGCCGCGTGAACGTCGTCGTAGCCGTCCGCTTTGCGGTCGAAGAAGGCTTTCATGTTGTCATTTCGATCTTTGATATTCATAAGTCCGATTCTCCTTTAACAAATCCGGTTTATTCCGCCCTCGCCAGCGGCGTAACTTGCGAGCGAACGGTCGATCACGTCCAGAAGTCTCTCGCGCGCGGCTTTCGAAGCCCATGCGATATGAGGCGTGATTATACAGTTGGGAGCTGACAAAAGCGGATTTTCGGGCAGCGCAGGCTCGACCGAAAGAACGTCAAGCGCGGCCGCGGATACCCTCCCCGATTTAAGCGCGCCGGCGACGTCGGATTCGTTCAGAACCGCGCCGCGCGAGGTGTTGATAAGCTTCACTCCGTGTTTGGTTTTCGATATGAATTCAGCGTTCACCATGCCGCGTGTTTTGTCGTTCAGCGGGCAGTGAAAAGAGATCACGTCAGCGCGCGAAAGCAGTTCGTCAAGGCCGACATATTTCACGGTTTCCGTGTCGGAATGTACATTTGGAGTCCACGCTAGAACCTCCATTCCGAGCGCGTTTGCGATCGCCGCGACGCGCTTTCCGATGCTCCCGCATCCGATCAGTCCTAGCACGCTTCCGGCGAGCTCGGAGTACCTCACAAAGTCGTATCTGTAGCCCGGAATTCCCGTCCATTTTCCCTCTTTTACAATGTTCGAAATTCCGTCGAGATCCGAGTAGAGCGAAATAAGGAACTGGATCGTCAGCTGCGCCACCGACGCCGCCGAATAATCGGGGATGTTCACGACCTTCACCCCGCGCTTTTCGCAGGCTCCGACGTCGATCATGTCGTACCCCGTGCCGAGCGCGGAGACGTATTTTATCGTCGGGCAGGCGTCGAGAAGCGCGGCCGTGATCTTCGCGCGGTTCGTGAAAACAACCTCGGCGTTTTCGCACTTTTCGGCGCAATCGGCGTCCGGCGTTTTGTCGTAAACGAAAACCTCGCCGTACTTTTCGAGAAACTTCCACGAAAGGTCGCCCGGATTCACCGCGAAGCCGTCAAGGACAACAATCTTCATATTTTTCTCTCCATAAATAATTTTTCGGGCGGTCAGCCCGCCCCGCCCGTTAATTATACCATATTTTTAACGGAATTGCAATACTTTTATCGTTTTTTTCTCAGGCTTCCGATTGCCATCATCGCGAACAAATCCATATACTGGAAATGAGCGGATCCGCTCAATCCATCGAAAGGATGATTTTCCATAAAATGTCATTTCTCTCTGACCTCACCCCGGGTGAGACCGCTTATATAGAAAAAAGCCACGCCGCCGACCGACGTCTGACCGAGCTTGGAATCGTCTCGGGAACCCACGTCGAGTGCGTCGCGAAGGCACCTTTCGGCGACGCGAAAGCCTATCTGATCCGCGGAGCCGTCATCGCGCTGCGCCGTTCGGACGCGCTTGAAATCGAAGTCAGCCGGACGAAACGAACCTTCGCCGCGCGTGCGCCGATCGGCGCGAAGGAACGCTCATGGGGCTGACACGGCAAAAACAGAACTCAAAGAAAGCCGCCTCTGACGGGCATCTCATCGCCCTCGCCGGAAATCCGAACGTCGGCAAGAGCAGCCTTTTCAACACACTGACCGGCTCGGATCAGCACACCGGAAACTGGACGGGAAAGACGGTCAGCGCGGCCGCCGGGACCGTCCGAAAGAAGTTCGACAAATCGAAAGAAAAGCTGACGCTCGTCGATCTCCCCGGCACATATTCGCTCGCCGACGGTTCGCCCGAGGAACGCGAGGCGCGCGATTTCATAAAAAGCGGACGCGCCGAGGTGACCGTCGCGGTCTGCGACGCCTGCTGTCTCGAACGCGGTCTGATCCTCGTCCTGAAGCTCCTAGAGCTGACGCCGAGGGTCGTAGTCTGCCTGAATCTTATTGACGAGGCGCGGCGGAAAGGCATCAGCGTCGACACGGACGCCCTGTCGTCCGAGCTTCACGTTCCGGTGGTCGCGACGAGCGCGGCGACTGGTGAAGGGCTCCCCGGACTCGTCCGCGCGATTCACTCGCAAAAACTTCTCAAAAAGGAAGATTTTATTCCCTTCCGCTATCCCGAAAAAACCGAGGAAAAAATCGTCGGAATAGCCAAATCCGCGCCCGAAGGGGAAAACGCCCGTCTCTACGCGCTCGAACGTCTCCGTGACGATCCCGACGTCGTCTCGCGCCCGGTCATCGTCGCCGAGGGGATCGCCGCGTCCTGCGCCGTGAAATCCGGCTCGGGCTACTCCGAAACCGACCGCAGAATCGACCGGATCGTCATGTCGCGCCCCGGCTCGATAATCCTCGGAATCCTTTTACTATGCGGCGTTTTCTGGCTGACGGCGGTCGGCGCGAACTACCCTTCCGAGCTTTTGCAGAGGTTCTTCGATTTTCTCATCGGACCGATCCGGAGTCTCCTCGGCTTCCTGCCCGGAAAGCTCAATTCGGCGATTGTCGACGGGATGCTCGCGACGCTTTTCAAGGTCGTTTCGGTGATGCTGCCGCCGATGGCGATCTTCTTCCCGCTCTTTACGCTTCTGGAGGATTCGGGACTTTTCGCGCGGATCGCCTTCAACTCGGACGGCGTGATGAGCCGCTGCTCGGCCTGCTCAAAGCAGCCGCTGACAATGGCGATGGGACTCGGCTGCAACGCCGCCGGAGTCGTCGGATGCCGGATTATCGAGTCGAAAAAGGAGCGTCTGATCGCGATTCTCACGAACAATCTGATGCCCTGCAACGGGCGGTTTCCGATCCTGATCGCGATGTCGCTGATGATCGGCCGCGAGGCGGGAATCCCCGGAACGCTCGCGGCGGCCGGGATAATGACGCTCTCGGTTCTCGCCGCGGTCGGCGCGACGCTGATTCTGTCGAAAATCCTCGGAAAAGTGATTCCAGGCGAAAACTCGACTCTCCGGCTCGAACTCCCGCCCTACCGGAAGCCGCGGATCGGTCAGGTGCTGATCCGCTCGATCCTCGACCGGACGATCTTCGTCCTCGGGCGCGCGGCGGCAGTCGCGGCTCCGGCCGGACTCGTGATCTGGATTCTCTCGAACGCGTCGGTCGGCGGCTCGACGCTGATCTCGATCGCGGCGGAATTTCTCGACGCGCCGGGAAAACTCATCGGCGTCGACGGCGCGGTGATCTGCGGACTTCTGCTCGGCTTCCCGGCGAACGAAATCGTTCTGCCGCTGATTCTGATGATCTACACCTCGACAAATGTATTCCCCGATCAGAGCGGACTTTCCGAGCTGCTGATCGCGAACGGCTGGACGGTTTCTACCTGCGTGAAGCTGATGATCCTGACGATCTTCCGCTACCCATGCTCGACGACGCTTCTGACAATAAAAAAAGAAGCGGGCAGCCGCGCCGCGCTTGCCTCGGCGGTGATCCCGACAGCGATCGGAATCATTGTCTGCGCACTTATCACAATATTTGTATGACAAAAACGGGCTGTCGCCAAAGTAAAGACAGCCCATTTTCATCAACGCCTCTTCGTGAACGCCTCTTCCCGCTTTTTTCTCCATCCGGAACCCGGAAACGCAAGCCGACAGAGGAGGCGCGAGTGCGGGGGATAAATAAAAGCATAACGTGAGCAAACCGCGCGATGTACGCCAGCGGGGGCTCCCCGCCCGACGGAGGAGACGCGGACGCGGGGGAAAACTGAAGAATCCGTATAAACACCCGCCGCGTTGTTTGCCAGCGGGGGCTCCCCGCTTAGAGTTCCTCCAGCCTGTACCCGAGTCCGCGCACGGCCGTGATCGAGATCCCGGTGCGCTTCGGGCTGAGCTTTTGCTTGAGCCTTGAAACCGTCAGCCAGAGGACGTTTGAGTCGGCCGCCGGGAGTCCGGCCGCTTTGACCAGCTCCTCGCGCGAGACGGTCGCGTCGGGGCGAGACGCCAGACAAAACAGAATCGCGAACTCGCGCCTTGTCAGCTGGATTTTCTCTCTTCCGATCGTCGCTTCGCAGGTCACGGCGTCGAGCTTGAGCCGCCCGAGCGATAATCCGTCCTCGATCGACCGCGCGCTCCTTGTCTTCGCGTCGACTCTCGCTAAAAGCTCGACCGGCGGACAGTCGGGCGGAACCGAATCGTCGCCGACCGAAAGCCCTTCGAGTATGTCGGGCACCGAATGACTCCTTGCGATCACGATTATCGGTATGTCCGAGGTCTTTCTGAAATTCTCGCAGAACGGCACAAAATTCCCGAAAAACCGCGCCGAGATAATCAGAAGCCCGGCTTTCAGACGCGTGGTGTCGTCGATTCCGACCCGCTCGACCTCGTATCTGCCCGAAAGCGCGTTCGCAATCGTTCCGATCTCGTTCTCGCCGACAAGCGCGAGGATTTTTCTCTCGGCTCTCATTCTAGTACCTCAGACTTACGCGGCTCTTTGAGATCCGCACGCCGCCGTCGATTCCGGGCGTCGACGAGACGAGATAGTTGATTCCCTTCGTCGTGATCCCGGCCTCGTTCGTCGGTCCGATCGTGATGCTTCTTATCGACCCGCGGATCAGATTTTCGTCGCGGTAGACCGTGTAGGGAATCGGAATGTTTCCCTTGCACCTGATGTTTATCGCCGTCCGGTCAACCGGCATATAGATAAGGCGGTATTCGTTCTCGGCCGCCATCGAGTTCGATTTCAGGAAAAGCCCCGCGTACATCAGATGAGCCGCGACGACGCGGTCGGTCTGAAGCGGCGTGAGTCCGAAGCGTTTCGCGTCGCGGACGATGCTGTCGGTCATCCCGTCAAGCTCCTCGCAGGGGCGGTCGCAGGGCTTGTAGCAGACCGAGCCGCCGACCATGCAGTCGGCTCCGGTCCGGTATTCGCCGAGCGAATTCCGGTAGAAAAGCCCGATAGAATCAAATCCGATGTTGAATCCGCATTTGTTCGTGTAACCGCTCCAGAGCGTGAGGTTGTCCTGATCCTTCGAGAAGGAAATTATGAAGGTGTCGCGGTTCATCTCCGAGACGACGCGGCCGAGCGGATCGTCGGTGTGCGGCGAATAGCTGTCCGACTCAAGCGCGCGGACAATTGAGCCGCGGACGCTGTCGTAGCGTTTTGACGAGAGGAAATTCGTGATGTAACGCCTCTCCTCGGTGTCGTTGAGAAAGTCGCACTGCGTCGCCCAGAGTTCGCCGCTCCTTATTATGTTCACAACAGCCGTAAGCGCGGTGTAATGGTAGATCTCACCTACATACGGCTCGACGAAATCGCCGATATATGGCGAGTCGCGGAGAAGCGTCTCGGTCGAGTCGGAATTCTTCACGGCGTCAAAATACCTCTCGCGCGAATATTCCTTTCCTCTGGCCACGATCGACTGGTCGAGCTGGCAGTCGGTGTGAAGATCGGCGAAAATCGCCGCCAGTCTCGGATCCGAACGCCTCGAACATAACCCTTCCATCCGCCTTATCACCGCCTCGTCGCAGGCGAAGAGCGAGAGATTGAAGAGCGCGCGCATATACTGAAGATCGATCTCGGGCGAGTCGGAATCGTCCGAGATTTTGCGGAGCTTTTCGCAGATCTCGCGAAGCGCGTTCTGATCCGAGAGCCGCGCCGAACTCTCGCAGAGTGCTTTCGCCGCGGCGAAAGCGTCGACATTCATGTCAGCCAGAGTAATCACCTCCGAAAAAAATCTCTCTATAATAATACTATTATATCAGATTCCGCGCGGTTTGTCAAGAGCGGGAAAAAGTAAAAATATCCTGTCAAAAATGACAGGTTCGCGAAGATGGCGGAAAGATATGGTATAATAGATGATGTAAACTCCCAGTAATATTGGGATTATGTAAACTACCGGAGGTTTAATATGAACAAACGAATCTTGAGTTCACTACTCGTATTCGCGATGCTCATCTCCGCGATGCCGATCCAGACTCTCGCCTACTTCAGATACAAGGACGACGAGATCTTAAAGCATGCGGAAAGCTCGCTGGAGATCCCGCTGAAGGACTCTGACGGAAAAGTTTCGACACTCAATTATGACGCCACGTGGGATGAAATCTACCCCTTCGGCGCGTTCGTCTTCGGAAACTTCGAGGCGGCGATAAACGAGGGCGCGTCTGACGGAAGCCAGACCGTCACGATCCCCGTCTACCGTCTCGGCGGCACGAAGGGCCGCGCCGAAGTCACCGTGAGATTTGACCCCGCCGCGACGAAAACGGCCGCGGACGCCGACTCATATTCCTACGCCCTCTCGGGACGCGACGACATTACGATAGAATACGAAAATCCCCAGCCGATCGCGAAATATCAGCCGCTCGGAAAGGCACACGTATACGCCGGCTGCGGGATCCTCGATAAGGATGTGACCGACGACGAGGGTGAAGCGTTCGCCACGATCTTCTCGCTTGACAACGTCAAGGCCGACTCGTTCAAATGGCAGTTCACCGAAATCGAGATTAATATGTCCGGAAACGACGATATTAAGGTCATCACCGACTGGACAGATCTCGCCGACGCGCTGACCTCCGAAATCACGGTTAACAACACCGATATCGTCTATGATATAAACAAATCGGACGGCGTATATAAGATGCGCGACTTCCGCTGTGTCTACACGGTCGATGGCAAGACCTATTGCTCCGACACGTGGTATTTCGGCGAAAGGTATGTCGAGGAGGAAGAGGAAGTCCTCCCCGAAATGCCCGAAAAGACACCCGACGCGGAGGATCCGACCTATTCGACGCTTGAGATTGAGGAGGAATTCGGCTCGGCCGCGTTCACGCTCGTCTTCGCCGAGGATGAGTGGGTCAAGAACATCATCATCACCGCGAAGGATGACGAGATCGGCGAGCTTCCCGAACTCGGACTCTTCACGCTCTACGAAAACAACGGCGGAGCTATCTATCACGCCGCCTCCACCTTCACGCTTCTTGTGAACGACGACGATCCGCTCGGCGAGTCGGCGGTCGGATTTGAGACCGCGTCAATAGAGGCCGATCAGGACGCCGGAAGCGTCTCGGTAAAAATCGTCCGCACCGGAGACAATTCCTACCCGGTGAGCGTTGAATACTCGACCTCCGATCTCGACGCGGCGGCCGGAAAGCAGTACTCCCCCGTCTCGGGAACCCTGATGTTCGCCGGAGACATCAACGAGGCGACGGTCACAATTCCACTCATCAAGGAATCGGCGCGCGAGGATATCCTCTCGTTCGAGCTGACCCTCTCGGATCTCAAGGGCGGAAAAGGCTCGGCCGCGATTTCGTCCGGATCGATCCGGATCGACCTCACAAGCTCGGGCAGATCGCAGGGAATCACCGAGGGAACCAACCTCGCCACGATAATCGCCGGATCCGCCGGAGAGGACGTCTCGGGTAACGTCTTGACCGGAGACCCGCTCATCCCCGAGGCCGGAACCCACGACGGAATCCAGACCTCGTCCGACGATTCCCCCTCGCCCGCGAAATACAACGACAACAAGATCGTCACCCGCTCGCACACCTATGAAAAGGGACTGATCTTCAGCCGCTCGGATTACAGCGACAGCACAAAATACTGGCGCGACTACGAGCTCGTCGTCGGCGCGGTCGGCGGAGAATACGCCGCCCCGATGTCGCTCTTCACGGTATTCAAGGCACCGGCCTTCACCGAGAACAGCGGCGGTTATTCCGGAACCAAGGCGAACTTCTCGGCGACTCAGAGTTCGATCCTCCTCCAGCACAACCACAACACCGGCTTCACGTCGCTGGAAATCGCAAACGCCTCGCTCCTCTTCTCAGACATAAGCTGGAGATTCAGCTGGCCGACGATCGGCGTGGCTCAGGCAGGCCGCAAGGAGAAGGATTACCTCTATGTCATGCCCTTCGCGATGGTCTCCTACCCCAGTGCCACGAATCCGAACGGAGGCGTGAAGGACTGGAACGGCAACGCCGCGAATTTCTTCTCCGCGAAGACCCGCGACACCTCGTGGAGCGGAAGCGACAGCTTGGCGATGATCTACGGACGCGGACTCGGCTTCTCGTTCGGACTCTCGCTCAACAAGAACGGCGGCCAGTACCCCACATGGCAGGAGAGCAGCAAGGGCCTTTCGGATAACGATACCAAGAGCGGAACGAACGGAAGCTCGAAGGTCACGCTCGACAATCTCACCCTCAAGCGCAGATATTTCGGAAATTCTACGCTCGGCTTCACGATCCACACCGCCAACGACAAGGACATCGGAAATCCCGGCGATTACGCGATCTTTGACGAGGACTCGACCGTCTATCAGAGCATCCGCCCCGAGGTCACGATCGTCCCGAACGCGGGCGGCGTCACTTCAGGCGGACAGCTCTATGTCGGCTCGAAGCTCAAGGTCGATTTCAAGAACCTCGCCGACTACATAATCCCGCAGGACGGCTACATCACCGACTATATCTACCTCACAGACAACCACGGAGCGGTCTGCAAGCCGCAGATCGAACGCGCGAGCGACTCGACCTACTACGTCACCCTCCTCTGGAGCGGCATGAACGAGACCTCGCTCTCAAGCGACAGATCCTATACGCTCAACGTCGTCATGGAACGCCGTCAGGAGATCTTTATTGACGTCGGCCCCTCGGTCGTCGGAAACGACAATGGCGCGATTTCGACCGCGTGGGATAAGTTCCTCTTCGAGGGCGAGGGCGGAAGCATCAATCTGAGATACGCAAAGTTCGGTTACAACACGACAACGACCAGATCCGACAGCCCCAAGCATTTCAAACAGAGTTCCGGCACCGCGACCTATAATTACGACCTCGTCGGAAACACCACGGCAAGCCGTTCCCTGAAGCTCTCGCGCAACTCCGGAAAAGACTCCACGTTCAGCAATCTTCAATATATAAACCTCGGTCAGGACCCTGACGACGTGATCCTCTTCAACGGCCGCTCGTATAAGGGCAACGAGAACATCTACCTCACTCAGGCCGACCTCGCGCAGTCGAAGCTCGTCTTCTATTTCTACGACTCGACCTGTCTCTCGAACCAGACCGATATGTCGATAACGATCTCCGACACCTATCTCTACTTCGACGTCAACGGAAACGGCGTCATTGACGGATATTTCGACGAGGAAACCGGATACTTCGTCCTCGACAAGGACGAGAACGGAAACGAAATCGACCTCAATCTCGGCATAATCTCGGGAAGCTTCGACGAAAAGACCTTCCAGCCGATCGTCGACAAGGACGGCGGCGTGCATCAGTATTTCTTCAAGGTTATCTACAAGACCTCGCCGCGCTCGCTGAAAGCCCCGGTCGGAGCGTCTGACACCGACACGCTCAGAATCCTTCCCTTCTTCGCCTCGACCGTCACCGACGGCGGACGCTATTCGACGCTGACAAAGGAACAGCTCTCCTATCGCTACGTCGCCGCGGGCTATATGCGTACCGACAAGAACGGAACCGCCTACTACGATTCCTCCGACGGACACCCGATGTACGGTGAGGCCGCGACGAAGACCTCAATGATCGACATTCCGCTCGGCGGCGACGTCAGCCCCGTCTACAAGGAATACGACAAAACCCAGAACAAATGGCTTTGGCACTGGACCCCGAACTTCTGGGGACAGCTACTCTTCCCGTATGAAAATCCCGCTCCGATCTCGCACGATATGAACATGACCGGAGAAGCGGTCGCGATCGCCGGCGAGGAACCCACGTGGGATATCGTCGAGAAAAAGCGCGTCCAGAAGCTCAGCCCGGACGGCGCGGCGAGAGTCAACGGATATCTCGGCTCGCTCACCGGAAACAACACCTTCGGACTCGCCGTGACCGAGGAACCCTATGTCACCGAAAACGGCACGCGCGTCAAGAAAAAGCTCTCGTCGCTCGACGATATCGCGCATGACAGCCTCGCTCTGGGTGAGGTCAGCGCGATCCCGAACGCCGATTATCTCACGCTCTCGAACGGCTCGGGCGATGCCGGAGATTCCGAGGGTGACGCGGCCGGAGCGGGTTCGATGCCCGAATTCGAGGCCGACCTCGGAATCTCGCTCCCCTCGACCGAATTCGGTCTCTCGGATTACGCGAAGATTATAATGGACGGCAACTCGGTCGGCTTCTCGATCGGAATCCCGCTCCTCAAGATGGAAAAGGAATTCCCCGGCGACAACAGCAACGCACAGCAGGGTCAGACAACTCCGACTCCCGGCGATCAGACCCAGCCGAACCCCGGTCAGGGCGGTCAGGGTTCGACGAATCCCCCGGCCTCCGGCTCGACCACTCCCGGACAGACCACAACCGCTCCGGCGACCCCCGCCACCGGAAACCCCAATCAGAACAGCGGCGGCGCGTCGGGTGCGACCCCGTCAACTCCCGGCACGACTCAGAATCCCACTCCTCCGTCCTCGACGACCGGATCGTGGACTCCCGCGCGTCCGAACGTGCCAACAACCACCGCTCCGAACTCCGGAACCCCCGCTTCCTCCGGCGGACAGTCGGGAAATCAGGGCGGACAGTCGGGACAGTCCGGAAATAACGGAAGCCGCACCGGCGGAAGTGCTTCAGCTTCTCCCTCCTCCACCTCCACTGAACCCGCGACCACGTCTCTCAGCAAGTCCTTCAAGGACGCGAACGAGTCGATGGAAATGCTGAGGAAATTCGTCTCGACAAGAGGACAGAGCCTCAGCGAGGAACTCACGAAACAGCGCAACGAGGCAAAGGGCATGGGCGGCGTAAAGTCGAAGAAGGCCGAGGCTTCCTTCTCGGTCGCGCTCGTCATCATGTTCGAGTACAACCCGCTCGACAACGGATACTACTTCAAGACCGCGACAGTCGCGGCGGCGGTGTCCTTCGAGTTCACGCTCCAGTACCGCTTCACCTTCTTCCCGCTCCTTTACATCTACTTAAAGACCGGATTCGAGATCAAAATCTCGACCGGACTCGGCGTTGACCGCGTCGGCGTAGAGGGCAATGACGCGAAGGCGGTAAGCGCGTCGGCCTTCTCGGGCGTCGGACTTGAAGTCAAGGAAATCGGCGAGACCAAGCTCAAAAAAGGTCAGGCCTACATACTCGACACGACGCTCTCGACAAACAGCGAAAACAAAGTCACCGGACTCCACCTTTATATGGATGGAAGCTTCTATATGGAGGTTCTCGAGGGCGAAGGCGCCGACACCGAAGCCTCTCTCGCCCAAAAGGTTGACAGCTACGTAAAGGATCCGAAAGCATACAAGGAAGCTAACGGGGACGATTATTTCAGCTCCGGACGACTCAAATCGAACGGCGAGGATCCCGTCGAGGTCTACTTCAAGAAGCACGACGGACGCGTCATCGTCATACTCACCGCGCTTGAGGAAGAGGCGCGAATCACCTCGGCCAAGGAAGTCACCGGCGCGAAGAGCGTCGTCTACTGGCAGGGAATCAAGATCGAACCGTCCGGCTTCATCGAGGTCGGCGCGGGAATCGGAATCGACCTCCTTAAGTTCGAGCTTTATCTCAAAGCGACGCTCGGACTCGGATTCAGCTTCGGCGCGTACAATACCGATAAACAGGCATATGAGCCGGCGTCGTTTGACAGCTTCGCGCTCAGCGCGGCGATCGGATTCAGAGTGACGGTTCTCTTCTTCAACTACTCGATGGATCTCCTCGGCTACTACCTCACGTACAATAAGGGCGAGGGCTGGACAAGCCAGTTCGCCGCGCTCAACGGCGCGGTCCCGCTGAACGGATCGAGAAGCGGAGCGTCCGATTCGTCCTATGTCCATGTCACCGGACCCGAAAACAACTGGTACGACGTCAGGGTCGACGGCGAAACCCCGATGACCCGCGCGTATGACCCGACCGACAAGAACGCCCGCTTCCAGATCTCGGGCTACGGCACGAGCGGAGACGGATTCAGACTCATAGACGGTCTCTCCTCCGGATACACCTACAAGGTCTTCACGGTAAACGGCGACAGCTATCTTCTCTACACAAGGCCGAAAGCGGACGCGACGGGCGTCGACATCCCAGAGCTTGTGCTGAGTAAGGTCGTTGTCACCGGAGACAGCCAGACCAGACTCGTGAACCCGCTTGACAAGGACGAAACCGCGCTCGTCGTCGACGGCGACGGAACCGGAGATCTCGACTTCACCGCGGCGGTAAACGGCTCGACCGTCACCGTCACATGGGTAAGCTACAAGACCGCGGCAGGAGAATCCACGACCGACGTCGGAACCGCGTCGAAGAACACGGTCATAAAGACCGCTACGCTTGACCTCTCGGAAGACACGACCGCGACCGGATTCGAAAACAAGACCGTGATCTCGGCGGCCAATAATCTCTTCACCTTCCTCCCGAGCCAGACCAAAAACGCGTCTGTCTGGGCGGAGACCGTCTCGACGGCAAATGTCGAGACTATGAAGACAAACCTCAACAAGTATCTCACCTCGGTAAACAACCTCGTCGACGCGGAAAATGAGAAAGTCACCGACATAACGAAAGCCGACGGAACCAATCCCGCGAACGCCACCGCGATTTACAGATGGAACTATCAGACCGCGCTCGACGAACTCTACGGCGACGGCTCAAAGCTTGTTCTCCGCTATGACGGCACGATCTACGATTACGCGAAGCTCTTGAATGACGAACGCGTCGAAAACATCGAAACGCACGAGACCGACGACGCGGTGATCATCGCCTTCACGACCTCCACGTCGACCTACATCGATAATGAAGGAAACGCCGCCGAGATCGGCGAGACCACCGATCTTGCGAATGTCAAGCGTCTCTATCTCATGAAGTTCAACAAGACCACAAAGTCGTTTGAGACTCCGAAGCTTCTCCGCACCGTGATCGACTTTGACAAATGCACCTCGTCGAATATAAACCCGAAGGCGAACTCCGGAATCACTCCCGCGAAGTTCAAGGACGGCGTATATTCGCTCAGTGCGCTCGAAACCGAGTCGGTTGACCCGTACATCTCGAATCTCAGATTCACCGACGCGAAGTTCACGATTAACGCGTCCGAAACTCTCTTCACCTTCGAGATGAACGGCAACACCTACGTCATCACTGAGGAAGACACCGCGAATATCCTCGCCGGAAGCTCCGCGAAAGTCACACCGATCTTCGCGAAGGGCGTCGCCGACACCGGAACAGACGTCGTTATCGGCTCCGACAACGAGGGCAACCTCGCGATCGTCTACTCCGCTCCGGTCTCCGGAACGACCAACAACGCGCTCTTCATCGCGTGGTGGGACGTAAACGTGAACGGCTGGGGCAGCCCGAACATCCTCGCGATGAATCATCTTCAGGTGAAGGAAGACGCCGAAAAGTATCACCTAAGCGACGAGCAGATCGAAAAGGCCTACCTCGGCGAACGCACCGGAAACGAAGAGTACGACGCGCATATCGAGTCCCTCGCGTCAGATTCCACCGCAAAGGGCGATTACGATCAGTTCACCTTCTCAAACCTCAACATGACCCTTATCAAGGTTCCGGTCGAGGTCGACGGTGCCACCACCGAGAAGGATCAGCTCATCGTCTTCTCCGAGGGCATTTATCAGAGACTTGCGGGCGGATCGTTCGAAGTGAACGGAACAACTCAGGAAACCATCATCCCGCTCGCCGCGTCCTCGCCCGAGGCTGCCGAGCTGAACAGATCGAAGACCGGATTCTACGCGGTATCATTCGGCGCGGGCAAGCAGGGCGTCGGACTCACGAGCCTTTCGTTCATCGACAACCGCTTCACCGCCGGAACGAAGCTCTCGGGTAAGCTCGGCTTCACCAACACCGGAACGATCGCGATCAGAGCGAGCGACGGCAACCCCGCGACCGTCACTCTCAAAGCGACAAAACAAAGCGGCGAGATTCAGAACATAGCCGTCTGGAAACTCACCGAAAATATCCGCTCGGGCGAAAATGTTTTACTCGACTTCACGATGAACACTCCGCTCACAAGCGATCTTCCGAACGGCACGATCTTCACCGCTACAATCGCGGAGGATAAGGATTACATTGAGAAGTCTGGCGGAACCGCGCTCAATGTGACGACTCCCGCGCTCCTCACGGTCGCCGACAAGCCCGAACTCGGAATCGAGTCGCTCACGGTCGAGCCGGTAAGAGCGGACGAAAACGTCACGACAGAAGTCGAATTCGTCATCTCGAACCGCGGAAGCAAGTCGGCCGAAAACGTCTACGTCCAGTTCTCCTACGAGTCGGGACACGACAAAAACGGCGCGCCGGTCTACTCTCCGCTCGACATCAGTAAGAACACCCTCAAGGTTGGAGAACAGCAGCAGATCCCGAGTCTCACCCGCTCGGTGACCGGAAACGACTTCGGAAACGGAATCATCCACCTCGGATTACTCGACCCGGCTTACCAGCGCACGGTCTCCGGAACGATTGACATACCGAAATCGGCGTTTGCCGACGACTCGCTGAAGCTCCATGTCGAGGTCTTCTCCGAAACCAGCGACGTGTCGTACATCGAAGACTTCTACAAATCGACCCACTCCGACGAGTACTCCTCGATCAACAACGTCCGCACGCTTTCGGTAAATCACAAGACCTTCTTCTCGGCTCCCGAAAAGATCACGATCGCGCTCGGAAACACTCTGAAACTCCCGATCTCCTTCATGACGACCGCCATGACCTCCGACATAACCGTCCGCGAGATCACCGACGGCACCGAAAACTGGACTCGAAAGCTCGGAATCCTCTACTATGACAGCGCGACGCAGTGCGTCGTCGCCGCTCCGAACGAAACCGGAAGCGGAATCATTCAGCTTCAGGACAGCAAGACGAACACCTTCTACGCGATCGCGTTCAGAGCGACCGAACTCGGCTCGGGAATCAACATCTTCAGGGATGACGAGAGCTTCGAGTTCGCCGGCGACTGGAGCTTCGTCGAAGACAGCATGGGCTGGGCAGGCGAGGAAAACGCCGAGTTCGTCCCGCCGATGAACAACGATCTCGTCAAGGCGAACGACGGCGCGTCGGTAAGCTTCAGAACGCTCGCTGACACGATTAAGCTCCGATTTGTCGGAAAGGTGACGATCAACTCGGATCTCCCCGGATTCACCGCGGTCACGGCCGATTCGTCCGAACTGCGCGCGGTCGGAAAGTATCCGCTCGTCGTCGACTTCAATAACCCCGACGGCAAGACCCACAACGTGACGATCACCGTCACCAAGGGAACCGAACTCGACCGCTACGAGGCGACCTACGGCGAATACGTCGATCCGACTCCTCCCGTCTCCGGAGAGCCTGAGATCATATGGAGCCGCAGCTTCCCCGAAACCGCGTCGATTGAGGTGAAGGAAGGCGAAACTCCCGAAAAGGTTGAACTCATTGCCTATGTCAGCGACGACAACGGAATTCTCGACGTCGGACTGAGATCCGATTCGGGCAAAGCGGTCATCGGAACCATCGCGAAGGTCTCCGAAAAGCTCTGGCTCGTCCCCGTGACTGTCTCGGGCAACGGATCCTTCACCCTCACCGCGAAGAATCTCTCGGGCGTCGATTCAAAGTCGAACGTCAACGCCTACTGGTACAACGAAACCGTCACCACCGGCGCGAAGTCGACCGCTCCGGATTTCGGCCCGGATAACGTCTCCTTCGTGAAGTCGAACGGAAAACCGATCACCGAAATTCTCCCGAGAAGCGAGAAAGCCTTTATAAATGTCGATTACAAGCTCAAGGAAGGCGAAAAGCTCACTGTCAACGGCACGGAAATGACCGGAACCCGCTATGAGGTCACGGCGAACGGATTCTACACCGTCCGCGTCACCGCTGAGGACGGCACATGGAGTCAGGTGGTCATGTACATGGATAAGCTCGAAAACGGCGACATCATGGCCTCCGCGTCGGTCGATCCGAAGAAAAAGCTCATCACGGTCACGGTCGACGCGAAGCGTCCCGACGACATCTCGGTCACCGCGTCCGGACCCGACGGAAAAGTAACCTTCACGAAGACCTCCGACGGAATCTACACCTACAGCTACAAGAAGAGCGGCGATTACACGATCACAATCACCGACAAAATGGCGACCGAAACCCTTAAGGTCACGATCCCGAAGACGGTCGAAAAGCTCGAAGTCATCACCGCTCTGAAGACAACCTACAGCATGGGCGATCCCTTTGACATCACCGGACTCACTCTTAAGGCGACCTACTCCGACGAAAGCGAGGTCACTCTCGACGACACGTCGAAGATGAAAGTCAAGGGCTTCGACTCCTCGAAGAAGCAGACGCTGAGCCTTTCGATAAGCTATGAGGCGATTGACGCGGCGGCGACGCTTGAAGTCACGATCCTCTTCGCCGGAAAGGTCACTCTCCTTGACGTGAACGACGACGCTTACGGCGAAGGATTCTACACCGAGGGCAAGACGGTAAGTGTCTTCCCCGGCACGCGCGACGGCTACGCGTTCGTCGGCTGGTCGACCGAAAATCTCAAACTCAGCGACAACATGGCTTCCTCCTTCACGATGCCCGACAACTCTAAGCTCGACGAGTCCGAGATAATCCTCGTGGCAAACTGGAAGAAGCTCTCGACCGTCACTATCATAAACGGCGCGAAGAACGCTTCCGGAGCTGGTATCTACAAGGAAGGCGACGAAGTGACGATCTGGGCGGGCAAGGACAGCCGGACCTTCCTCCTCTGGAGATCGAATGACATTGAGATTCCCGAGGGAACCGGCGATCGGTTCACCTTCACGATGCCGAAGCACAACGTCACCTTCACCGCGGTCTGGCTCGGACTCCTCCCGAGTCTCCGCACGGTCAGATTCGAGACGAACGGCGGAAGCACGATCCGCGACCTCTCCGCGCACGACGGACAGAAGATCGACCTCTCGTTCTACGTCCCGACAAAGGAAGGCTATGAGTTCACCGGATGGTTCACCGACAGCTCGCTCACAAACAGGATCGAAACCCTCACGGTAAAGGGCGACATTGTCCTCTTCGCGGGCTGGAAGCAGACCGGATCTGAGCCGGTCGAGCCGATCACCCTTCCCTTTGACGACGTTAAGCCGGGCGACTGGTTCTATGACGACGTTTACTACGTCTACGTCAAGGGCATGATGAACGGAACGAGCGCGACAACCTTCTCGCCTGAGCTTGAAACCTCGCGCGCGATGATCGTCACGATCCTCCATCGTCTCGAGGGCAGACCCGAGCCGGAAGGCGGATCGACCTTCACCGACGTCGAGTCTGGCAGCTGGTACGAAAAGGCGGTCACATGGGCGGCCGAAAACGGAATCGTCAACGGCTACGGCGAAGGAATCTTCGGCCCGTCCGACCCCGTAACCCGCGAGCAGCTCGCCGCGATCCTTTACCGCTACTCGAACTTCAAGGGAATCGACACGACGGTTGAGGCCGAGGAAATTCTGAAGAACTTCACCGACGCGCACGAGATCAGCTCCTACGCGCTTGACCCGATGAAGTGGGCGGTTGACCGCGGACTTATAAACGGAATGACGACGACCACGCTCGCTCCGACCTCCACCGCGCTCCGCAGTCAGGCGGCCGCGATCTTCCACAGATTCTGCGAGAACTGACACAAAAGCCCGCCCGGAACATTCCGGACAGAGGTGCTGCCGTGAAAACGGCAGCACCGAAAAAGCGAAACCCGATACCCGCAAGGGGTTGGCATGACATAAAGATCGAAAAAATTTCCGGATATCGAGAAAAAAGGAAGGCCGAATGACCTTCCGTGGCTCCCCGGCGCGTTTGGCGCCGGGGGTTTTTGTATCTCAGTTTTCCTTAAACAGCGCGTAAAGCTCGTCGAGACGGTAAACTCTCGAAGCGAGATCCGACGCGAGATTCGGATCGTTATTATTGACGTGAGTACGTATAAGCGTGTTGACCGAGCCGCACCAGTCGCCGAAGACAAACGCGATATCAAACGACGCTCCGCCGACAAGTATGTCAACCATCTCAGCCGTTTTTTCGTCGGCCGAATATTTCTGCTTGAGCGCGATATCGTAGTAGACCGGATAGACCTTCTCATAGGTTTCGCGGCAGAGTGCCTCGGTGACGAACCCGATGAAATCGTCGTCTTTTGCCGTCACCGGGATTCCCCAGACCGTGTACTGGTCGCGGATGAGCGTATGATACTCCTCCTGCTTCTCGTCCCACTTCGGCATCGGGAGGATTCCGTACTCGTCCTTCATCGAGCGGTAGAGATCGAACGCCGACATAAGTGTCGAGGTCGCGAAGACCGAATGCCCCTCCGAGAAGATCACGTCTCCGTAGTGCGAAACCGTCGTGTTCGTCTTCTCGAAATTCTTCACGCCCTCATTGCCGTAGTATAGTGTGAGCAGCTTTTCAAGGATCGACGCCGTCTTTTCGGTGTTGACCTCGATCTTTATCCCGTCCTTTGTCCTTGAGGTCAGCTTCTGATCAAACGCAAAGACCCAGAAGTCGGGTGTGCTGTCCATCATGCAGGTGAGGCCGTAGCGGTCTTCGATCGTCTGTTTTCCGTCGCTGTCAAGGTCGACGTACATTTCCTTGACGAGATTCGCGAAGCAGTCGATCGTCCACCTTCCATCCATTACCGTCTTGTAAAGGCTGGCTGAGTCGAGTCCGTAATCGGCGGCGAGCTTCACGTTCCAGAACATCCCATAGGCCGACTGCATCGCGCTCAGCGAAAGCGCGCCGGTCAGAGTGTACAGTTTGTTGTTTATCGTGAGGCTGTCATTGATCGTCTGATTCCACCACTCACCGCCGAGATCGAGATTCGGGATGTCGATCCAGTTCCGGTAAATTCTGTTCGAAATTGCCTGATTCGACGAGTAGGCGAAATGCCCGACGAGATCATAAACGTCGTCGCCAGCGAGAACGAGCTTCACGATCGGCTGATAGAAGTTGTACTTATTCACCGAGTCCTCGACAAGCGAGACAATTCTGAAGCCGTACTTCTCCTCGAGCCGCAGATTCCGGTCATAAACCGCGTCGCTCGCGACGTCTCCGGTCGCCTCGTCGGCGTAAATCTGGTAGCGGTAGTCGGGCGACGTGACGACGCGGAGTTCCTTTCCGTCGAAATTCCGTGCGGGAAGCTCGTTTGAGGTCGTCTCAACCCCGGCTGTGGTTCCACCTCCGTCGGTCGTCGTCTCCGGGACTCCTGACTCGCCGCAGGAGGTCAGAGCCGCCAGAAAAAGTGTCAGCGCAATGATTCTTTTTGTTTTCATTTCATTCTCTCCTTGAAATTTATGATAACCCATTATAACCCGCCGGAATGGATTTGTCAAGCCAAATGAACCGCGCCGTGATAGATTCATGACGGATTTCGTAAAACACCCCCCCTGTTTGCGTGAATCCGCGCAGGAAAAGTCGGATACGGTAAAATTTCCTTTTTCTGACTCTATCCGCAAAGCCACGCGCCGGATCTACGAGAAAGCGGCGTTTTTTTTGACGGCATAGATTTCAAAAGTTCAAGTAAAATTTGTCAAAAGTGTAAAAATAGTTGATTTTCGCCCGGAAAAATAAAAAAATAAGCAGAAATCGCTTGAAATTGTCCGCGAGATGTGCTATAATAATGTCGTAAGCACATTTGTGAGGAGATTAAAAATGGGATACTACCGTGAATTTGTAAAATCGGGCGTCGATCTTTCGTCATTCGGACTTAACAAAAGCAATATAAAATCCGGATTTTTCTGCACTCCGCGCGGCGCGGCCATCATCGGGGATGGAAACCGCGGCGGAATTCACTACTGTTTCGTCCGTGAATTCGGCGAAAAGGTTTTCGCGGTAAGCCCCGAAAACGAGCCGGGTAACTACGTTCATATAATCGCGCGGAATTTCAAGGATTTTCTCAGACTCCTTCTTGCCGTCGGAAACGCCGACACGCTTGAGGCCGTCTGGCACGTGAGCCGCGAGGAATTCGACGGGCTTGTGAAACGCCCCGAGGAATTCGCGAAGATCTCGCTCCGTTCGATCGGGATCACACCGATGGAGATGCCCTATGAATATGTCAGAATCGTTCAGGAAGAATTCGACATCCGCAGAATAAAATATCAGGCCGGCTGTCCGCTCCCCGACTACGACGAAAAGAGCGTCGCGAACTGGCAGGTCTACTTCGGCCGCGGCTTCGGCGAGGCGGGCGGACGCTCAAAGCCCTGCCTTGAAACCCGGGTCGACAAGAGCTTCGATTTTCTCGGCGGGACGTGGCGGATCCTGTCGGTCTACGCCTGCGCCGGCGGAGTGATGCTCGATATGCTCGAACCGCTCACAAATGAAAAGCTCAGCTACTCGCCGTCGATCGTCGCAAACGGAAAAAGCCTCACGCCGAGCCGCGACGACAACGTCCGCCTTGAGGGAAGCCACAAGGATATCGGCGCGAAAAGCGCGTCCGAGCACTATCATATTCCCTACGGCTGCGGTCAGACCGTGCGCAGGTGGTGCTTCCCGTGGCCGAGACGCCGCCATCCCGATCTCCGCTCGATGACCGCGACCTTCAACGCCGGAGACGACTCGACAGTCATCGAAATCGTCTGAGTCTGTGAAAAGCGTACAAACCCGGATGTCGGAAAAGCGTCGAAATTTGTCAGCGGAAATTCGCGTTTTCCTCTTGACAAACCGGCGGACACGTGCTATAATATAATCAGTATAAGACAAAACCGCTGAAGCGGAGATCAAACCGTCATGGACGCGATACAGAGAGTGTTGATGCTGAGATAACACATGAAATGTCGGACGGCAAATGGACCGCCAAGGGCTTTGGGGAAAGGCTTTTTGCCGAGTATCCGGGACGTGATTCTGCGTAAAGGAAAAGATATGTGAAGGCATATCGCAAAGTGTACGGCCTCATCACCGTAAAATAAGGTGGCACCGCAGGTTTATAACCTGTCCTTATGAATTTCCCTTTTCGGGATTATTCTGAAGGACAGGTTTTGTTTTATACGCGCACTGCCGTTTGCACAGCGGCGGCGCGAAAATGAATGTGCGGAAAGGTAAAAAAATGAAAACCATTAAACGTCTTATCTCCGTAATCCTCGTACTCGCCCTCGCCGCTCTCTCGGCACTCTCGATCGTCTCCTGCGGCGACTCCGGAAAAGTCAAGATCGCGATCGTCCAGCCGATGGATCACACTTCGCTCAATCAGATCCGCGACAAGATCATCTCGACACTCGAGGAACTCGGCTACACCTCCGACAAGGCCGTCATCATCCAGAAGAACGCCTCGAACGACGCTTCCCTCCTCCCCTCGATCTACGACAGCCTGATCTCGGACGGCGTTGACGTCATCATCCCGATCGGAACCGGAACGGCTCAGGTCGCGGCCTCCAAGACGACTTCGATCCCGATCGTCTTCGCGGCGGTCTCGGATCCGGTCATGGCCGGACTCGTCGAATCGTTTGACAAGACCGACAAGAACATCACCGGCGTCTCCGATTACATCGCGGTCGAGGATATCTTCGGACTCGCAAAGGAACTCACCCCGGACGCAAAGACCTTCGGACTCGTCTACAACGCCAGCGAAATCAACTCGACCGTCAAGATTGAACGCGCCAAGGCTTACTGCGAAGCGAACGGACTCAAATATAAGGAAGCGACCGTGACCTCCACCGCCGACATTCAGCAGGCCGTCGCCTCGATCGCGGCAGACGTCGACGCCTTCTTCACCCCCGACGACAACACGGTCGCGTCTGGCATGAACGTCTACGCCGGATTCCAGAAGGAATACAACGCGCCGATCTACTGCGGAGCCGACTCGATGGTAAAGGATGGCGGATTCGCGACCTACGGCATCGACTATGACATCCTCGCGACTCAGGTAGCCCAGATGACCGACCGCATCCTCAAGGGCGGCAAGATTTCCGACAACCCCGTCGAGCAGGTCGCAAATCCCGCTAAGCTCATCAACAAGTCGGTCGCCGACGACCTCGGAATCAAGATCTCCGACTCGGTTCTCGCCACCTATACCGTAATCGGCTGACAGAAAAAAACAACAAAAGGCAGACGCGGATCCGCGTCTGCCTTCAACCCATATTATTCTGAAAGGACATACGCATCATGTCACACCTGATCTTCGGCGCGATACAGCTCGGACTGATCTACGCCCTCATGGCGATGGGAAACTATGTCTCATTCCGGATCCTGAATATTCCCGACCTCACGGTCGACGGTTCGTTCGCGCTCGGAATGGCCGTCTCGGTAATGGTCTCGGCGACCGGACATTCCTTCCTCGCGCTGATTCTCGCGATAATCGCCGGAGCCGCCGCCGGAATCGTCACCGGACTTCTCCAGACAAAAGTCGGAATCAACCCGATCCTCGCCGGAATCCTCACGATGACCGCGCTCTATTCGGTCAACCTCTTCATCATGGGCGGAAAGGCGAATCAGTCGCTCTTCGATAAGCCGACCATCTTCAAGACTGTCCGTAATCTCTTCCCCGAAGGCGCGCTCGCCGAGAATATCTCAAAAACGCTCGTCGTTCTCGTCGTCGTCGTGATCGTCGCGGCAATTCTCGCGGTCTTCTTCAAGACAAGAACCGGAATGGCGATCCGCGCCACCGGAGACAACGAGGAAATGGTCCGCGCGTCGTCGATCAACGCCGATTTCACGAAATGCGTCGGATTCGCGATCGCCAACGCCTGCATCGCGCTCGCGGGCGGAATCGTCTGCCAGTACAACCAGTCGGCCGACACCGGATACGGAAGCGGAATGCTCGTCGTCGGACTCGCGTCGGTTATAATCGGCGAGGCGGTGCTGCGGAAGGGCGGCGTCACGCGCGGGCTTATCTCGGTCGCGGTCGGATCGGTGCTTTACCAGCTGATAATCGCGCTCGCGCTGAAGGTCAACCTCCTCCCGGCGTACGGACTCAAATTCGTCTCGGCGGCAATCGTCGCGATCGCGCTCGGAATGCCGAAGATCAAAGCTTCCTTAGCGGGGCTGAAACGGGGGAAATCAAAATGATGCTCGAACTCGACAACATAAAAAAGACCTTCCATCCCGGAACGGTCAACGAAAAAAAGGCTCTGAACGGCGTCACGCTGAAGGTCGACAGGGGCGATTTCGTCACGATAATCGGCTCGAACGGCGCGGGAAAATCGACGCTTTTCAACGCGATCTGCGGAAGCTTTCCGATCGACAGCGGTAAAATCACGCTCGACGGCAAGGATATCACCACGATGCCCGACTATAAGCGCGCGCTCGACGTCGGCCGCCTCTTTCAGGATCCGATGAAGGGAACCGCGCCGAATATGACGATCGAGGAAAATCTCTCGCTCGCGTATTGCAGAAAAGCCCAGAAGAGCTTCTTCGCGGTCAATAAGCGTGACAGCGACTATTTCCGTGAGCTTCTGTCACAGCTCGGACTCGGACTCGAAGACCGGATGAAGACCAAGATCGGACTCCTCTCGGGCGGACAGCGTCAGGCCGTCTCGCTTTTAATGTCGACGATCTCGGATCCGAAGCTCCTCTTACTTGACGAACACACGGCCGCACTCGACCCGGCAACCGCGAAGAAGGTTCTCGACATCACGGTCGATATCGTCGGAAAGACCAAAACCGCGACGATGATGATCACGCACGACATGAAAGCCGCGCTGAAGCTCGGCAGCCGCACGATAATGATGGACGACGGAAACATCATCCTCGACATTTCGGGCGAAAAACGCGAAGCGATGACGGTCGACGACCTCCTTGAACTCTATTCGGAAAAGAGCAAAAAGCAGCTCACGAACGACAGAATGCTGCTGAACTGACAGAAAAAACGCCGACAAAAAATCGGCGTTTTTTCGCGACAAGGTGGACAAAAAAATCTGTTCGGTCAGGGATGAACACATTCCGCCTCAATAAAAAGCGGCGGCACGCCGTATTCTTCGCGTGAGGTAATTGGTGAAGGAACGTAATGAACGGGAGGGGCAAGCCCCTCCCCTACAAGAGTTATACAAACCCGAACGCCCTTCTCTCTTTAGGTGAGGGCGACAGCCCGAACGGGTGGAGGAGTAACCACGTAGTGGTGACTCCGAACCCTCCTGAC
>CAKSVM010000004.1 GCA_934503195.1 uncultured Eubacteriales bacterium
TATTCGGATGCGTCGATGTTTCCGCGCAGGACGCAAGCCGCGTCCCAGATTTGTTTTTCAAAGCCGATATTGCTTGTTGTAAGATCTGACATTAAGTAAACTCCTTATGTTTTTGTAAATTGCAGACAGTTTGAAAGTACGAAGTGCACCCAATACTGACGAAAACCATTGTTATGTGTTGCCGAGAGTCTCATCCAAGCGGCGATCAAGCTCGCAGAAAAGCTTGATATAACCCGAGCTAATAGCATCTCTCAAGCTATCATACTGCTCTATAATGCAGTCAGCATCTATATCGTCATCGTCCAATGATTTACTATGCACTTCAAAAAAGTCTCCATCACCGGTATATGAAACCGATACATAGCGCGTCTGTCCATCTGAATCTATGATCTTTGCCTCAGCATAGACAATCATCATCCAAGGAATATTCTCGATCTTGATATCGAGGACCTGATAAGATTCATTTTCGTTTTTCATAGAATCAACACCCTTTCTGAAACGAGCGTCCTGCTCGCTTTCCGAATGATATTCTACCACAGAATTCTCGTCTTGTTTAGTCCTGCTGGGTCTGATTTTTGCGCCCGGCATGTCGGGAGATATACGGATAAGCGGATAATCGCATGATTCCAAGCACATATTTATGTCATCCATACTCATCGCTTTTTTTATACCCGCTTTTATAATAGCACTGCGTTCATCGCTATCGTCGAGTACCGGGAATGGATAGAGTGACAGTGCGCGCTGAGTTTGCCATAAATTCATTCTTAGGGCAATACATACCGCAATAAGATAGTCCCGTTCGGATGTTTGCTTTTGACCGCTCAAAATCTTATATGTATAGTCTCTGGACATACCGGCACGCTGTGCTATATCAGTACGCGAAAGCCCGGATTTTTCGATAATGCTGTCCATAAACTGAACAAAGGTTTCACTATCCTGCCGATTCTCATGCTCTTTTAAGAGTTTTTTTACATTTTCTATTTTTCCGGATTGCATAAGTGATCCTAATGAATCAACATAATCATTGGAAACCTCTGGTAGTTTTTTCTCATCGTTTGCCACAATTACCCCTATATCGTACATTGAATTTATCTGTGATAACTGTACAAGTAGAATTATAGGATCACACATAAATTCACATTGCGTTTGCGTATCTTATGTATATAATTTATTATAGCACACATTCAGCAATTTGTCAACAGTTTGTGCCAAATGCCGGCATTTTTCCCTCTCATCGGCATAGATAACCAACCTTCCTGTTTCTTTCGCGAATGAAACCGCTTTGCTCCAGCTATACCAAAAAGCAGATGGCATCTGACGCCATCTGCAATCAAGTAAGCTTTATATGATTTTGCCTCTGTCATATAGCAGAGCTTTTAATACTCACGCCGAATATAGTTATAACACATCCTCATCCTTCGGAATAGGAATATAAACCATCTTCATAGGAATCATCTTCCTGTACTTCTCACTGAGCTGATCATAGTATTTGAGTACCAGATCGACAAACTCAGTACCGTTGATCCCACGGATAATCGGGTTTATCTTCAAGTAATCCTGAGCCTTTTTAGTGTAGTTCGATAAAGTGACAAACACCCCATAATCTCCGCCATACATCGCGCCTTTCAGCGATTGAACAACTGTCTCGCTTATGTCGCTGTCCTGGCTCTTTACCTGAACAATGATACGTGGTGGAAGTTCATCCTTGTATGCGGTGATGTCAATGCCGCTGTCGCCGCCGTGTGGAGACAACGTGCATCTGTATCCCATTGCACGGAGCAGATCAGCCACAAATTCTTCCAAGGCGTAACCTTTGAGATTCTTGCTCAGCTCCTTCAGGATGAAATCACGAGTTGATTCAATAATATCATCCGCTGTTGCAGCTACAGTCTCATCTGGCTCTGTCATTGCGACTGTTGGCTTGAAGCCCTTATCAAGTGCTTGCAGATACTCGTCAGCGTAATTCTTGACTGAGAAAAATGTCAATGCCGAGCCAATTTCATAGAGTGCGCCCTGAGAAAACGCGGTTCTTGGGATATGTTTGAGCCACGTTACTTTTCTCTGGTGTACATACTGCTTTGCGTCAGGCGCATAGATAGACTCACTTTCGATCCTGCCGATATTTATCTTCCGATCGGATTTCGAAGGAAAGACTATATAATCGCCTATCTGGACTTCAACAGCAAACCTATACAGCATACCGGCGCAGACGGCAATTGAACCTTTCTTTGCATTCGGATATACCTCTGCGCAGTGAGCTTTGAAAGCTTCGCGTGTATGTACAAGTTCACCGCAATCGCCGAATTCCTTCCAGCCGATCGCTACTACATTTCCATTCAAAAACAGCGAGTCGTCTGTTGTGTGTATACCCCAGACCGTCAGTTCGTCGTTTGACATTAAATACACTCCAATCATTCTTTTCTACAGCATTATGCAGTTCGATAAATTACGCCGTTTATATTATACCGCAATTGATACGTATTGTCAAGTACCTGAGATAAATTCCGAGTTCAAGCAAATCGTGATCCGGTATGCAAGCAGTCATGAATATCATGAATAAATATACAATAAGCATCTGCCCCGAAAGGTGCATTTCACTTGTAAATGTGCTCAATTCTTGCATAAATATTCATTGATATTCAATATTTCCCCTCAATTTCAGGGGTCAGACCGGGGTCACCGCCATCTCCCAAGCAAAAGAAAACTCCCGTAAAACCAAGGTTTTACGGGATAAAAATGGTTGCGGAGATGGGATTTGAACCACATGACCTTCGGGTTATGAGCCCGACGAGCTACCAGGCTGCTCCACTCCGCGATATGGTGCCGGAAACCGGGCTCGAACCGGTACGAGACTTTCGTCTCACGGGATTTTAAGTCCCGGGCGTCTGCCAATTTCGCCACTCCGGCTTGTCGGTCGTCGCTTTTTTTGAACCGAGCCTGCGGTCTCTCTCGACTGCTCTAATATTATATCACATTCCGATCGCTTTGTCAAGGGGTTTTTGAAAATTTCTCAAGTTTTTTACGGATTTTTTCGTGACGCAAATTCATAAAGTAAATGCAAAAATAATATTCATCTTGCATTTTGTTGAATTTGCATTTTATTAACATAAATATCCTTGACAGACGCATTGTGAAATGATATAATATAATGATATAGTAGTAAAGCTATATGGTCGGTTTGGGGAAGAAGGAGGATTATATGTATAAATTCGTTACCGCATCTGAGGTCAAACCGTACCGTGACGTTTGTTCGGAAGTTCTCTGGGACGCCTGCGCAATCCTTTTGGAGGAAAGCATCTCCGCACAATTCACACTCATCGGTAGCGGGGCAAAAAACCTTGTCACACGCGACGGAAATGCTCCATACGATCTCGACTACAACCTTGAGATCGTCAAGGTTAATGATACGCGCCTGAACTTGAATGACCCGCGTCACCTCAAGGAAACTGTGCGCATCGCGCTGAACAAAGCTGCGGGTCAAGATTGGTTTGTGAATGAACTGTTCAGCAGTTCAAAAGATTCAAAATCAGTTCTCACTACGTTGCTGCACTTCAGAAATGAACCACAGGTAATTTTCTCATTCGACGTCGCAATTATTATGAAAGAGGACGGAAAAACATACCGCCTCCAACATAATAAGAACGCGTATGGTTTTGGATGCGACCAATACATCTGGAACGAGATTCCCAACTCAGCGAATATCACCAAAAAGTCAGATAAAATCAAGAAGGCCGGACGCTGGGACCTAGTTCGTGAGAGGTATCTTGATCTCAAAAATCAATATCTTCGAAACGGTGACCGCAGCCATCCGTCATATGTCGTGTTCGTTGAAGCTGTAAATGAAATTTACAGTAGAATCCGAAGATGAGAAGCCACATATAATCAGCGTATCTTAAATAAGCCGATATTCTCCGCCGCAAACGTGGTGAGGAATATCGGATTTTATATTTCCGAACCGCTCAGTCGATTTCCGCCGAGTCGCCAAACATCTCCGCGCAGATCTCCCTCATCTCACCATAAACCCCCGAAGTCTCCGGCCTTCTCCCAAGCTCCGAAAGCCCTTCAAGCAGCTTCCGATAATACCACGCCTGAAGCCGCTTCGGCGCGTTGAAACGACTCCACAGCTCCTCCCCGGCCGATCTGTAGTCGCGGCTCATGCTCCGCAGATTCGACACCTTGTCCGCCAGCACCAGCATCTTCTGCCGGACATCGGCTTTCGGAACCTCAACGACCGTACTCAGCTTCCTCATATACCAGATCTGATGCTTATCCTCGGTGTGCGCGTTCACGAGCGCGGCGACATCGGTGCCGAATTTGTCATAGATATCAAGCAGCGTCGTATCGGTGTCCTCGACCGTGTCGTGAAGAAGTCCGGCGATCACAAGATTCGTGTCGGCGTTCATCGACGAGAGAATCTCGGCCGTTTCGAGCGGATGCAGAATGTACGGCTTTCCGGAACCCTTCCTCGTCCCGCCCCTGTGGGCGTTTTCCGCGAAGGCCTCTGCCTCCTCGATTTTCGCGTGAGTTTCACGCGCGCCGCCGCGCGAAATTCCTTCAAGAGCCGATCTGTAAGCGGCCGCTGTCCGACCGCCGAGGCAGGCGAACAGAACGCTCATTCCATAACCCTTGTTTATCGTCATCCAGTCGGATATCGTCCGGAGCGCGATCCCGGCCGCCTCTTCAACCGGATATCCGTACGCGCCGGTGGAGATCGACGGAAAAGCGATCTCGTGGATTATGTGCTCCTTCGCGAGCTCGAGCGAGTTGAAGTAGCAGTTTCTGAGCAGCTTCGCGTCATTTTCAGAGCCCGAATAGCACGGACCGACCGTGTGGATCACATACCGCGCTTTGAGGTTATATCCTTTTGTGATCTTCGCTTCACCTGTCTCACAGCCGCCGAGCTTACGGCATTCCTCGAGAAGTCCCATTCCCGCGGCTCTGTGAATCGCGCCGTCGACTCCGCCACCGCCAAGAAGCGAATTATTCGCGGCGTTGACGACGCAGGAAATGTCAAGCTTCGTGATATCGGCCGTCACGACGCGGATCGAATTCTCAAACTCAGCCATTAGCGACCCAAGAAAATCGCGCGGATCGACTCCTTCGTGACAAAGAAGGAATTCCCCCACGGATTCAGTATGATACCCTCGAAGTCGGCTTTAAGCACGTTTTCAAGCACTACACCTATCTTCTCGCGGATCTTCGGTGCCGGCTCGCCTTTTGAAAGCTCTTCGCAGCTCGTGAACGCGATGTGGATAAGGGATCCGTTCTTCAGCCCGAGAGTCTGATACCTGACTTTGAGCCCGCCCGGAAGGATACACTCGCGGCCGGGGAGCAGCTCCGACTTTGTATCGAGGCTCCCGGCAAACTCGAGCGGGGGGAGAATGGGAACTATGAACTCCCCGCCCCCGATCATCGCGATCCTTATCGCGTCGAGCACAGCGATGTATTTTTCGCGGCTGTTGTCAACCTCAAAATCCTTTATCGCCTCGTCAATAAGCGTCATGAAATCAACCCGGTTTTTCTGTGCTGCCTTAACCCGCGCTTCGAACCTGTCAAGCACCTCGATAAGATCGGCGGTAAGCCTTTCACGGCACTCTTTTTTCAGCTCATCCGGAACGCCGTAGAAGCCTTCAGCGACGCTCCCCGCGATCGCGCTCAGCGTGTCACAGTCGCCGCCGAGCGAAACCGCCGTGCGAATGACGTCCTCGAAGCTCTTCCCCTCAAGAAACGCCGTGATCGCCTCGGGAACCGTCTCCTGACAGCTCTCGACGTGATGATATCCCGGCCGGATCTCGTCACAGCTTCGGCCAAGATCGTACCCGAATCTCGTCTCGATGAAAGACTTTATCTCCCGCTTGTCGGCTCCGGTGCGCGCGAGGAAAATCGCGGCGGCGGTCGCCTGCGCGCCCTTTATCCCCTCTGGATGATTATGAGTCACCTCGGCCGAAATCCTCGCGGCGTTCAGAACCGAGTCGAGGTCGTCAAACAGCCACGCGGCCGACGAGACCCGCATCGCCGAGCCGTTTCCAAAGCTCCCGTACGGCTTCGGATCGGGACTTTCAAGCCACCGCAAAAAGCTTCCGCCATATCCGGCGTCGGGATAACGGCGGCCATATTCCCGCAGCTTCGCGACAAGCTTCGCCCTGATCTCATCCTCCGTAACCTTGCGCTTTTCGTCAAGGACGTCAAGAAAGGCGTCGGCCACCGCCAAGGTCATAACCGTGTCCTCAGTGAACCTTGCCCCGCGCGAGAAAAGCGGAAATTCCTTCGTTTTGTTCCCTCTGTCAAATTCAAACGGACTTCCGATGATATCGCCAAGAATCGCTCCGTACATAAAATCTCTCCCTTTGATAATTCATATTTGTCAGCTGGAATTCCTTCTAACGTAAAATATTATATCACATCCGAAAAGCAAAATGGTCGCCTTGAAGGCGACATCAGACCTGTTCTATAACCCGACCTTAGCGTATCAAATTGGCGACGTAAGTCGGCAATTTGATTGACACATCGGGAGGGTTATCGAACAGCTCTATTTTACCAACAGAGAATCGGCTGGCCGAATTCGAACAGCGTCTCGTTTATTTCATAGATATCGTAATTCCGGTTTCTGATGAAAAACTCGATTATGATATCCGATTTGTCGCTGTGAGTCAGCGTGTACCCGGCTTTTCCGATGAACTCCCGCGTCTCGTCAATATCAAGCCCCAGCGCGATCGCAAAGGCGACACAGACCGATTTTCCCGGACGATAATTCCGGTTGTTCTTTATCTTCGAGAAGAATTTGCGGTCGATATTCGCCCTTTTGTAGACGTCGGGGTCGCGGAAACCCTTTTCGTCTATGATTCTCACAAGAGCCTCGGAAAAGGTCTCGCCGACCTCGCAAAGAAGGTTTTCGAGCGGGATATCCTTCCGGGCGGCTTCGATCGCGTCAGCTCTCCGGCGCGCGAGAATACCGTTGATCCCGGCTTCACTGCCGCCGTACTCCTCGGTTCGCTTCGCGTCAACGTAATTCTCGTCGACAAAGCTTTTCACCGTGTCAAAGAGCTTTGTTGACAGCGCGAAGGACGGGAAATCGAAAACGACGAGGAAAACCCTCATCTCATGCCTCATAAGAAAATCGCTTATGACATTCAACGCGCATTTCAGAGCGACGTCGCGCGGAAATCCCAGATTCCCGGCCGAAAGAAGCGGAAAGGCAATCGATTCGCAGTCATTTTCAAGTGCGAGCGAAAGGGCCTTGCGGTAACAGCTTTCGAGAAGCGCGGTTTCATTTTCTCCGCCGCCGCGCCAGACCGGAGAGACCGCGTGGATCACATATTTTGCCGGAAGTCCGAACGCCGGGGTTATCGCGGCGTCGCCGAACCCGATTTCGCCGATCTTTTTCCGCGCGTCAAGCAGCTTTTCCCCGGCTTTTTTATATATCGCGCTGTCGACTCCAAAGCCCGCGATCGGCCGATGATTCGCGGCGTTGACTATCGCGTCGGCATTCATCGCGGTTATATCGTTCCGAACGATCTCAAATGGCATTCTGTCACCTCATTTGATATTATCAGACCTGCTCGCCGCCATCCGACGGCTTTTTGAGGTCGAACATATCCTCCACCGGGAATTTGTGATCGACCCGGCACTCAAAGTATTTCCGGCAGGCGTCGCGAAACTCGGTGACGTATTTCTCGGTCAGCGAGAATTTATAAATCCGCTTCTGCTCCGCGCCGAGTACATAGCGCATCGCGTCGAGCGTCGGCTGACTCAGCGGAATCAGCACCTCCTCGCCGGGAACCGCGTCATCACCGCTCATCCGCTCGCGGTTGTGCCTGAAAACGCAGTCATCGCAGATAAGGCATCCGTCGTCCGCGCTCAGGAAAAACCTGTTCCCATACTGCTTCCCACATTCACGGCAGGCCGAAAGATCGGGAGCCGCGCCGAAAAGCTGAATCATTTTGAGTTCGAACACCGCTTTCACTATCCTGAGATCCAGACGATTGTCATGAGTTATCAGCCAGAGCGAATTGAGAAGAAAAGTGAGCATTTCGTCGTCCGGCTGTTCCTCGACCATCATGTATTCCGCGACGCTCAGGAAGTAGGAGCCGAGGAGCAGAACGTCATAATCCGAGCAGGAATCGAAATAATTCGCGATCCCGGTCGCTTCGTTGAAGCTGTGCGATCCGCTCTGACTTGTGTAGATCACGAACTCCGCGATGCAGAATACCCGCGCCGGAATGCTGTATCGGTATATTCCGCGATTGTACCGCTTGACGGCGACCGAGAGCTTCCCGCGGCCGAAGGTGAGTATGTGGATATACTTCAGGTTGTCCGCGCAGACGTATTCGCTGGCGACTATTCCGCGTACCGTTTCGAGCATTTATTCCTCGCTGAAGCCGAAATTGTTGAGGAGAGTCGGATTGTCGCGCCAGTTTTCCTTGACCTTTACCCAGAGATCAAGATGAACCTGCGTGCCGAAGAAGGCTTCCATGTCTTCTCTCGCCCACGTTCCGACCTTTTTAAGCTCGGCTCCGCCCTTTCCTATGATTATACCCTTGTGCGAATCCTTTTCGCAGAAGATTTCGGCGCGGATCTTGATTATCGTCGGCTTCTCCTCAAAGGCCTCGATGACGACGGCCGTTCCGTGCGGAATCTCGTCGTTGAGCGTTCTTAAGAGCTTCTCGCGGATTATCTCGGCCGCGATCGTCCTCTCGGGCTGATCGGTCACCATGTCTGGAGGGAAATACCACTCGCCCTCGTGAAGGAGCTTCGACGCCTCGTCGACGACGATATGAACGCCCTCGTCCTTTATCGCCGCCATCGGTATGACGGACTCGAAATCGCAGAGCGACGAATAGGCGATTATGCACTCGGCAACCTTTGTAGCGTTGACCGAGTCGGTCTTGTTTATAGCGAGGATTATCGGCGTTCCCAGCTTTGTAAGACGGTCAATTATCGACCGCTCGACGTCCGAGACCGGCTTTGCTGCGTCGACGACGAGGATCGCCGCGTCAACGTCGCCGATCGTCGTGTTTATTGTCTTTACCATGAAATCGCCGAGCTTGTTCTGCGGCTTGAGCATTCCGGGGGTGTCCATGAAGACGAACTGATTTTCGCCCTCGGTGAGAATTCCGGTTATGCGGTTGCGGGTGGTCTGAGGTTTTTTTGAGACGATAGCGACCTTTTCGCCGAGAAGCGAATTGAGAAGCGTCGATTTTCCGACGTTCGGACGGCCGACTATCGCGATGAATCCGGTTTTTGTCATTTTTTTCATTCGCTTCCGCTAAAGGCGAAAGCTTCCCTTCTGAATATCTTCGCGGACATTCCACGCTTTATATTATTATACCATAATCGGCCGGAAATTTCAATAGAAAAGCTCAAATTTCTTCGATTCTGCGCACCGACGCGTCGCATAGGCGCGCGAGAAATTCATAGGCCGGCTCGCTTTCGCGCGGCTCAAATCCGCTTCTCAGTTTTTTCAGAAGCTCCGCCGATTCCACGTCGCGAAGCTCGCCGAGAATCCATACAGCGGCCGACTGCGGGAGCTTATCAGGCTCTGATTTTTCGTCGGTGACCGGCTTCGACGCGATTTCGCGGAGGATATCATAAACCCTTCCGGGGATCTTCCTTCCGAACATCCCGAGAATTCCGAGAATTATCGCCGCGTTTTCCCGCGTCTTGGGAAGGTCGAGCATCGACCCGAATTCGTCTTCGGGATTTTCAGGCTTTCCTCCGAGCGCGAAGACGGCGGCCGCGCCGAATCTGTCCGAGGAGGTGAGTTTTTCAAGCTCCTCACGCGTTTCAGGAATCTTTTCGGGAGTCCGATCCATGAATCCGTCAAGCAGACTGATGACCGAGTCGCGCTCGTAATAAACTCCATCCGCGCGGAGTGCCTCACGAACCTTTGAGCTTTCAACCTCAGTAACCGGAATATTCTCTTTTATCGCGAAGAACGCGAGCTTCGCGGCCGCCTCGCCGAGACGCTCCATATCTTTTTTCATCCGAAGGCATCCGCAAAGCTCGTCGCCGACCGAAATTCCCTTATCCGCGACGATGAGATTCGAAATTCCGCGCGGCGTCATCATCCCGGCCGTCACCGGAACGCTGATTCCGAAGCCGCGCATCCTGCATCCGATCCACCAGAGCTTCTGTCCGAACGACACCGACATCAGATCCCCGCCGACGTGATCAATCGGAGAAAATCCGTAGAAAAGCGGTTCTCCGGGAAGCTCCCCGCGAAGATACGGAATCAGATCAAGCGTCTCGCGGCCGTAAATCCGCTCGGCATCGCGGTACCCCGGCATCTCAGCGACGATCACCGTGCGGACTTTCTCACTGTATTTTTCGCGGAGAAAGGGCGGTTTTGCCCCGGTTTCGATGAGCATCCCGGAGAGTCTGTAGTCATCCTGAAGCTCTGAGGTTCTGTTTCCGCAGGCGACCGGAAGGTTTCGGACGAGCTTTCCCGAGATTGCGGCGCAGGTTCTCGTGAACTTCATTCTCGCGGCGTCGCGCTCGGTCCGGGTCGGAAGTCCCGCGCTCCGGACGACAATCTGATCTCCGGTCGAGTCGATTATAACCTTCGCCGCGATATTCACGCGCCCCGAGCCGTTACAGCACTCAACTCCGACGATCCGGTTGTCCTCGACGAAAACTCCTGTGACCGAGGTGTCAAAAAGCAGTCGACATCCGGCCTTTAACGCCTCGTCTTCAAGGACATACGCCTTCGCCGCGCCGTGGATGAATCGGCTTCCGATCTCGGATTTCTCTTCTCCGGTGTGCGCGAAGAATGAGTCGCAGAGCTTCTGCGCGCGAAGGTCTATCTTCTCAAAGCTTCCGCCCGGATTTCCCCACGAGTAGTCCCAGATTCCGCCGACGGTTCCGAGTCCGCCCGCCGAGCCGAGTACCTCGACTCCGATCGTGTCGAGTCCGCTTCCGGCTCCCGCGATCGCCGCCATCGCCCCGGCCGTTCCGAGTCCGGCGACCAGAAGTCCGCAGGAAAGCGCAAATTCGGGACGGCACTCGCTCTTTTCGCATTTTCCGTTTACTATACGGCAGTAAAGCATTTTCTTCCCTCCTCAAAAGCGGCGTCGGCGTTTTCGTACGCGGCCGACTGGACATATATAATTCCGTCCGACTCAGACATTCCTTTTTCTCCCCTGATATCGGTTTCATGCGCCGCCGCGGCGATTTTCCAACCGGGCGAAAGCTCCGCGATCCCCTTTTCAAAGCGCGACAAAGCCTCGATCCGGGGGGACGCTATGCCTTCCGAAAGCCTCAACGAGAGAAATCCCTCCGAAGCGAATCCGCCCGGAAAAGCCTCAAAGCCGTCGCAGAAAAGCCCGCCATCCCCCTCCGTCCTAGCGCAGATGAGATTATATCTCCGCCCGCCCGAGTGCGCGCGGGTGTCGATCACCCTTTCGCAGATCACGCTCCCGAAGCCGTTAGTACTGAAATATCCGACCTCAAAAAGTCCGCCATCGCGTTTTATCTCCGTCACGCGGCAGCAGAGCAGCATACCCGCACCCGAATCTCTGAGAAGTCCGCACATTACCGCGTCAAGCGCGGGAGTCGAAACTCCTTTTCCGACAAGTCCGCGCCTCATAAGCTCGCAGGCGACGATTCCGCCGGATTTCACCGCTTCCATCGGCCGGAGAGTCCGCGTGTAATCCGACGCGAGATCGGCTCCGTTGTCGATAAGAACCACACTCTCTCCGCCCTCATAAGCGATTCCGCAGCCAAGCGTCGTCGCGCCGAGAACGGCGATCTTGAATTTTTTCGTCATAAATATAACTCACTTTCTTTTTTCGCGCCGGGTAGACGCGCTGTTTTCGCGGGTGTGTGAGAGAAGCGGCAGTGCCGAAGACCCACGATATATGAAGGCTATCTGAGCTTCTTCGTAAAATAAAGATTCAGGCAGTCGTCATTCATATATTTTTCATAAGGCGCGCATGGGACGTCGTCATAATAAACTCCCGTGCCGTCCGGGATATATCCGCGTTTCACATACATTCTCTGCGCGCTGCCGTAGCCGCTGTGAAGTCCGACTCCGAGATATACGATATCCGAGTACTCAGAAGCCAACTTTTCCGCGGCGTCCATGAGTAAGCTTCCGATCCCGCGTCCGCGGAACTTTTCAAGTACGCCGAAATCGACGATTTCCGGAGGTCCGCGAAGCTTGGCCGGGCCGAATCCCGAGCTTTTATAGACATTCACATATCCGGCCGGAGCCGATTCAAAGAGCGCGCAGAGCGCGATCGCGCGTCCGGATTCGGCGTCTTCAAGCCTTGTGAGATATTTCTCGATAGACGCGTCCCAGCCCTGTCTGATTTCGCCCTCGGTGATAACCTCGGCATATTCGTATGTAAGGTCGCGTATCGACACTTTTTCGTCTTCGTAGTAAATCATCTTAATTCCTTTCCGCCGATTCGTCCAACATGATCAGTTCCGAATTCGAGAACCGCCGCCTCGCCGTCCCTCATCAGCGGGAAAAGCTCAGCCGTCATGTGGGTAGTGATCACATAATCCGCGCCGATCCGCGAAAAATATCTCATCAGCCCGTGAAGTCCCGCCGCGCCCTCCTTGTACGCCGTCGTCTGGAAAGGCTCGTTGAAAAGCACAAGCGAATCCGAGAGATCCGAATCCACAAGCCCCGCGACCTTTCTTACCTCCTCCTCAAAGCCGCCGAAGGCGGGCGGAGCGTCGTTTTTCGGGGCATCATCGTTTCCGCCCGCGAAAAGGATCACGATCCGGCGGTATATCCGCGTTCCGAAGCCCTTCGCCGGAACCGGAAGCCCGGCCTGCGCCAGAAGCGTAGCCGCGGCGAGCGACGTCAGAAACACCGTCTTACCGGAATTGTTCTTTCCGTAAATCACGATATTCCGGGTGTCCGGAATACTCTGCGGCACGATGTCCGCAAGGTTTTCACACTTTACGATAATGTCCGGCGGATACAGACAGTCGATGTTCCGCGCGCCGAAGGTCGGGAAGGAGACCGGAATCCCGCGCTTTTTGAGATATCCGACATAAGATATTGCGCATTCGTAGAAATCGAGGTCGGCCGAGAGATCCGCGAAGGCTCCGAGAAGCTGTCCCGAAGCGTTGTCAAGCTCGGACGCGAGAAACGAGAACGGAATCGCCGCGAGCTTTTCATAGATTTCACGCCCGTATGTGCCGAACGCGACGCGGCCGTTGTCAGGCGGTGCGGCGCGCTCCTCTTTTCTCCTGAAAATCGAGCGTTTTTCCGGCTTTTTCAGCGTGAAGTGATGTTCGCAGAGTTCTGCCCCGACAACGCCACCGTCGCCGAGTTTGATTCTCACATCGGTCGGAAGGATCGACTCGCGGTATTCGAGCATTCCGCAGAGCTTCTGGAGCTTCGCGAATTCCTCTTTGCCACAGAATTCCAAGTGCTTTCCGAAGAAATCCGAAAGTCCGCGAGACTTAACACCGCAGGAGGAATATCCGGCGAGCGTCCGGATTTTTCCGAGAATATCGCAGAGAATCCCGGCCGAAACGCGGCATCCGGCCTTCATCACGTCCGGGGAAAGCCCCGTGACGCCGCTGACCGAATTCTTCATCCGCTCGCGCTTTGCCGTCATGAAATTCCTTTTCGTACGGTCAAACTCGTCCGAGACCTCGCGTATCCGCTCAAAAAGCCCCGGATGGTCAAGAAAATCGGTCAGAATCTCCTGTCTGTAGCTGATCTCATCCGGATTTGTGAGCGGCGACGACACGACGCCAAGAAAATTCCCGGTTTTTTCAGCGTCGATCATAAAAACCGAAAAAACCTCGTCAAGCTTCGCGGCGCGGCAGATTTCGCGGTCTCCCGGAAGCTCCGGGCGGTCACTCAGATAAAGCAGATCAAATTTCACGCGTTTCACCTCTCCTTTCGAGCGAATCGGAATCAAGGCGGTACTTTTTCAGGATATCTAGCGCGTAGGAACCCTCTCCGGGACGCGATTTCACGACGCGGAAGGTGCGCTCGTTCGATTCACCGTCGACCATCGCGCGGAGAAGTCCGAAATCCTTCGTGTACGCGACTCCGGCGAAATGCGTAACGAAAAGCCCGGACGCGCCTTTTTGCGTAAGCTTTCCGGCCATTTCGAGCGCGCGCTCCGAGCCGAGCGAATCGTTAGTCCCCGCGAACGCCTCGTTTATCAGCACGAAGCTCTCGGCGTCGGCCGTGTCGGTTATCGCGTCGGCACGCTGGCACTCGTCGACAAAGCGTCCGGTCGAGATCGAAAGCTCGTCGGCCGGAAAATGCGTAAAAAGCTTCCGGAATGGATAAATCTCCGCTTTTTCGGCGAAAATCGGCGCGCCGCCGAGGAAAAGTATCAGATTCACGCCTACAGCGCGGAGAAAGGTCGTCTTGCCTCCACCGTTCGCGCCGACAACAAACGAGAATCTGTATCTATCCGAAAGCTCCGCGTCGTTCGGTACGATCCTTCCCGAGTCGATCAGCGTCACGTCAAAGAGCTTTTCGGCCGTGAATTCATGTTCTGACGAAATCTCCGGAAAGCAGACCGGAATTCCCTTCTCCCGTGCTTTTTTCGAAAGCTCCGCGAGATTCAGGAAGAAATCGAACTCCCGTATAAGCCCGGCAAGCTCATCGACCTCGGCTTCAAGAAAGGAAATCCGCGGGTCGTTATCGGTGACCTTCCCGGCAAAGTCGGGGAAAAGCCGGGTCACCGCGTCCTCCAGCGTCTTTTCGGAACCGAGCCTCGGCCCTGTGTCGGCGAGCGGTTCGAGTCCGAGCTTTGTCTCATATTCACGCAGTTCTGTGAGATATCCCGGATCTTCGGCGCGGGTGAGCGTCGTTTCCGAGGAGAACGTCAGGACGAATTCCGATGAGCGCGAGAGCTTTTCGCGCGTGTCCGAGACGAACTCCGAAACCGCGCTTCTCCGCTCCGGCAGAATATCCGCCGCGTTCGATGAAATCCGGTCGGTAAGTCCGCATCCATGAAGCTCCGTGAGCCTTTCAAGGCAGGTGAGATATTTCTCGGCCACAAGCACGCGCGAAAGCGCGCGGGTGAGAATCCCCTCGCGGAGCTTATAACGCTTATATTCGTCGCGGAGCAGGTCAAGCTCGCGCCTCGCGTCAGAAAACCGCGTGGAATATTCAGGATTTTCAAGGAGACTGAAAAGCTCCTGCCGCCTTTTTATCTCGTCCGCGCCGGGAAGCCCAGCGAGAACCGAAAGCGTACTCTCGGGGAGAATCGACGAAAAGCGCAGATCCGAAAACACGTTTTCGGGGATCACATTATCCGCGAAGTCAGATAAAAGCCGTCCGATCATTCTGAATCTCCTTTTCAATATCACTTATAAGTTTTGAAAGCGACGCGATATACATTTCGTTCACCGTCTCGCCCGCGCTGATTATCCGCTGTTCCGACTTCGATTGGTAATTTATCTGCATACAGACCGGATGCACAAGCAGAACCGGGACAAATCGCTTTCCGTACCACTCATCGTCAAAATTATGCCGGAAATCTATCGAAAGCGGCTTTTTCGCCGAGTCGACCGGAATCCGCGAAAACATTCCGGCCGCGAAGGCGATGTAATTCCGTATAATATACTCCGAGTCGTCGGTCAGAATAAGCTCGGATCTCCGGCTCTTCATCTCAAAAAGCTTGACCGCGCGGATGGTTCCGGCCGTTTCAAGACAGAAATCGCATTTTTTCCCGATTCTCAGCCCGAAAAGCCAGAGCGGACGCGTTTTATGGAGCTTTACCCTTCCATCGGCGCAGAGCTTTCTTATCCTGATTGCGAGACTGACACGCTTGAATATCACTCTGATATACGGAAAGAGATATATAATAACCGCGATAATCACGGCAATGAGAAGTGTTTTCATTCAACTGATCTCCTTTCGTTCGTCTGATCATCACAGGCCTTCCTTCGCGCCTCGTCGCGCCATTCCTTCGGCGAGAGATTCTTGACTCTCCGGAATATCCTGTGAAAATGCTCGTTCGAGTTGAATCCGACCCTGAGTCCGATCTCGGTCACGGTGAGGTCGGAGGTCGCGAGAAGTTTCGCGGCCGCCTCGATCCGCGCGTCGTTTATAAGCCCGGTAAAGGTCTTCCCGGTCGCGGTCTTTATGATGCTGCAAAACTGACTGCGCGAATATCCGGCCGCCGATGCGGCCTCGTTCAGCGTCAGCGTCGCGTAATTCTCTCGGATATTGTGTATCATGCTTCCGACCGTCGCGCCTCGCCTTATGTCGTCGCTGACAAGCCGCGCGGTGCCGACGTATTTCCGCATCAGGCGGCAGAAGAACTCGGTCAAAAGCGCGTCAAGGAAGGTCGGCGAATAGGCTTCACGGTTTATGACCTCGCGGTAGAGCTTGAGGATTGTCTCCTTCAGCTCGCGGTCGTCCGGCGCGGCGAAAAGCACGTAGCTCTCGGGGCAGCCGCAGTAGATCGAGCTTCTGAAGAAGTTCGAGAGCAGGTTATCCTCGCCGATTATCGAGAAGAACGCGCGGTCAAAGGTCGATTTTCTGACATAGAGCTTGATTATGTGGCAGTCGTCGGAAAAGACGTTGAGTCTGTGATGAGTCTTTGGCGCGAGGAGGAGAATATCGCCGTTTTTCAGCGGAAGATCGCCGCCGTGAAGCGTTATCGTGCATTCGCCGCCAAGGCAGTGGCAGAGCTGAAAATAGTCGTGGCAGTGGATCTCATGAAAATCGTATCTGAAATGGTGCGTGACGTAGATATTCGTCATCCAGAAATCGCGCTCCAGCTCCCGCGTCGGATGCTCCCAGAAGGGTTCCAGCACGCCGGAAAGCCAGAGCTCACGGAAAAGAAGTTCGAATTTATTGAACTTTGTCACGTATTCCTCAACCTCTGAGATGTCATCGAATCTGAGCGTTTCGCGGGTCTCAAGAAAATCAGTCAGTATATCGGCCTTTCTGTCGCGCTTTTCCATACAACCACCTCCGTTTTACATTATATCATACTTTTTGTGTATTTGCAAGCAAATCGGAAAATAAATCAATGTTTTCGGAAAAATATCAATGAACAAATCAAAAATGATATGGTATAATAGACACACAAGAAACCGGATTTCCGGAAAAAAGGAGAACAAATCATGAAAAAAGCACTCACATCGACCCTCGCGGCGGTGATGTCGACCGCGCTAATCGCGTCGGCGTTCATCGTCCCCGCAAGCGCGGCAAACTCGGTAAAGCTCGGCGCGAACGCCGAAAAGGTCACGGCTACGATCACCGCCGTCGGCGACAAGAAACCGACTCTCGACGGAAAGATCTCCGACGGAGAGTATCAGGAGATCAAGTACACCAAGGACGACATGATGTACTTAGGCTATGACGACGCGAGAATGGCCGAGATGGAAAAGCGGAACGTGAAGCTCTACGCCGCTTATTCGTCCGACACGGTTTACATCGGCGTCACAGTCGACACGCCCGATTTCATTCAGGAAAGCGCGGACGGAAACGGAATGTGGCAGTACAACTGTCTCCAGCTCTGCGGTGCTAAGATCACCGAGACCGAGGCAAAGACCCGCGCCGAGCTCGGCTACACTTTGAGCTCCAAAGACGGAAAGCTCCTCTTCGCCAACTATTCGAGCGGATATCTGAAGGACTACAAGGCCGACACCACCGGAAAGGATTTCGCGGTAAAGAATGACAAGGGCGTCACGACCTATGAAGTGGCGATGCCCGCGGCGGCCTTCGGCGCGGACAGCCTCAAGAAGGGCGACAAGATAAAGCTCGACATCACGATCGTACTCAGCGAATCGGGATCGAAGCCGGCGGTCATCGAGTGGGCGCAGGGCTGCTACGTCGCGAAGGACGTGAACAAGTTCGCGACCGTCACCTTAGGCGACAAGATCGAGACAAAGAAGCCGACGACTCCGTCCGCCGCTCAGACTCCCGACATGATCGCCTTCGCGCTCCTCACCCTCACCGCCTCGGCGGGCGCGGCTTACGCGTTCGGCAAGAAGCGATAATCCCAGTAAGCCATAAATCAGCATAAATCTTTTTCATTGCGAAGCTCCCCGCGCCGGAACCGGCGCGGGGAGCGATTTTTGTATGTGTTATTTAACCTCAACGACCGTGACTCCGAGGTCGCCCTCTCCGTACTGTCCGTAGCGGTAGGAAACAACGCGCGGATCGCGCTTGAGGTAGTTCCAGAGAGCCTTTCTGAGCATTCCGGTTCCCTTGCCGTGAATCAGTCTCACGGTGTGGATTCCGGCGATGTGCGCCTCGTCGAAATACTTGTCAACGGCGTTCCATGCGTCGTCGCCGTTCATTCCGCGAAGGTCGATTTCATTCCGGAAATCGCGCGAAAGCTCCAATTATTCAGCTTATCCGTAAGAAACGAAATGTTGTTTCCTGCGCCGTAACCTACTCATAACCATATGTGGGAAAAGTCCGCAGCCAAACTCTCATGTAACCAGTCATCGCAATTTGCGTGCCGTAGGATCATCATGAAATGGTCTGCGGGACTTTCCGAAAAAGTTTACGGAATGGGTTTATCGCCTTGGTTTTCCAAAGGGCGATTTCCGCTTCCGTTTTGGGGTTTTCCCCTTTGTTTTAATCCGCACCGGTGCTCGAGTCGCTCCCCAGCGTTGCTCTATCCTCCGCTGCGGCAAAAGCATTTTCTATTATACCACATTTTACTACTTTTTGAAAGGAGTTTGTATAATTATTTCTTGCGCTGGGGGATGATTTAATTATACCAGAAATACCATGAAAAAAGAAGAATCAGCCGCGCTGATCCTCGCTTTACTGCTCGCGGCAAACACTCTAATAACATCCTGCGTGGACTCCGGATCTCCGGAAAGCATTACTTCCACTCAGCCATCCGACACAACCGAGGCCGTGACGACCGCGAGGGATACGCTGTCCGAACTCAACTTCAACGGCGAAACGCTTCACCTCTTCATCGACCGTGAAATGCTAATCCCTGAATACAATACCTAACAGACCGGCGATATCGTCGACGATGCCATCTGCGAGTGCAACATCGCCGTGCAGGAGCGGCTTAATGTCAAATTCGATTTCATCGAGTCGGACGGGCTCAACGCGAATCAGAAAATTTATCAGGGTGCTGTCAGATCGAGCGTTCTGGCGGGCGACTCGGCGTATGACATCATCTCGGGCTATAGTCTCTCGGTAGCCATCCTGGCTGGCGAAAAGCTGATGTACAATCTTATCGGCACGAAATATCTCAACTTCGATATGCTGTGGTGGTCTGACACGCTGATCGACGCGCTCAGCCTGAACGGCACACTGTATATGGCTATCGGCGACATATCGACGAGCACGATCGGAACGTCCTTCGCGGTGCTGTTCAATAAGGAACTGCTCGGAAAATACAAGCTCGAAGACCCATACGCTCTCGTTGACAGCGGGAAATGGACGTTCGACAAGCTCTTCGAGATGACAAGCGGCATATACAACGCATATACAACGACCTGAACAGCGACCAGATAAAGAATGACGGCGACTTCTTCGGCATCGGCATGACAAAATACCTCCATTAACAACGCCTGGTACGGCTGCGGACTGCGCGGCGTTCCATGACTCCGATTCCTGCCCGATGAACGACGACGATATGAATCCGGTTGGATTTCTGAATCAGCAGTATATCTTCTCTCAACTCGCTCGACATGGCACTCAATAATCTCCGCGACGCCTCGTTTGAATACGGTGTGTTCCCGACTACGAAGTGGGACAAGGCACAGGAAAACCACATCACCGCCGCGTCCTGCACCGGCTCGATGTATGCGATCCCGACCGACGCGAAAGACCCCGACATGTCCTCAGCGTTCATGGAAGCTCTCGCGTCTGAGAGCCACTACCGCGTCGCGCCCGCCTTCTTCGAGACCGCGCTCAAGGTCAAGTACTCATCGGACGATGACTCGGCGAGAATGTACGACATCATCAAGGGCTCGATAATGTATGATTTCGGACGCGTCTATTCTGTCGCCGGGCTGAACTTCATTCCGGGCAGGATGCGCAGCATGGTCGTTGCAAACAACAAGAACTGGGCGTCAGAATCGGCGTCTGTCAAGGAGCAGTTCGAGACTCTGCTCGCCGACCTTGTGAAAAAGCTCGGCGAATGACATGAGTCTCGTCTCTTATAAAAAGCATTTCCCCGGCTCAGCCAGCATAAGGCGAAACCGGGGACTTTCAACATTATTATTTCATCATTTCATCGCACCGCAGCCCTCGACATACTGATCGATGAACTGCCTGTAGCTGCCGATCTGCGAATCAACGCTAGAGACATACTCGGCGTTCTCATTCATGAACACCGCAGAAATCATACTGAACACGCTCGTGATGATCCCGTTGTCACATACCGGGTCGTCGAACATCATCCCTAGCACCTCGACCGCGTCGGGGTCGCGCGCGATCTTGCCACCAAGAAGCTCATTGAAGAACGCCGGATGCACCGTCCTGCATGACTCTGCCGACAGTGCCTCGACAACATATCCGGTCATCTCAGGGTCTCTCGCTGTCTTCATCACCGCCATATAGCCCGCCCAGTTCAGGCTGTAATATCCGTCCTGACTCTCGTCATACTTCGGGAACGGAAGCACGCCGTAATCAATCTCCGACGCGCGGAGGAACGGGAAATACGACAGCGGCGCGCAATAGAACAGCGATGTCCCATCAGCGAAATTCACCGGAGGTGTTCCGCCGTTGTTCGGGTCGTTCTCGCGCGAGTGCTTCCAGATGAACGTGTCGCCGCTCTTGTAGAAGAAATTCTGGAGCTTGTCAATGATGTCGACACAGCGCTCATCCTTTATCGCGATCTCCATATCGCCGCTGTCCCGTTTCACCATCATCTGCCCCGCGCCGGTCACTGCCGACACAAACTGCCAGCCCGAGCATCCGACAAATCCGTACTGATCCTTATCGTCAAAGACTCCGTTTCCGTCGAGGTCGCTCGTAACGGCTTTAGACATCTCTTCGAGCTTGTCGAGCGTCCATTTGCCTGACTTGACGAGCTCATACGGATTCTCGAGCTTGTAGGAGCCGATCATCTTTGTGTTGAAAAAGAGTCCGTTTATGTCCGGCAGGATGAAGTCCCCGGACAGGAAGGGCAGCACGCCGTCAACCTCGAGATTCTTCCGCGAGTTCTGATTGTAATACGGCTTAGAAAGATCGACCGAACCGATGTCGTTCCAGTTCATCACGTACCCGCCGGTCAGAATGCCGATCACACCGACATAGTTGTGTGTCAGCAGCAGGTCGTAATCGTCGACGCCAGCCATGACCGTCTTCTCAACAAAGCTCAGCGTGTCGTTCTCGACGCCGAACGCGTAGGGCTTTATGTCGACGCCGAGCTTCTCCTCGACCGCGACTGTGCGCCTGTAACAGGCGTCGTTTACCGTCTCTCCGACCTCGGAGTCGGCGAAATAATAGGTCTTATAGCTCGACCAGGTCGGATACGCGATGCCGAACTCTGCGCCGTTATAGTCTACCGAATCCGGAATGTCGGGCGCGACATAGCCGTATTTTTCGAAATCCGGATCGGCGGTCACCGGCACTGAGGTCTCACCGCCGGTCGTTTCCGGAGTCTCGGTCGGTGTCTGACCGCACGCGGTCAGCAGAAGCACGAGAATAAGTACAAAAGTCAGCTTTTTCATTTGATTATCTCCTTCGGATCAGGAATTTTGAATAACGAATCACGCTCGAACACAATCGTCTGCGGGTGATATAGATTGTAGTCAATGTCATCCCAGGACGCGAAGACATCGCTTTTCGCCGCTATCTCGTTCGCCGCGGTGTTCGCGAGGGTAAGTGTGAGCTTTCCGCTCGTCAGTCGGTCAAGTGGTATCAGCGCGGTCGATGGCGTCCCGGCGAGCGTCGCGACTGTCTCGCCATCTATCGAAACCCCTGCCGTACAGCCGTGCAGATCGAGCTCAAGCCGCGCTGCCCCAAATCCGCCGATCGAATGAGCGCAGCTCACGTCGAACTCATAGCTGACTTCGCCAGAAAACTCTTCAAGGCGGGTCTCGCTCTCATCGGCTTCGCGGCTCGAGACGCCATCCGGCGTCACCTCGAAGCGTCTTGCCGAGAGGAAAACCGGCGATGACAGTCTCAGCTCCGGAAGCTCCTCTTTATCGGTCGCGATCTCACGTTCGGTGAAAAGGAAGAAAGCAGTCTCACCCGGCGCGAGGCTGACCTTCAGACTGTCCGCGGATCTTTCGATCAGGTGCCCGCTCCTGACGTCGAGCAGACAGCAGTTTCCGCGGTCGCTTATCATGATCTCGTCCGCGATCGGCTCGGTCGACTCGTTGAAGAGCGTGTATATCCGCCCGTCTGAGTACCTGCGCGCCGAAATCCGCAGAGCCTTGTTTGAGCAGGTGGCAAGCGGCTCCCCTCTGCCGGGATAGCGCGCGGCTTTTTCGATGACGTCGATTGGTGCTTCCGAATTCTCAGGGATGATGACGTGACGGTAGACCGCTCTGCCGAGTCTCAGGCAGCCGTCCGACTCGGTCGCGTCGCGCACTCCGTCCGCGTTGATCAGGTCGAAATCTATCCCGAGCTCCTCGAGCTCCTTTCCGAGTGCTATGAAGCTCTCATATGCCGCCTTCTGCCGTCGGCTCACGGCGGCTTCGGATGGAACATAGAGCACTGTGTCGCAGATGCGGTCGCCGATTTGCGAGAGGTAGCACTCGCGCGCGCAGGTCTTGTAGAAATCACGCATGTTGTAAAATCCCGGCTTTTCGGGGCAGAGTGCCGGTCGCATGCAGAGTGCCAGACCGCGCTTTCTTCCATATGGGAGCGACATGAAGTTGAAGACATTTATTCCGCGGATGAGCTGGTAATTCATCACGTAGCGCATCTGATCGGGCGTCACTCCGTCGCCGTAGACCGAAAAGCTCTCGCTGAGCGCGAGTATCCCGCCGCTCTGGACAGCTGCCGACGACGCAAAGCGCGGGTAGAAGTCGATGCCGTCGTACTCCGGATCAACCGCCGGTCCGGGAAAAATCTGCCGCCAGATAACGTCTATGCCGGGAATGCCAAAGGTTCGCAGGATCGGCATCCGGTCGGCGTGTCCACACATTATTCCGCTCGACAGGGTGTTATCCTTGTCGAGATGTCCGCCGAGATAAACTCCGGTCTTTTCGCAGCGCGCGGCGTATTTCTTAAAGAACACGCGGTCAAACTCGTCGCGACAGAACTCGTTGTAATCGGCGACCGCACGCTCTTCAGCCGTTGTCTTCGCACCGCCGCAGACCGCCGGAAACCAGTCGCGAAGGTCGTAGCGATAGCGCGCCATAAAACGCGCTCCGAAGCCGTCCGCCCAAGCCGGCATCATCAGCCGCGGTTCGTCGGTGAAGCAGAGACTGATGTTATCGAGCAGCTCGCGCGGCAGCTTTTCAAACGCGCCGAAGGTGATATCGAGGAAGGCGTCGACGGCTTTTTCGTCGATGAGGTTAACGAAATTGTCATTCGGAAGATACTCGGCGGCAAAGTACTCGGTGAGGTCGGTGTCGTCTTCAGCGTTGAATCCGGCACTTATCCGAGTCCCGCCCGCGAAGGCGGCGAGCACATCGTCCTTCGGAAGGTATCGGACACCCGCCGGGAGAGTCAGCTTCCGCGGAGTCAGAACCTTCGCCGCGGCGTCCGGATATTGCTTTCGGACAAGTCCGCAAGCTCCGCCTGACGGCCATCCGCCCTCATCGTAGAGCCAGAGTGCCATTCCTTTCCCGGCGGCGCAGCTGTAGGCGAGCGTGAGAAGCCCGATGTATTCGTCCGAAAGGTAATCGGGCTCGAGCGGTGTGCGCTGCTTTTCGGGGCGGAAGTTCTTCGGCTCTGCGAGGACATAGATGCCCTTTATTCCGGCGCGCTCGAAATCGTCGAGCTGAGAGCGTATTCCTTCGGGCGTGATAGTGTCGTTCCAGACCCAGGCGTAGACCGGGTAAGCACTTGTCGGCGGGGTTTTGAAGAGTTCAGGTTCGAAGGCATCGAAGCCGTTTCTTGATAGTTTTCGTTTCTTATCATTCTGCATTTTGGTTCTCCGGCAGCGGATGTACATATGTCCGCGCGTTTTTTTGTCTGTTTCGGTCGGTTGGTATTGACAAATACCTGAATTTATCGTATAATAATTATAATACACCGAGTCTGATTTGTATATGACCGGAAAAGCTATTTTATTGTCAGAAATCGTCTTTTTTGACGTGAGAGGAGCGATATATGGAGACAAACATCTGGTTTATACTGACCTATGGGTCAACCCGCGCACCAGCGGACTGGGTGCAGAACCACAAAATAAACATGCAGAAGCTCTACTACATCAAAGGCGGGACAGCCTGGTACACCGACAAAAGAGGAGAACGGCAAAGATTCATACCCGGAATGATCTACCTGTTCCCGTACAATTTCGAGTATCGGTTCGAGAACGACAGGAACGACCCGCTCGACCACGTCTACTTTGATTTTCTTTCGTCTCCGCCCCTGATCGCCGACTCGCCGCTGATCTACAAGCCCAAGGAGGATCACGGACTGTTGACGTTATTCAAGGCGTTTGAGGAATTTTGTTTCAGCACGCCGGATATTGAAGGTTGGCGCAAGCGCTTCGAGCTCCAGGAAATAATGAACGCGGGACGCGGCTCAGTCGAGGAAATAAAGCGGATCGTACACCGCATGCTGCTTGCGATGCTCGATCTGCTCTCGTATAATGTTGAGCTGCCGTTCGTAGACGACAGGATGGTCTGTGAAACGCTCGATATGATCCGCGAAAACTACACGCAGCCGATCAAAGTCACGGACATGGCGGCACGTTCGGGGTACGAGGTGAATTATTTCATAAAGCGGTTCCGGTCGATGATGAATCAGACGCCATACGCGTATCTGCGCGCCTATCGAATAATGAACGCGTATCAGCTGATCTCAGCCGGTGAGACACTTGAGTCGGCTGCCGTGAAGTCGGGTTATTCTGACGGCGCGTCGCTGTCTCACGCGATGCGGGCGTTCGACACACGCAATGGGTGAGAAGAGAAGGCGGTTTCGGGGATTCATAGCGAATGCAATAATCGCCGCCATTAAACCAACTGCACGGAGAATTTGGGTTCATCCGCAAAAACAAGTATAATTACAATTTGAGCATCAATTTAGCGGCAAGCAGCTTTCTGCTGCAACGACCATACATGGTACGCTTAACCATCTTGAGCTTGTTGTTAGTTTCTTCCACAAATCCGTTAGAAAGTCTGGATGAGATCGCGTTCAGTATCGCGTCAATGTCATCTTCAACGCTTCTCGCAAGCCCGGAAAGCAACTTGATGCCTGAATCACGGTATTTTTCAATGAATCTTATCATAAGCGATTGATGTCCTTTGCGGAATATCTCTCTGAACTCATGTATGCAGGTGTACAATATACGTATATCCTGATATTTTTCAAAAATCCATACACGCATAGCTTCATCGAGAGCTTCGCCCATCCATAGAAATCGGAATACTTTCTTGCGTGACACATATGTGTATTTTGAGATTTCTTTCCGCTTTTCCTTTTGCTCAGGTGAACAGTTCCGCATTGGTATAAGCTCGATTCCGTAATGTTCCGCGAGCTTGTTCATGTAGTCATAAGCAGCAGTATTTCCGCACTTGAGTCCCTGTGATCTCATGCCGCGAAGTATATTGCTTCTGCACACTCCATCAGCCAGAGACTTCATTATGTAATCGCGGTATCGGTCAACTCCGCTCGATAATGTGGTCGTACATATATTCACCATATTCCCGCTGAGATATTTGATCATCGTATTGCGGCTGCACCTGAGTTTCCTGCTGATAGCTCGCATGCTTTATCCGGCTTCAGACAGATCGTATATATTAGACCTGTTCAAGCTTTTTCTCAGAAAAGTAGTCAGGATCAGGATTTTCATTAAATTTCTCAGCTTTTTTCGAGTGCCATATCGTCGGCACTCACGTCTGCCACACCATTGTCAGTTTGGGCTGGCTGATCATTATGTTCATCCTTATCATCGAATGCATCCAAATCCGGGATATTCTCTCCATTATTACCGGCAGATTGCAGTTAATTTGTCGGGATCTTAGTATTTGAGGGGATGCATCCCTGCAATGCGCCTCTTATCGCTTCAAGCAGATTCTGATGCAGGTGGAATCGATCGGCTATCTGCATTGCGTCCGGCAGTGTCTCGTTCAGGGCACTTGCATACGCGCTTGCACGGTCTCTTGTCACGGTTCTTACGTGGCGATTGTTCTTGAGCCATTCTTTGAGTGTGTCACTATCTCTGCCTTCCAGAAGAGCCACAGGTCTGTGAGTTGCACCATCAACGACTATGGTGTCATATGTCTTGCGTTTTTTGAACGCAAAGTCATCTATGCCGACACATTCACCGCATTTTTCCTCGGGCTGTGCCGAATGACGGCGGAGCGCGCTGCTCGGCGTCAATCCGAACTCGCTGACCGACCGCGTCAAAGCCGATCTCTTTGCGAAGGTCTCGGTCGATCTGCGCCCCGGCGATCTCAACTGGGCTTCAGACAGTCTCGAGACCTGCGTCGCGGAATTCGCCGCGCGGCTCATGGACTCGGATCACGACGCGGTGATCTGCTCAAACGACACGGTTGCGATACGGCTACTTTGCAGGCTGCCAACCGATACTGTCCCCGACTGCCTATATGTCGTCGGCATGGGCAACTCATATATCATGGATAATTCCCTGCGTTAGGTACAGGGTATTACTTCAGCAACCACTAACCTTAGTTCAAATATATCACATTCCCAAAGGGGTGAACGTTTTGTTCCCCCCTTTGCCATCGTCGCATACAAGAAACTGCTTACTTACGTCAACTCCGGACAAAATCTTGCCTATTAACTTATGGTTTCTTCTGAATGTTCTGTAATAGGTCAAATTGACTTTCGTCGTAATTTAATTGTAAACATTCTTCGAATGTTCTCATATGCGTATAATATTGTTGAGTTATTATAATCGAGGTGAAGATTGTGGATTATATAGTTAAACTAACCACTATTGCAAAATCGCATGGTGGAATTATCGAAACAAGAATATCAGCACAGCACGGCATCTCCAAAGTGATGCTTTATAATTTATGCAAAGAAGACAAAATCCATCGCATTGTAAAAGGGCAATACATTCTTCCAGATGATATGCAGGACGAATTGCTGTCCATCAGCAAGCGTTCTGACAGAATAATTTTCTCCGCGTGTTGAGTATCTTTACCGTCATGTCCGGGTCAATGTTGTTGTAGTAGACGAGCCGCAATTCCCCGAGCGTTTCGCCGCCGTAATAGTAATCGTCGGTCGGAAAGAGAAGCTGTCCATAGCCTTCGAAGACCGGGTCGCTCATGACGTCGGCGATCTTCGTGTCTCTCGTGTAGGGTTCGGCCACTGTGTTATCATTCCTTTCGGCGGTCGGTGCAGATTCATCGGTCAAAACCTTTTCATTCGGAGTGTTGTCCGGCGAAACCGCCATCTGACAGCCCGTAAGTGTCAGGATAACCGCCAGAACCGCGGTCAATGCCCTTGATTTCATGTCATTCGCCGCTCATTTCTTCTTTCTGACTATATTATAGCAGAAAAGAGACCTCTTGTGAAGTCTCTTTTGGTTTATCAGTTTATACCTTTTGGTTATGACTCATCGCAGATTTTCGCCGCGGCTTCGAGGAAACGCTTCACGTTCGGCGTAGGCTCTGGCGAGTGCAGGATGCCATACGGTATCGTATGATCCCACTCGACCGGGATGATCTTCAGAAGCGGGTGAACGTCCGCCCAGCCGCCTATCGCGAGCAGAACGTCGTTCGAGTTCTCACAGCGGTTGAAGATGTCCATACTGTAGAAATCGAAGTCGATGATATTTATCTTCGGATGGTTCTGCCAGAGGTCGTCGCGGAGCTGGTCGACATAATGACTCCATCCGCGGTGCATCAGCAGAAGATTTTCGCCGTAGAGATCAGAGACCAGAAGCCTGTCCTTTTCGGCGAGCTTATGGTGTATTGAGACGGCACAGCAGAGCGGTTTTCTTGAAAGCTCAAGTCCGGCACAGCCGCGCAGATTCAGCATCGTCTCGTCGAATATTTCACCGATGACATCGATGTTTTTTCAGAGATTACCGAGAATTTCGCGTGCGTTCTCGGGTGTGTTCTCAAATGGGACGATCTGGAATTTCATATCGGGGTGAAGCTCCTGCACCTTTGACCAGAGCCGCATCAGAAGCTGCGCGGGAGTCATAGGCGACACGGAGAAAGGTTTCGAGCTGGGGATTGTACATACGGATGCTCCTTTCGGGGGAATGGCATGGTCTGCGCCGATTACTATTTTATCACACATTTTTTGAAAAGTCAATGAAGGTGAGTAAAATTTTTGAAATCTCGGTTTTTATAGTATCGGAAGACGACGTTCGGGAATTTCTGCGTCACAGCGTTTCTGTCGTAACACATTTCTTTGACTCTATCGGGTGCCTTTAACTATTATAGCTCTTTCGTGGCTTTTGGGAAGTGCCTTTTGATGAAAATTAAAAGTGTGGTCTCAGACGCTTTTCGCGGGTGAGATCACACTTTTTATTATTTATGAATTGCCATTAGAAGTCTTATGTCGTCGGACTATTTTCCCTTCCGGCTTTTGCCGCGGATCACTCATCATGCGGCGTTCTGGCGATTATCTCGTCCTGAAGCGCGGTGTGGAGCGTCACGAAATATTCCGAGAAGCCCGAGACGCGGACGCGCAGGCTCTTGTATTTGTCGGGATCGACCTTCGCGTTCAGTAAATCCTGCCGTGAGACGTAGGTCAGCTGGAAATGAGTTCCTCCCGCCTTGAAATAGCTCTCAAAGAGCTTAACGAGCTTCTCAAACTGCGCGTCGTCGCGGACGATCTTCTCGTCGAGCATAACATTCGTTACGCTCGGACCGGTCATGATGCAGTTCGGGTCATACTTCGCCACCGAACTTAACAGCGCGGTCAGTCCGCTTCTGTCCTTGCCGTTTATCTGGCCGATGCCGAAGGTCAGCGCGTCGCCCGAATGACGTCCGTCCGGAGTCGCCTTCGTCGCGTCGCCGAAGAACTTGTGATGTTCGTTGTAGCCGATCAGATTTCCGAAGATCCACGGCTTTTTCATGTAATTCGTGTCGTTGTCCCACTCGTCAAGCGCGGATGTGAAGAGCCTTGCGGCCTCGTTTGAGGTGTCGTCGTCGTTGCCGAAGAATTTTCCCTTGTGAAGTATCAGGTTCCGCAGATCCTCGTATCCGGCCCAGTCGGCGTCAAGCGCGTCGCAGAGTTCTTTCATGCTGACAAGCTTTTCGTCGTAGACGAACTGCTTTACAATCGCCAGCGAGTCGATCACGTTCGGGATTCCGATGAGATCTCCGAGCGCGGTATATTTCGTCGCGCCGCCCTGAGTGACGCTGGCCGCGTTCTTTATACAGCCGTCGATGAATACCGCGCTGACGATATTCACGTCGCGCGAGCGGATGTTCTGAAGTCCGTGGCTGATCGACTCGGCCTCCCAGAGATCCTCGAAAAGCACGCGCTTGTAGATTTTCATGAAATCGTCAAAGGTCGCGGCGTTTATAACCTTGTCGCGGAAATCGTGGAAGGTCCGCTCGACCGAGCGGAGAATGTTCATCGGATCAAAGCCGAAGACGATTCCGCCTGGGAGAGCGATCTCATTGCAGCCGATCATCGAGTAGCTTATCGCGTCGCGCTTTGAAAAGCCCGAGTATTTCATGAGCCCGTTTATGCGCGGGACGTCGCTTACAAAGGCGACGCGTTTGTTCGGATCCTTCCGCTCGTGATCAAGCATGAAGCGGAGAACCTCGGTCGGGGTCTTCGGCGTCCAGCGGAGTGTGATCTGCGGAATCCATGTCGGAAGCTCAAGGAGTGAGTCGACAATCAGCCGCGAAAACTCGTTGAAGCCGTCCTCGCCGTTCTCAAGGAAGCCGCCGACACAGAAATGCGTCTCGCCGCCGCGATGGAAACGGTCTGAGTGGACATAGATCCGCCCCTGAAGCAGAAGGAAGAATTCCTGCAAAAGCGCGCTGACCTCGTCATCGCTTCTTCCGGCCGCCTTGTCCTTAAGGTAGAAGGGGTAGAGATAGCGGTCAATAAGTCCGATGCTGTCAGGGAGATACGGATAGATCATCGCGAGCGAAAGTATCGCCTCGTAGAAATCCTCCGCCGGATATTCCGGAACCTTTCTGAGCTTTTCCGAGAGGAGAAGCAGATTTTCGCGGTATTCCGGATTTTCCGCCGACTCCGCTAGCTTTTTCGCGTAGTCCGAGCATTTGTGCGCCCAGGCTGTCGCCGAGTCGCAGAAATCTGAGAGTGCTCCGAGAAATTCGAGCGCGCGTTCGTCGCCTTTATGCGCCTCGGCCGAGTCGGCGATCTCGCGCTTTATCTGAACGAATCCGCCTTTTATGATCTTCTCAAAATCGCCCGCCGCGTGCTGCCACTCGAAGGTCAGGAGGTTGTGCACGGGTTTGTTGTAGAAGTTCCGGCTGGCTTCGGCGAAATTTCTGTGACCCGAGCGGCCGAATATATCGCCCTCGACGCTTCCGTCAAAGGCGAGGAAGCATGGCATACGGCTCTCCTCGAAGATCAGCGGCGTCTGGTTCGCCATGTACTCGCCGAGTCTTTTCGACGACATTTTCACCGGGGAGAGAAAGAGATCCTCGCGGCTGTACGCGGTCGGCGTTGTGTGAAAGTTCATACTGCCGTCAAGGGCTTTATTCAGCAGGGAATTTATTCTTTTATTCATAGTTATTCCGCCTTATCTCTTATGGCTTCGACAAGAGACGTGAGTTTTTCCTTTGACGCGACTTCTATCGAAGCTATCTGGGATGCCCATGAGCCTCCGTTCTGTATTGTGTTTTTGAATACATCGTTTATTCCATCAAGCGAAGCCGTGTAGATATATCCGAAATCAAATGAGGCTCCCTCTCTGATAATATCGAACATCTGCGATGAATCGTTGTCGCGTGCGTACTTGACCTTAAGTGCCGTTTCAAAGTACGCCGGCGTGACTGATTTCCAGCTCTCATATGCCAGCGCCTCGCAAATTGCCGCGGCGCATTCTCTGTCCTTCGAGTCAACCGGAATTGTCACGACCGAATGATTATTCAGAACGGTAGTCTTATAGTTTTCCTGTGATTCATCATATTTCGGATACGGGAGCACGCCGTAGTTGAATCTGATCTCGCGGTAAGTATCGGTGTTCGCAATCCATCCACCTGTAAACAGCACATTTCCGCTGAGAAAAATACTGTTGATTACGTCTTCGTGGTTTCCGGTCGGATCAAAGTACACTCCATCGTTGTTGCCGATCAGATCAATGAGCTTTTCCACAACATCGATATTGTGAGAATTTCCATAGACAAACTCAGGCTCTTTGCCGGAAAAATCGACTATATCGACTTCGAACGACTCTAAGAATCCGGTGAAATGATTCGGATTGTGGAAAAGGAGTCCGAACATGTCGCCGCGTCCGACCGATGTGTCGCCATCAAGGTCATTGTAGACATCGGCAGTCAGTTCTCTCATCTTATCATAAGTCCATTTTCCGTCGCGCACAACATCATATAGCGACTCAATGCCGAGCTTTTCAGCAAGTTCGAGATTCTCGAAAAAGCACATGAGATATTTGATCATACCGAGCGAAATATCTCCGGTCGCGGCGTAATATTTGCCGTCAACCGACGCCTTTTCCATATAATCCTTCGACCACCATGGCTTATCGATATTTATGTACGGGAGAGTCGACATATCCGCGAGTATTCCCTCACTGACAAAAGACGGCATGAAGTAGCCGATACCTGCCGCGATGTCATAAGCTCCGTCAGCGGCAAGAATCGAGGAACGGAATCTGGTCAGAAATTCACTTCGGGTATCCCATGTATGAGTGATTGAGACCCAATCAAGGTTGACATTCAACTGATCCTCGACCGCACGGTTACGGTTGAAAACGGCGTCATTAACGATGTCGCCGTCTTCTTCATCGACATAGAAGTCAACTCCGCAGTATCCGCCGTAATCCTCGACAAGTATAGTTACAGTTTTACCGCCATAGTTCAGCTCCGGAAGTCCAGAGCCCTGAGTCGTCTCTTCCCCCTGAGTCGTATCCTCCGGCGCGGTCGTTTCATCGGTCTTCCCCGGCTCAGAGCCGCAGGAGAACGCGCCGAGCGTCAGCGCGAGAAGCAAAAGAATAGTTGTTACTTTTTTCATTTTTTATTCTCCTTATTTTATGTCGTAAGCCCCGTCGCAGACGACCGAGTGACCGATAATCTGTACGGCGTCCTCGCTCAAAAGATACATCGCGAGCTTGGCGACCTCCTCGGCGAGAACGAATCTTCCGGTCGGAATCCGGTCATGATTCAGCGGATCGCCCTCGTGCCAGCCGTTCATCTCGGTCGCGACCGGCCCTGGCGCGATGCCGTTCAGAACGATTCCGGTCGGCGCGAGAACCTTTCCCCAGCCGCGCGTGAGTCCGAAAAGTCCGGCCTTTGACGCACCGTAGGGTCCTTGAAGCGGTTCGTTCGCCGCGACCGACGAGACATTCAGAATGTTGCCGCGGATCTTGTTTTCAAGCATATACTTCGCCGCGGTCTGCATCATGAAAAAGGCCGCTTTGAGATTTATGTCCATGACGCGATCCCAGTCTTTTTCGGTGACGTTCAGTATCCCCATGCCCCAGCCAACCGGGTCAAACACTCCGGCGTTGTTGACCAGAATGTCGAACCCGCCGAGCTTTCCGACGCATTCGTCGAACTTTGTCCTCATCTGACCGATGTCCGAAATGTCCCATACTACCGGGATCGCGCCGGATTCAGCCGCCGCCTTTTCAAGCGAATCGGCGTTCCGTCCGGTTATGACGACGCTGACTCCGGCCTTCACAAGCTCCCTTGCGATTTCAAGTCCGATCCCGCGGCTTCCGCCGGTGACGATCGCTTTGCTTCCTCTGATTTTCATATATCCGCCTCCTGAGATTTTACTATATTATAGCGTAAAATGAGGCTTTTGTAAATGTCAGGCCGGACAACTATTTGTCAGATCCGATCAAAATTGTAAATAAATATTGAATTCGTTCAGATTCGCCGCGAAAGGCCTTGAAATCGCCCCGCTTGTATGCTATCATATTCGTGAGAGGAAGTGGTACCTTTGATCGAAAATAATATCATCGTGCGGGATATACGCGATGTCCGGCGCGACACGCTTCACCGCGGCAGGCCATATATCCCGTCGATCCCGAGAAATTTCAGCTCGCTCGCGTATATGACGGACGGAGCGGCGAAATACACCGTCGGAAACGTTTCGCATATCATAAGGAAAGGCGAGCTTCTCTTCATCCGCGGCGGGACAATTGACATTACCGAGACCTTTGAGTGCGAATCGGTCTCGTACATTTTCTCAGAATTTCTGGTGTTCAATGATGATTTCACCTTTCCGACGCGCGTTTCCGTGTCGTCTCCGGCCGGCGCGCGGATAGAGGAGCTTTTTTCGATGATGCTGAAAAGCTGGAAATCTGAGCTGATCAGCCGGAAGACGAAATGTATGGTCAGACTTTATTCGGTTCTGTCGCTTCTGTCAGATGAGATCTTCGAAAAAAGCCGTGACAGCTACCGCTATCAGAAAATCGCCGCGGCCGTGGAATATATAAACGAACACTGCCTTGAACCGGGATTTGACCGGAAACGCCTGCCGACGCTCTCAGGCATGAGCGAAGTAAATCTGAATCGGCTCTTCAAGGATTTCTTCGGCGTCACCGCAAACGCGTATATAAACGAAAAGCGCATGAACGAAGCGAAATCGCTCCTGATGAACTCAACGAACACGATCGGCAGAATCGCCGCGAAGTGTGGATTTTCAGATATTTACTCGTTCAGCCACTCGTTCCACCGCGAGACCGGGCTTTCGCCGACCGAATGGAGAAATGGATGATCACGGAAAGGTACTCCGAACTCAGAAATAACGGCGGTTCATCGCAGGATCTTCATCTCCACTCGCTAATTATAGTTTCTCCGGACACTTCGAAGCGTATTTCTATGCTTTCAAAAACAAAAAAGTGTGATCTCAGACGCTTTCGCGATTGAGATCACACTTTTCGATAACGTAAAGACTTTACATCCTCAGTACCCCGAGGACTGCTGACGATATCTTTCGGCATACGCGTCAAGTCCGGAGGTCGGTTCGTCAAGGAGCTTTACCTTTCCGCGCTGCAAAAACGCTCTCGCGAGCGACACCTTCTGATTATAATGGCATGGCAATACCATGAGTTAAGTTTTTATAATTACTTTGTCGCATACTGTCCTTGGCGAAAGCACAGGAGTTTTTTACCGCTTTAACCAGTGTAACAACAGTCAAAGCGGTAAAAATCATAATATTCTAATTATTAAAATCCCCATCGACGCCCATCTCCAAAGCAATGATCACGTCCCCGTTCCGTGAACACTCATATACGCGCCGACCGCGCGGCTCGTATCCGCGTCGTATGTCAGCCATCCGTCCTTTACCGCCAGCTCTGTCAGATATCCGAGCGTACAGCTCCCGCGGCAGATCTCTCTCGTCAGCGCGTCGGTCAGATATTTGTTTGATCGGATATTCCGCGGAAGATCGTCATAAAGTATGGCATTGACTTTGTCGTTTATTGTCGCAAGTGACTTCAGTATACCGTCAATGAGCTTTCCCCGCGCGATGGCGTGTTCCATAAATCTCTCGCTGAAATTCTTCTTATCGCAGAAATCAAGGAATCTTTTCGTCTCATCAGCGTCGAAAACCACGATATGCGGTATATATCTTCCGCTCTGTACTCGGATATAATCGAATTCTTCGAGTTCCGACGTGATATCGCTTTTCCCGCTGAAAATTCCGCTCACAACCCGCGAAAGCACCTCCGTCTCAGCTTCGGAAAGATTATCCGGCGTCTGATTCCATATTCCGTTATATCCGAAGCGGTAATGGCGGAACCCGTTTGTCTGGCAGTGATACCCGACTCCTTCGGGAGCCTTTTCAAACACTTCTGCGGCGACAACATCCCACCTCCCCTGATCCTTGCGCTCGGTCCGCCCCAATACCGATTTCGGAGATCTGTCGCACAGGTCGTAGAGTTCCTTATAAAATTCCATCAGAAGAACCCATTTTGCCTCGTCGTATGTCACCCATCTGCCGTAAAACGCAGCTCCGGCTTCCGCGTATTGTTCCATGAGACGATCAGTGTTTTCTTCGAGCATCGACACAGTACGCGGAAGAATTTCAGCGTAAAAGGAGTTCAGCTTTTCCTGAGCTTCACGGCTGATGATCGGAAAATTTGTCTCATATCCGCCGCCGTTTTCTGTAAGCAGAGCTTCGCGGGTGAGATGTTCCAGAGTGTCTTCCATATAAGGAAGCGCGACGCCAAGCTCAATCGCCAGTTCCCGCGCGGTGACCTGATTTTTGTAACAAACCAGAAAGATATTCTGATTTAGTTTCGGATCCATAAGCGTCCACGGCTGTCCCATATTCCCCGGCCTGTCGCAGACATTCGTGTAGATGATCTTTTCGGGATTATAACTCCGCGAGCCGAATTCTCTCGCCATATCCATGCCTTCTTTCAAAATATTTCTCGCGCGGCAAAGTCTCTCCTTTACCGCTCCCGCCGAAAGCGAGAGCGACGCGGCGATCTCGCTCACGCTCTTGTTTTCGATATAATAAGCGACAATTATATTCCGATATTCGTTCCCGATGAACGCGAGTTCTCGTCTGAGCAGTGAAAGCTGTTCTTTGCGGATTATCGCGTCAAGCGCGCTTTCACTTTCGTCGGCGGGTTCAGACTCATCGGCTTCGACGCAGATTTCAGCTTCACGCGTCTTATGTTTGATCTTCGCCCATCGCGCATAGCGATTTCGCGCGATCCGCCATACCCAAGCCGGAAAATTCACGGGAACAGTTCCGCGGTCAAGTGACAGAAGAATGCTGAACGCGATATCCTGTGTCAGATCCTCCGCGTCGGCAACGCTTCCCGTCTTTTTGAGGCAGAAATAGAAGATCTTTTCCATGTAATTTTCCGCGAAGTCCGCGATCAGCTTTTCGGAGTTTTTAACTATATCAGCCATTCTCTCGCCTTTCCAAAAGGATTTTTACCTTTCATTTATATAGTGTGCGATATCGCGCTGAGGTAACGGAAATTTTTTTGATCAAATAAGCCGCACCCGAAAATCCGCATCGGCAGGCGATCGTGCCAATATTGCGGCCACCCGATGAATCCTGACTTTCCGGATGTTACGTTGGTACGTCTGATTTACCCACGCAAAAAAGTGTGATCTCAGACGCTTTTGCGAATGAGATCACACGTGTCGATAACATAAGGACTTTCAGCCTCAATACCCCGAGGACTGCTGACGGTATCTTTCGGCGTACCGACCGTTTCGCGCCATCAGCTCAGCGTGAGTTCCCTGTTCGGCGATCCTGCCGCTTTCCATCATGAATATTCTGTCGCACATCACGGCGTAGGCTATTCTGTGCGAGATTATCACCTCTGACCAGCGGTTCTCAGGAGCGAGAAAGTTCCTCAGAACGTCGATCTCGGCATACGCGTCGAGCCCGGAGGTCGGCTCATCAAGCAGTTTCACTTTTCCGCGCTGTAAAAACGCTCTCGCGAGCGACACCTTCTGATTCTCCCCGCCGGACAGCGATGTGCCGTCGTCGCTCACCGCTCTGCCGAGATTCCTGTTCAGATCACCGTCTAAGTGCCTTCGTATGCTCTCCGCGCCGAATCTGTCAAGCGTGTTCCAAAGCTCTTCATCTGAATGATTTTCCGTATCGCCGAGCCGTATTGACTCGGAGAGCGGCAGTTCATATGTCTTATAGTCCTGAAACACAACCGAAAAAACCCGGTATAATGATTTTTGCGAAAACTTCGCCGCGTCCTGACCGTTTACAAGAATCCGTCCATCAGTCGGCTCGTACAGTCCGCAGATCAGCTTGATAAGCGTAGTTTTTCCCGCCCCGTTCTCACCGATCAGGGCGATTTTTTCACCGGGGTTTATACAGAAGCTGAGATTGCTGACTGCGTCTTTATCACTTCCATTGTATCTGTATGAGACACTTTCAAATTCAATCATCGGAGGATTATTAAGCCATTCCGCGGGAATCTCCGCTCCGTCTCTCTCGTCGTTTTTCATTTTCAGAAAATCGAGCCAGTCGCTTATACGTATGCTCGCGATTTCACGGCTGAAATGCGTATTTATCGCGTCGTTCAGCGCCGAGTTGCATATCGCGATTATGCTCAGATAAAAGGTGAAGTCCGCGACCGTGATGCGGTCGCTGTTCAGGATGAAATAAATCACCGGAATGACAAAAATCAGCAGCTCGCGTATCGGTTCGAGAATTATCTGAGCTTTGCTCGTCTTCATCGAGTAGCTCATTTCCTCAAGATTCCACGCTTCGTTTTTCGCGTCGAATTCGCCGATAGTGTGCGGGAGCATACCGTGAACCTTTGTCTCCTTGGTGTATTCGCCTTTCGTCGAAATATCCTTGTAGTAATTCATCCGGCGTATCAGACCGGTTCGTTTTTTGTCAAAGTCCTCGTATGAGACAGTCCGGAATCCGTAAAAGAGTCCGGTGAGAGACGCCGCGACCGCAAGTAGCGGCAATATCACAGATAACCCGCATAATATAACAGCCGATGACACAAATCGGAATATCGCGCTTATAAGTACGAATAGTGCCACGGAAATATCTCCGATTTCCCCGGTACTCAGACGTTCCGCGATCGCGAGCTTTTCATAGAGCTCCGGATCATCAAAGGCGTTGAGTTTAAGCTGACTGCATTTTCTGTAGAGCTTTTCGCGGAGCCTGAACGACAGCTCAGATGCGTTCTTTTTTCTTATGAGCGAAAAGAGGGAAGACATGAGCTTCTGAGCCAGCATGACAATGGCTACGGCTGATATGCAGACAACGAGCTGTTTTTCTGTCCCGTGGTCGCTTATCTGCCCAACCAGCTCTCTCTGCGCCGCGCTCAGCAGAAGCGGAAGCAGCATTTCGACTATCGGTATAATAAGACCGCTCCACAAAAACACTCTTGATGTGCCGCCGATGATTTTTATCAGTGATATGATATCAGACATCTTTTTCTTCATCAGCGGTCAACCCCTTTCTGATATAACGACGCTTGTAGCTTGTACATTTTCGCGTATTCGCCGTCACGCTGTATCAGCTCATCGTGAGTTCCCTGTTCGACTATCCTGCCGCGGTCAAGATATATGACCTTATCGGCGAGCTTTCCGACGCTGAGCCGGTGGGAAATAATTATAACGCTTTTACTGCCATGAAGCAGATTATCGGTTATGAATTTATTCTCCGCCACAGAATCGAGTGCTGAAGCGGGCTCGTCAAATACCCTGCAAAGTCTGTTTCCGAATTCGCACCTCGCGATAGCTATTCTCTGCCATTGTCCGCCGGACAATTCCATGCCGTCGGGGTCATATTCGCGTCCGAGCATTGTGTCAAGCCCATTTCTGAGCCTTTCGGTGTCAAGTCCGGAATTCTTGTAGACTTCGAATAACGCCGCGTCGTCAGAGGCGGCGTCCGGTCGCTGAGCCGAAAGATTTTCGCGGACAGAGAGCTTGAATTTATTGAAGTCCTGATAGACAACTCCGAACAGTTTATACAGCTCTGATTTGGAATATTGTGAATACGGCTTGTCATTAATGTAAATCTCTCCGCTGTCCGGTGTGTATAACCCGCAGAGCAGTTTTATGAGAGTCGATTTGCCGCTTCCGTTCCGACCGATAAGTGCTATGCTCTCGCCGTCATTAAGTTCAAACGAGATATCCTTAAGCACAGTCTCGTTTTCATACGAGAATGAGACATGATCAAACCTGATATCGCATTTTTCGGGAAGCGGCAAATCCTCGCCATTCCGCTCGCCGTGAGAGGTTGACTCGGTGAACGACTCAAAGCGGCTGTAATTTTCACTGAGAGCCAGCAGATCTTTTACCGCGTCGGATATTTCGCCCAACGCCGCGCAGAGCATCGAAAAGTTTGCCGTATAGAGATAAAAATCTCCGATAGTTATCTGCCCGATCCACGCGGCGCGCGCGATGAAGAATGATGCTGCTACCACCGCGGCTACCTCGATAAATCCCTGAAGCATGACAAGTCTCTGCTTCTTGCGTTCAAAATCCATTGATGATTTATAACGGCAGGTGCAGGCCTTTTGCCAGCGGTCAATGAACTTTTCATACGCCGAAAAGAGCTTCAGCTCCTTTGCCGAGGAGGAATCTGTGCAAAGTGAGTCGTAGTATCCCACGGTATGATCTTCTTTTGAGAGCTTTTTACGTGATTCAACATCAAGTTCTGACAGACGTATTCCGATAATCACAATAAAAACCGCCGAAACCGCGGCGATCAGAACGATTCCGAAGCTGTAAGCCGAAATTATCGCGGCGGAGCCGACAATCGTTATAAGCGAGGACAGAATGATTATCATCTGCCAGTTCAGGCTCCAGAGTGAAAGCTCGGTTTTCAGCGCGTCCTTTATCTGAGAAAAACGGCTTGATGAGTCAAAGCTTATCTGTTCGAGCTCCGAGACGCGCTTTACGGTATAGAGCGACATTTTCCGGTCGGACTCTCTGGCGAAACGATCGAAAACGATATACTTTGTCTTTGTGAGGAGACTGTAGGCTCCACGGACGACAATGACGAGCAAAAGCCACAAGAAACAGTTTCTGACATTCGCGGCGGCGGTCATAGCGGAAAAGCTGTCAATAAGCCCGGAATACACTCTGGAACCGATTATTTCGAGTACCGACGGAAGGATCAGAAAAATCATCCAGACAAGCAGCTTTGCCCCGCCAGTGAAGTTTATTTTATATGATAACGCTATATATCTGAGCGTATTTTTGATTCGATCCATTGTTGAAGCTTCTCCCGGATGCAAGTATTGAAAAAGGAAACTGACCGTGCGTATGTTTTCAAAGTATATTATACTACTATCGGCGGTGGTTGTCAAGAGTTTTTTAATTTATGAGATTTTTATCGCCGCGACGATTGGCATGATATCTTCAGTTGAGCTTTCCGCTTTTCGCGTACTCTCCGGGCGAAACTCCGGTGAACTTCTTGAATGTTTTTGAAAAGTGGAACGAATCGTAGAATCCGACCTCGGCGGCCGTCTCGTCGATCGTAAGCCCGGAGAGGAGAAGCTGCTTTGCACGGTTTATCCGCACCATACGCCGGTATTCGCTCGGCGTGACGCCGAAGCACTGCCTGAAGAGCCTTTCGAGATTCGAGACGCAGGTCGACGACATCGCCGCGATCTCGCTTATCGGCGTGTTCAGCGCGCAGAACTCGTTTATATACCTGACGCTCTTGTCGATACGCGCGAGCGCGGCCTTATTCACGTTCTGACGCTTTGAGATCGCAAGGTCGATCAGCTTGCAGAGGTTTGAAAAGCAGGCGAACTGCTTTGAGTCGTCAAGCGTCAGAAAATCGTTCATTATATCGGTCACAAGCGTGCGGGATTCGGGTATCTCCAGCCTCTCAAAGAATTTCGGCGAATCGAAAAGTGGAGTCGGAATCCCGTTTTTCCGCAGAATGAAATCTATCTGATAGTATTCGGTCTCGGGACGCCTGACATAATTTTTATAGTGAGATCCGAGTGGGAGATAGACCAGCGTTCCTTCGGTTCCGGTCATGGTCATTTTGTCAAATTCGAATCGCTGCTCCCCGTTTATGTAATAGCTGAATCCGTCGGCGTCGCGCGACTGGCAGTCGTAAAGCGGGTTGACCCGGATGCGGTGAATACATCTTACGATCTCAATATTCAGATTCCGTACATTTGAAAGCTCCATTTTCGCGCACCTCCACGAATACAATTCTATCACAAACCGTGCATTTTGTCAATGGCGGGAAAGCAATATTGCGATTCCTTACATAAATCGGCCGGATACATACATTGAAAAAGTCTTTTGGGTGTGGTATTATAAATAAAACAACTTCTCCCGAAAGGAAATATTCTATGGAAAACGCAAACATTACCGCACAAAACGAGGAGACCGCCAGACTCCTTATGAACTACGACCGGACGATCGCCCTCTTACGGTGCGGCGCGGACGATGAGTTGGTCGGCAGTCTCGCGTCGATTCTCAGAGACGACGGATGGTTCGTTCACGAGATATCGGACGAGAATTTCATGAAGCTCCGCGGCGAGCAGATCGGCGGGATAACGGTGATCTGCGACGGCGGAACGCTTTCGCCAGAGCTTGAGGAATCAGTGGAACGCTATCTCAACGAAAACGGACGGCTCTTCATCTTCGGCGGTCCGCTCTTCGGAAACCACGATATAACAAAGCGGACTATGCTCCTTGAAGGCGTGAGTCCGCTCTACAAGACCTATACCGTCGATGACTGCGACACGTTCGAGACGCTCCCTCAGTCAATAACGAAAGCAAGGCTTTCGGGAAAGGTCAAGCGCGTGATCTGTCCGAGCGCGCGTCCTGACGGAGCCGGGTTCGGGATGAACCGCAGATGCCGCCTGCTTCCACTCGTGAACGTCAGAAAGGAAAGCGGACGCGACGGCGGACGCCGCGGGGCGATCGCGTATTTCGTACTCTCGGACACGATCGGACACATGGTCTGCACGCCCGGAACGAGACTCGGAAACGTTTCGCCGATCACTCAGGGAAGCGTCGCGGCCGTGATCGGAATGTCGCTTTCCGACGCGCTCGCGCTCGACGGAAAAGAGCTGATCTCTGACATGGCAAGGAGCCTTGGAACCGGGTTATTCCTCTTTGAGGCCGGATCCGAACGGTATGTGAGCCGTCCGGACGAGAAGATTGAGGTCGGAGCGAAGATCCTCTCGGCGTCGCGCGATTATCTCGGCGTCAGCGTCAGGTTCAGGCTGAATGGTGTCGAAAAGACTCGCGATGTCATGACGGTCGGACAGAATTACACGACGATCCGCGAGTCGTTTGACAGGCTTCCGGAGGGCGGATATTTCGTTGAGACCGAGCTTATCCTTGACGGCCGGGTCATCGATTCGGTGCGCGAGGAGATCTTCGTGACAAACGGACGCCACTCGTCGGATCCGGAGGATTTCATTAAGGTGGAAAACGGGAATTTCAGGCTTTGCGGCGGGAACTGGTATATGTACGGAATCAACTATTTCCCGCTTCATCAGGTCAGCCTTGAACTCAACGATTACTGGCGCGGCGCGTTCGATAAGTCGAATTATATTCAGTCCGAGGTCGAAAAGGATCTCGCGAATATCAAGAATCACGGCATGAACACCGTCGCGATACGGATTGACAGCAACGCTTTCGAGAATGTCATCGATCCGCTGAAGGACTTCTTCTGCCGCTGCGCGAGACTCGGACTCAGAGTCATGATGAGCTTCTGCAACATAACAAATCCCCTGTTCTTTAATGAAGCCGCGTTCGCGGAGTTCATGCGCCAGCTTGACGTCGCGGACGATCCGACGCTCTTTGCGCATGATATCTTCTGGGAGAGCGGCGAAGGATTCTCGATTGATATCCACGCCAGAAGGTTTTCCACAGAATGGGGAAAGTGGCTTTCCGACACCTACGGCGATCTTGAATCGGCGGCAAAGTCGCTCGGCGGACTCGATCACACAGCGTCGGGGCTTCTCATAACGCCGCCGAGAAGCGATTTCTCAAAGCGCGATCCGAAGCTCCGCGCGAAGATGACCGCCTACACGCGGTTCCTTTCCGACATGGTGAGCCGGAAGTGGAATAACGCGATAAGAGCAATGAAAAAGTACGACGACAATCATCTCTACACGAACCGCGTCGGAAATTTCTCCGAGAATATTCCGAATATCTTTCTTTCGGGAGCGGCGAAGCATCTTGATTTCCTCTGCCTTGAAGCCTACGCGCTTACGCTCGACGACATCGGATTCTGCGCCTCGGCCGCGCTCGACCGTGCCGCGCATTATGTCGGCGGCGGGAAGCCGGTCACATGGGTCGAGTACGGAATAAGCCTTCCCGGAATGAGCGGTCTGGCGTTCGGAATGAAGGTTCTCTGGGACGGCGAAAGGAATTCTCCGCTCGACTGGAGGCTCGAGGAGCAAAGACAGTATCAGGAGCAGTTCAACAGACTCTTTAAGTTCTGCGTGTCGAAGGGAAGCCTTCCGTGGTTCTACGCCGGGGGATTCAGGTACACCGAGCACAGCGACTGCGGATACACCGCGCCTGACGGCTCGGATCGTCCGGTGCTTGAGGAATATTCGAAGCTCGGCGAATGGTTCCTTGAAGATCGTCCCGAAAAGCCGATCGAATATGTCCGCGTCGACCCGGAGGGAGAGCATTCGAACTGGTGTCAGATTTTCTTCGGCGAGGGGACGTTCAGCAAATTCGCCTTTGACCGCGCGAGACTGATAAACGGAAAGCCGCTCAAAGACAATCGCGTTCCGGGCGTCGGAATCAGGGCGGCAAAACGCGCCTTCGAGTCGGGCGGGATATTTGAGTTCGTAACAAAAGGAAGCGGAACGACATCGGCTGACACTCCGCTCGATCTCTGCGGCGACGCCGAGGGCGTCGGACCTTATAAGTATCTCGACGCCGAGTTCAACTTTGTGAGATTCATCTCGGACGGAAGGGTTTACGAACCGGAAAACGGACGCGTCACGCTTCCGGCCGGAAAATACAGAATCGAGGCCGGAGTCGGGAATCTCGCGGCGGCGAAGTGGCTTGTCGGGGAGGATTCCGGAAAGGTCGCCGTGAGGTGCGGGGATTCGCTTCTGAGGCTCGAATCCGACGTACCGTATCTCGCGGACGGAATCGCTTCGGGTGAGATCGAGATAACCGAGAACACCGACCTCGCGCTCCGCGCCGTAGTCATTGGACGCGCGGAATTCGGCGAAATTTCAATACTTCGAATTGATGTTCAGTAAAGGAGAAAGATAAATGAAACGCACAGCATCAGCACTTTTAATCGCGGCGACTCTCATGTCGCTCTATTCCTGCGGAACGGCAGAGCTTCCGGAGGAGACCACGCCGCCTGACGTCACAACTCCCGAGGAGACGAAGGAATTCGTATATGAATATCCCGAACTCGACCTTGGAGGCGGAGAATTCACGATTCTCAACGGAAGAATCAGCTGGGGCGGGTTCATCTACCAGCTCGACTTTGACTCGCAGAACGGCGAGACGCTGAACGACGCGATCTATGGCCGCGACCGGAAGATCGAGGAAAAATTCGGGCTGAAATTAAGCATCGTCGAGGAGGATATCCACTCGGCCGACAAGGCTCTCCAGCGTTCGGTAATGGCTCAGGACGACACGTATAAAGCGGCTTTCATCAAGGGAACCGGACTTTCGAATCTTGTCGCCGAGGAATATCTTTACGACCTTTCGAAGGTCGACACGATGGCAATTGACGAGAGCTGGTGGGACGGCTTTGTGAGAGAGGAAGCGAAGCTCGGAAAGAGCGGAAAGCTCTATTTCGCCGCGAGCGATATCTCGCTTGTCGGATTCCAAGGCTCGGTCGCGGCCTTCTTCAATGAAAACAAGCTTGCCGATCTCGGGCTTGACACTCCGTATCAGCTTGTGCGCGATGGAAAATGGACGCTCGACGCGCTTTCGGAATATATGAAGGCCGGGGCGAATCTGAACGGTGACTCAACCTTCGCGTGGAATTCCTCCGCCGCGGCCGAATACGGACTCGCGACGTGGACGACCGGAGTCAGCGCGTTCATCACCGGATGTGACGAGTCATTCATCGACCGGAATGAAAGCGGCGATCCGATTTTGGGCTGCCGCGACGATCGTTTCTTCGGAGTCTTGCAGAAGCTCGCGGGGATGTTCGCTAAAGAGGGAGAATTCCTTCTGACAAGCGGATCCGGGGTCGATCATTACGAGACGATCTTCGCGAACCGCCGCGCGCTGATGCTCGTCGCCGAGCTTAAAGCGTCGTCGAAGTACCGCGATATCGATTTCACCTTCGGCATCGTTCCGATGCCGAAATATGACGAGTCGCAGGAGAGCTATTACTGCTACCGCTGGCAGGACACGCCGATGCTCTGTATTCCGGTGACGAATTCCGATCCGGCCTCGACCGGAGCCATAATGGACGCGATGGCGTATATCTCGTATGACAGCGTGCTTCCGGTATTCTATGAGAACACGATGGCGCAGAAGCAGCTGAGAAACGACGAGTCGATCGAGATGCTCGCGATCATCCGCGACAGCCGGAGCTTCAACACCGGACGAGTTTATGGCTGGACTGAACAGCTTTCGCTCGAAGTCGAGGCCGCGCTCAAAGAGGGCAGAACCGATCTCGCGTCGCTGATTGAGAGCAAACGCTCGCAGATTGAGCAGAATATAAGGGAAACTATGGAGGTAATGAATAAATGAAAACAAAGAAAATAGCCGATAATCTGACGCGCGCTTTTTCGCTCACACTGGCACTTATGATATTACTCGCGTCTTGCGGCGAGGGCGGAAATGCGAACGTCGAAACGACTGATCCTGAGATCACAGGATCAGTAAGAGTCGAAAGCACGACAGTCAACCCCGGCGAGGTATCGTCGCTACCAGAAAATTTCGATCTTGAAAACTATGAGTTCAGTCTCCTCCGCCAGACTCCCTCCGAAATAGTGTGGTCGCTCAACGAGTTCGCGCCGGATGAGCAGAGCGGTGAGGTTCTGAGCGACGCGTTCTATCAGCGAAATCAGAAGGTGACCGAAAAATACAATTTCAGGATTACAGTCACCGACAACGCTTCGAAGACGCGCGACCTGATCAGAACGTCGGTACTCGCCGGGGACGACGAATACGACGCCGCGCTCATAAGAATCGACGAGGAGAAGAACGCTTACGACGGCACATATCTTAACCTTCACGAGCTTCCGTATCTTGATCTCGAAAAGAGCTGGTGGAGTCAGTCGCTGATAGCTGACATGACAATCGGCGGCGTGCTGCCTTTCCTGACCGGAGACATCATCGTCTGCGAAAACGATTCGATGTACATGACGATGTACAACAGCGCGCTCGGCGCGGATTTCGGAATCGGCGATCTCTATGAGACGGTGCGCGAGGGGAAATGGACGATTGACAGTATGTATTCCGCTATGAAGTTTGTCAACGCCGATCTCAACGACGACGGAAAGTATGACGAGAATGACCGATATGGTTTGCTCTACGCAGACAACGCGGCGGCTCTGCCGTATTTTGCCGGAACAGAAACCCTCCTCTTTGAAGGACAGGGAGATGAGATCACCTATAACGCGAACTCCGAGCGTGCTTACTCGGTCTATGAAAAGATGCAGACAATCCTTTCGGACAACACTATATCGTATAACTGGTCGAATCTCAAAACCGACATTTCCGCGAAGATCGCCGGGATGATTGAGTCGAAAAAAGTGCTTTTCCAGACGATGGTGCTTTCGTTTGTCAGAAGAAACTTCCGCGACGTAAAGACCGACTTCGGACTCCTTCCGCTCCCGAAATACGATGAGAGTCAGGCAGAATACGCGACCTGTATCGGCACAGCGACGCCATATCTCTTCGTTCCGGCGACTGTGAAGGACACCGAAAAGGTCGGATTCATTCTCGAAGCCCTCGCGTCAGAGTCTGAGGAGATCACCGAGACCTATTACAAGGTCGCGATGCAGTCGAAGTACACGCGCGACGACGAGTCGTATGAGATGATCGAACTCGCACAGCAAAATATCGTTTTCGACACCGGATTCATCTTCGATTTCGGCGGGCTTATGGGGCAGATCAGACTCGGACTTATGAAGGACACCCCGTACGCGTCGCTCATCGCCTCGTACGAGACTGCCGCGAATGAAGCCGTAACGAAGCTCTATGAAAGTGTAAAATAAAAGGAAATCTTATGGATAAGACAAAAGTTAAGGAGATCATCGGAAGATACGGTGTTCTCCCGGTGATAAACATAACCGAAAAGGAAACGGCGGTTCCGCTTGCCGATTCTCTCGCTGCCGGAGGACTGCCGCTCATCGAGGTGACTCTCCGCTCGGAAAGCTCGCTTGAGTCGATAAAAGCGATTAAGAAAGCGCGGCCGGAGATTCTTGTCGGCGCGGGAACGGTGCTCACGACCGGAAAGGTCGACGCCGCTATAGACGCCGGAGCTGATTTCATCGTCTCACCTGGATATGATCCGGAGCTTTTCAGGTACTGCAACAAGCTCGGTGTCGCGGTGACGCCGGGATGCTCGACGGCGAGCGAGATTCAGGACGCGGTGAAAAACGGCGTTGAGATCGTGAAATTCTTCCCGGCCGAACAGAGCGGCGGACTGAAGACGATAAAGCTTCTCTCCGGTCCGTTTCCGGGAGTGAAATTCCTTCCGACCGGAGGAATCACACTCGATAATCTCGGCGGATATCTCTCATGCGATAAGGTGATCGCCTGCGGAGGGAGCTTCATGGCGAATTCCGCTATGATCGCGGCGGGCGATTTCGATGGGATAACCAAGAACTGCGAGAGGGCGGTTCGCGAGTCGCTCGGATTCAGGCTGGCGCACATCGGAATAAACGGCAAAAGCCGCGAGGATTCGCTCGGAACGGCAAAGTTCATCGCGTCGCTCTTCGGATTCCCGATACGCGAATGCTCGGCGTCGGTCTTCGCGGGAGAAATTGCCGAGTGCATGGATTCTCCGCGCGGAACAAACGGACATATCGGCATCTCGACAAGATCGTTAGTCCGCGCGATGGAATATCTTTCGGTAAAAGGCGTGAAATTTGATGTTGAGACGATGAAGTACGACAAAGCCGGGAATGTGACCTGCGCGTATTTCAGTGAAGAGATCGCGGGATTTGCTTGGCATATTGTAAAAGGAGAGTAAGATGAAAAAAGTAATCGGATTCGGGGACTATATGCTCCGCCTTGGCCCGGAAGGGTATCTGAAATTAATTCAGGCTGACAGATTTGTCCTGAATTACACGGGAGCCGAGGGAAATGTCGTCACCTCGCTCGCTTACATGGGCATTCCGACCGAGCTTGTGACAAAGCTCCCCGAAAACGCGATCGCCGAGTGCGCTGAGGCGAATCTCAGAAAATACCGCGTCGGATGCGAGCATATCGCTCACGGCGGCGATCGGATCGGAATTTTCTACGCCGAGAAAGGCGCGTCGCAGCGTCCGTCGGGAATTGTTTACGACCGGAAACACTCGGCGTTCTCGACGAGCGAGCCGGAGGATTATGACTGGAACGAAATTCTTGACGGCGCGGGATACTTCCACTTCACCGGAATAACCCCGGCTCTCGGCGGAAAGCTCCCGGAAATCTGCCTTGAAGCCTGCGAGACAGCGAAAAAACTTGGTGTCACGGTCAGCTGCGATCTCAATTACCGCAAGAATCTCTGGAGCCGCGAGAACGCGAAGAAAACTATGGAAAAGCTTCTCGGATATGTCGATATTCTCATCGCCAACGAGGAAGACGCGGCCGACGTGCTCGGAATCCGCGCCGCTGATTCCGACGTGATCTCGGGAAAGCTCTCGCGCGAGGGATATGTTGACGTGGCAAGACAGATAAGCGAAAAATACGGCATCGAAAAGGTCGCGATAACTCTCAGAAAGAGCATCAGCGCGTCGGACAACGACTGGTCGGCACTTTTATACGACGGAGGCGTTCCGTATTTCTCGAAGGAATATCACATTCATATTGTCGACCGCGTCGGCGGCGGAGATTCATTCGCGGCGGGACTGATTTACGCTGTCGGAAATGGTTTTCCACCGAAGGAATGCGTTGAGTTTGCGGCGGCGGCTTCCTGCCTCAAACAGACGATTGAGCTTGACGTCAATCTCTCAAAGTCGTCGGATATTCTCCGTCTCATGAATGGCGACGGCTCAGGCCGCGTGCAGAGATGAGCCCGAAAGGAATTACAAAAAAAGATGAAACCCGAAATAATCCTTGATCTTCCGCTTCTCGTCGGGGAAAGCCCGGTCTGGGACGACCGGAAAAACGAGCTGCTCTTCATTGATATCCGCGGGAAATGCTTCTATCGGATGGACTACGCGACCGGAAAGTACGAAAAGACCGATCTTCCACAGCTGGTCGGGTGTCTGGCACTCTGTGAAAACGATGATCTCCTGATCTCGCTGGAGGACGGCGTTTACCGTTTTACTGACGGCGCACTGACTCCGGCGCACAAAATAACAAAGCTCAAAGGCGAACGTTTCAATGACGGAAAGGTCGGACCGGACGGATATTACTACGTCGGCACGGCGGGAGAGAATTTTTCCGGAGCGTTCTATCGTCTCGGTAAAGATGGGCTTGTCGAGCTTTTCGACCGCTGCGGATGCTCAAACGGACTCGACTGGACAGCCGACGGAAAGGTCATGTACTACTGCGATTCGCGCGAGCAGAAGCTCGAACGCTTCGATTTCGACGCGATATCGCATACTGTCAGCAGACGCTCAACGATAGAGGAAATCCCGCTCGCGGTCGGGAGCGGAGACGGAATGACGATCGACGCGGACGGAAATCTCTGGCTCGCCGTATGGGGCGGCTCGCGCGTTCTGCATATCGACCCCGTGAGCGGAAAAACGCTTGACGAGATAATCCTTCCGGCGGGTCAGGTCAGCTCCTGCTGTTTTGCCGGGGACGATCTCGGCGACCTTATCATAACGACGGCCGCCGTCCGCACCGTTCTTACAAAAGAGCCGCTCGCCGGACGGATATTCAGAGTCCGCCCCGGCGTGAAAGGCGTGAAATTCGCGAGGTATAAATTTTAATGGAAAAGCAAAACAAAACCGTAATCGTAACCGGGGCGGAGATCGGACACACCGGGTACGCGATCGCCGCGAGATTCGCCAAAGCAGGATATAACGCCGTTGCCGTCTGCCTTGACGAAAAAGACGCGGTGGCTTCAGCGTGTGCGATAAGAAGAGATTTCGGAGTCGACGCGCTTGGCTTCGGACTCGATCTCAGAAGCGAAAGTGACGCCGCTGAACTCTTCGCTGAACTTGACCGTCTTGGAATATTTGCCGAAACGCTGATACTGAATGCCGCCGATCTCGCTCTCGGCGAAGATCCGTCGGTCGGGACGCCGTTTTTCTCGGTGACGCCGGAATATCTCGATCATATTCTGAAGGCGAACGTCGTCGGAAATTTCCGTATGGCAAAGCTCGCCGCAGAGAGAATGCGCGAGCGGCACAAGGGGTCGATTGTCTTCATGAGCTCGAATTCGGCGGTCCGTCCGAATCCCGACCGTGTGCCGTATGTCACTTCAAAGGGCGCGATAAACTCAATGGCGCGTTCGATGGCGGTCGATCTCGGAAAGTTCGGAATCAGATGCAACGCGATAATGCCGGGGACGATAAAAACCGCAAGATGGATAGCTATGGGCGACAAGCAGATTTCGAACGGAAGCATGACGCCAATCGGCGACATTTCGGACTTTGACGACATCGCGAACGCGGCGTATTACCTCGGCTCTGACGAGTCGAAGAACGTCACGGGAACCGAGATAACGGTCGACGGCGGAATGTCAACGCAGATCTATCCGGCAGTACTGAATAAGTACCGCGCTGAGGAAATCGCCCGAAGGGAGAATGAAAAATGAAGATAATTATGGGCGCGATCAAGGAGTTCAACGACGACGCGCTGATGCTCGCAAGACAGCTCGGTTCAAAGGGATTTCACTTCAACACGCCGCCGATCGCGTCGGCCGACGAAAAATACTGGACCGTAAGATCGCTGAAATGGCTTCGCGAGTACACCGAGAAGTTCGGTCTCAGCCTTGATATGATCGAAAATGTCCCGATACGTTTTTTCGACAAGATCATAATGGGTCTTCCGGGGCGCGACGAGCAGATTGAGAACTATATAAAGACACTTCACAACATGGGCGAGGCCGGGATTCCGATACTCGGTCATCATTTCTGTCCGACGTGGGCGTGGCGGACGAGTATTTCGAAGCCGTATCGCGGATTCGCGACGGTTTCGGCATACGACCGCTCGGTCGAGGACAAAGTTCCGAACGCTTATACGGTCAGCAGACAGCATATGATCACGATGGGAGACGATATAATCCCACCGACCGCCGACGATCTCTGGAAGAATTTTGAGTATTTCATAAAAGCCGTGATTCCCGAAGCCGAGCGCGCCGGGGTAAGACTTATCACTCATCCGTCTGATCCGCCGCTCAGAGTCGTCGCGGGTGTGGAGCGGATTTTCATCTCGAAGGGGGATTTTCTGAGAGCCGAGAGAATCGCCGACAATCCCGCGTGGGGGATCAACTTCTGCATGGGAACCTTTTCACAGCTCGGAGGCGAGGAATGCGTGGTCGATATGCTCCGCGAGTTTGTGCCGAAAAAGCGGGTCGGGATGGTGCATTTCCGCGACGTGCAGGGGACGATTGATAATTTCAGCGAGTGCTATCTGGGAGACGGTCGGATGAATCCGGCGCGGATCATGCGCGAGCTTTACGAAAACGGCTACGACGGGCTTCTGCTCGATGATCATGTTCCGTATCTCGCGAACGACACGAGATGGGGACACACCTCGCGCGCGTATGAGTTCGGGTACATCTCCGGCCTTGCCGCCGCGACGGAGGCGGCGATGAGGGTTACTGAAGAATAACGAATTATGAAAGAAGTGCTTATGTCGGATGGTTCCCGCCAAGGCCGCCCAACGCTCAGCGATTATCGGGCGAAGCCGCCGCGTCGAGCGTAAAATGATGGTTCCCGCCAAGGCCGCCCGACGCTCAGCGTGCTTAACGTGGACATATACTTTATCCCCCTTCTCTCATCATCCTCCTGTATTCAGCCGGACTCATCCCATACCTCGCGCGAAACACGCGGTTAAAAAACGTGAGCGATGGAAAGCCCGAGCTGCCCGCGATTTCCTCGATGCTGTAATCTCCGGTCATAAGCAGCGACGTCGCGTACGCGAGCCGCTTCATTTTCAGGTAATTCGAAAATGTCGTCCCAAGTTCCTTCGAAAAATATCTGCTCAGATAATCCGGATTCACGCTTACTTCCCTTGCCGCGTCCGCGAGGCTCAGCCGTTCGGTGAAATGCTCCGAAATGTAGCAAAGCACACGTGAAAGCCGCTCCGTCCGGTCACTGACCGATTCGCTCACATACGCGTTTTCCTCGCACATCGTAAGCTCGATGATTATCCGCTCCGCGAGATTCTGACTCAGAAGACACCCGCTTTCGCTCCGGTTGCCACAGGATTCAATGAGTTCATCAAACATTTTTTCGAAACGCGTAGATTTTTCCCCGACGTCAAGCGCGCACGGAAGCCTGTCAAGAAGCGTCCGGATTTTCGCGCCGACCTTTTCCGGCATAAGAATGAATTTTCTGACTCCGAAGGTCTCACCCTTCGGGTTGTAGCTGTGAAAATCGGTCGGCTTCATAACCGAGACGCACCCCGGCGAAAACTCATAAATCTTACCGTCGGCAATATGCGTCGCGCCGCCCGAGACGAACAGTTCAACCTCATAATAGCTGTGCCAGTGAAGCGGGATCGGGCCGTGAACCGAATCCTTCGCCTGCACCGCGAACTGTATGTCGTCGTATTTCACGAGATCCGAAACAAACTTTTCCGACATTCGCACCACTCCTTTTCAGCTATTATAACACACCAAATCAATAATGTCAAGATAGTGCCGTAAATCGACGTGATCCGACTTGAATTGTCGTGAGATTTTGTTTATAATAGAGTCATCAACCGGAACAAATTCCGGAAAAAGGAGAACGATCATGAAAACAGATCTGAAAAGACTCACGGCAATTCTCATCCTCGCCGGACTATCAGCCTCCGCGCTTTCCTGCGGCAGTGAAGCTCCGACTCCGGTCGAGTCGACGTCCGATTCCACTACCGAAACCGACGCCGTGACCGAAAAAGCTTTCCCGTCTCTTCCCGACGACCTGAAGTTCGGCGGAGAGACGATAAACGTCCTTATCCGCGAGGACAGCGGCTCAGGCTCGGTACTCTGGAAAAACGAATTCGACGTTGAATCCCAGAGCGGCGACGTCGTCAGCGACGCCGTCTGGCAGCGCAATCAGACCGTATCGGAGTATCTTGACATAAAGATAAACTACGAAAAGCTCCCCGGCGCGTGGAACGACAAGGATAATTTTCTCTCGACCGTCCGCACGAGCATAATGGCGTCCGACTCGGCGTGGGACGTCATCGGAAGCTATCAGTACTACACGCCGACGCTTGTCACCGAAGGGCTTTATAAGAATCTCTACGACTTTCCGAACATCGACTACTCCGCCGACTGGTGGCCTGACGACTTCATAAACACGATCGCGCTGAAAAACAAGCTCTACTTCATCACCGGAAGCATCGCGCTCTCGTCCTCGCGCGACATGATCGTCACTTTCTTCAACAAGAAGATCGCCGATGAATTCAGCATCGACCCCTACAAGATCGTAAAGGACGGCGAATGGACGATCGACAAGGCAAACGAACTCTCGTCGCTCGTCGCGGGCGACCTCAACGGCGACGGCAAAATGACTCTCGGCGATGACCGCTTCGGATACATGAACTATTCGGTCGGCGAATATCTCGTCTCGGGCGGAACAAAGCCCTCCGACCGCAACGCCGACGGACTCCCCGAATACCGGCTTACCGACGAGAGATATGCCAATGTCGTGTCAAAGCTCCAGTCGCTGCTCTTTGACTGCGATGGCTCGGTCAGCTATCCGCAGAGTTCGGCGTATCAGGAGCGCAACAGCATCTTCAAGAACGATCAGGTACTCTTCTTTGTCACCGGACTCGCGCAGTCGGACGAGTTCCGTGACATGGACTCGGATTTCGGCATAATCCCAATCGTGAAGCTCGATAAGGAGCAGGAGAATTACTACACACGGCTTGGCGACAGCTATACAGTCTTCGGCGTCCCGGTCGACTCGGGTAAGGACGACGAGCTTGTCGGCGCGTTCCTTGAGGCGATGGCGTATGAGGGCTACAAGACCGTTTCCCCGGCGTATTATTCGACTGTCCTCAAGGACAAGATCTCGCGTGACACCGAGTCGATCGAGATGCTTGAGATGATTCAGAAGAATCTCGTCTACACCTTCGACTATCTCTATTCGTCGGTTCTCGGCGACGTCGGATCGGTCATGCGTGCTCCGCTTCAGGACAAGTCTGTCGGCTTCGCGTCATATGTAGCGGCAAGAATAGACTCGTGGCAGGCAAGCCTTGACAGACTTGTCGCGAAGTTCGATGATCTGAACTAGGAGCGGAAATGTACTCAAAAACAATAACCGACTTCGGCGCGGTCGGCGACGGCGTCACAAAATGCACGAAAGCGATTCAGGCGGCGGTCGACGACTGCGCCGCGCATGGCGGCGGTGAGGTGATAGTCGAGGACGGAAGCTTCGTCACAGGAACAATATTCCTGAAAAGCGACGTTCATCTCGTCATCCGACCGACCGCGAGACTCCTCGCCGGACTTGACTCGGAGGATTATCCGGATTTTGATCCCTGCTTTGACAAAACCTTCGCGCCGAGAAGAACCGCGAGATGCCTTATCTACGCGGAAAACTGCGAGAATATCGGAATCTCGGGCGGCGGTGTCATCGACTGCCGCGGAGAAAATTTCTGCGAATACACACCATATGACCGCTTTTACAGAAGAAAAACCAACAGTCTCCCGGCGCGGATGATCTTCTTCTATCAGTGCCGCGATGTTATGATTGAAAATATCTCGGTTCTCGAAATGGCGGGCGGATGGGCGTTCTGGATAAACGGTTGTGACAGGGTCAGATTCTCGCGGCTGACTGTAAGATGCAATCCGCTCTATCCGAATTCGGACGGCGTGCATATCAACTGCTCGCGCGACGTTTTCCTCTCGGACAGCATTCTTGACTGCGGCGACGACTGCGTAATCCTGCGCGCGAACACTAAAACCCTGCCGGAAAAGCGTCCCTGCGAGCGGATCGCGGTCACGAACTGCACGCTTTCAAGTAATTCCTGCGCGATACGCATCGGCTGGACTAACGACGGCGTGATACAGAACAGCGTATTTTCGGATCTCTCGATAACCGACAGCTGGTACGGAATCTCGATCGAGTTCCCGAAAAAATCTCCCGAACCGTTCACAGATCAGGGCGACGACTCGACAGTCGTCAGAAATCTCACATTTGACAATATAGTGATGGATAATCTCGAAACCTCTCCGATACGGCTGCTTTCGTATCCTTACAACAAGGTCGATTCGATCAGCGGCATAACCTTCAGAGGCATAACCGCGGCGTCGAAGGAGCTTCCGGTTTTCAGAGTCGAAAAGGGCGTAAAGGTCTGCCGGATAAGGCTTTCCGACTGCGATTTCCGGACGCTTTCGGAATCCGGGACGATTGAGTTTACCAACATTTCCGAGGTTTCAATGAATAACGTCTCGTTTGGTAATCTGCATGAGGATAGCTGAATATGACCTTTCCGCGCTTCCGGATGTGACGCCGGAACGCACGCCGGATATTGCCACGAGAGACGCGATTCTTGATAAGCTGTGGCTTATCGCGCTTTACGATGTCGAAAGGAATTTCTGCATCGCGACAGAATGGGGCAGGACTTTCTCCGCCGGAGCTTACGGAAAGGATTTTTCCGGACTCGTCTTCAATCGTGATGTCGCTTATTCGGGTCTTCTCGGACTGAATCGTGTATTTCCGGAAAAGATGCTTGAGAGTCTCAAGACAATCCGCGAATGCCGTAAAGCACTTGATTTTCACTGTTTCGAAGCCTGCGGAAGCCGTCTTCGCGGCGTAGACGGTGTGATATGCGAGGATCTGACACCCGCGGAATTCTTCAAAAAGCGCAGAAAAGCGTCCGCGATCAATAAGACTGACGACGTCTGTTGGCTATGGTGTGCCGAGGATCTTCTTGACCGCAACGGATATAATGAGTGGGAATGGCTCTATGAAAATGGGGAATATTGTTTTTCGCGGCTGTATGAACCATTTTACGATGAATCGGACGGGATGTATTATGGTCAGCCGACCTTTATCGACGTCGGTCACAGCGGATATCCGGACGGTTACAACGAGATCACCGAAGAAGGACGCAACCGATGCGTCTGGCTGAAAGCGGCGTCAACAAACTGTCTCTATTATAAGGGACTGCGTGTCATGGAACGCGCGGCAAAAATTCTTGGAAAAGACGCCGGATTCTATTCCGAGCGCGCCGGGAGATTAAAAGATTCGATACGTGAAAAGCTCGTTGATTCTGAGGGACATATATGTTATTTTCTCTACCCAGAAGGAAAGCACGAGAAACGGCGCGACGCGCTCGGAACAGCGTTCTGTGTCCTGTGCGGCATAGCGGAGGATAAGCGGCTTTTCGAGGATTACCCGATCACTGCACTCGGCGTGCCGCTTCTGAATCCTTTCTATCCGCGCGGCGATTATTATCACAATAACAGCGCGTGGCCGTTTGCCGACACCTTCTTTCTGAAAGCGCGTGACGCCGCGCTCGGAACTGACAGTTCCGGACTGCGGCTTTCGATACTATTGAACTCGTTCCGCGATGGGCACTTCAGGGAGTACCGCGATCTGAGAAGCGGCGAGATCTCGGGTTCGTGGGCGCAGCTATGGACAACCGCCGCGTTTATCGGAGTTATGGTTGAAAGACAGTAACCGCCTGAACATGAAAAGAACAGCAGAAAGATATGGTCTGCTGTTCTTTTTCTGCGCTGTATATCGTGGCGACTGTTTGCGCCTCAAAAAAGTAGGCAAGCAAGAAAAAATATGCTATAATAAGTATACAGCAAACCACAAATCAGGAGAGAGAATAGAAATGTACGGAAAATCAGTCAAATACTGCCCTCCACACCCCTCACCCACTTGAAAAACGTCGAGCGCGAGATAACGAGCAGCTCGGCCGCCCGTTCCGCTGTCAGTATTCCGGACACCCATTTATCCCTCACCTCCGGAAAATTCTCCGGACGTTCAAGCTTCGGCCGCCAGAATTTCACTCCGCGCAGCTTTGCCGCCGCGATTCCCTCCGCCTGACGCTGGCTCGTGAACTCGCGCTCGGTCTGCGCAACGTACGAAAGCAGCTGCAAAACAATGTCCGCGATCACAACGCCCGTCAGATCCTTTCCCTGCCCTGTGTTCAGAAGCGGCATATCGAGGACGATTATCTCAACACGCTTGTCCTTCGTCAGAAGCCGCCACTGCTACAGAATCTCGTTTTAATTCCGTCCGAGCCGGTCGATGCTCTTGACCACAATCGTGTCGCCCGGCCTCAGCTTGCCGAGAAGCTTCAGATATCCCGGACGCGAAAAATCCTTTCCCGACTGCTTGTCCATGTAGATGTTTCTCGGCTCGATGCCGAATTCCTCCATTGCGACCATCTGCCTGTCCTCGTTCTGATCACGGGACGATACCCGTATGTAAGCGTATTCCTTTGTTTCCATTGTATAATTCTCCTTGTGCTTTTTTGGATTTTCATACATAATTATAAAATAAAGGTTTGAACAAATTCCGGATATCAAAAAGCGGCGGATCGTTAAAATCCGCCGCTTTTCTATTTATTCTTTTTTTATGACGCGTAAATTCAGGTCAGGACTCGCCAAGACTCTTTTTGAGCGTTCTCCAGCCGAGCATCGCGCACTTGACTCTCGCCGGCATATGCGAGACGTCGCGGAGCGCGGACGCCTCTTCAAGGCTCTCGATCTCCTCCTCGCTCGCCTCGCCGCGGATCATTCTTGTGAAGATGTCGCAGAGCTTCAACGCCTCTTCCTTCTTCTTTCCGATTACCATTCCAAGCATTATATCGACCGAGGCCTGCGAAATCGCGCAGCCGTCGCCGACAAACGCGCCGTCGACTATCACACCGTTCTCGGTCTTCAGCCGAAGCTCGATTTCGTCGCCGCAGCTCGGATTCACGCCCTGAAGCACGATATCCGCGTCGGGAAGCTCATGCTTGTACTCCGGATGGATGTTGTGTTCGGTCAGTATCTCGTTGTAAAAGCTTCTATTTTCCATATCCCATTCGCTCCCTTATCGTCAAGAGACATTCCAAAAATCTGTCGGCGTCTTCCTTCGTGTTGTAGAAGGCAAACGACGCGCGGACAGTCGATCTGTAGCCGAGATATTTCAGAAGCGGCTCGGCGCAGTGATGACCCGCTCTGACCGCGATATTCTCGGACGCGAAGATCTCGCCGACGTCGTGCGGATGCACATCGTCTATCGTGAAGGTTATGATCCCGTTGTGTTCGGCCGGATCGTCCGAGCCGAGGATGTTGACGTGCGGAATTTCCCTCATCTTATTGAACGCATACGACGACACCTCAAGCTCGCGCGCGTGGATTGTATCGAATCCGATTTCGTCCACATATCCGATCGCCGCTCCGAGTCCGTACGCGCCCGAAGCGTTGACCGTTCCGGCCTCGAATTTATGCGGAAGCTCGGCAAAAACCGCCGACTCGCGCGACACCGACTCGATCATCTCGCCGCCTGAGAGGAAGGGCGGCATCTCATCGAGAAGCTCCTCACGCCCCCAGAGCGCGCCGATTCCCATCGGAGCGTAGATCTTATGCCCCGAAAACGCGAAGAAATCGGCTCCGAGTTCATTCACGTCAACCTTCATATGCGGCGTGCTCTGCGCGCCGTCGACAACCATCACCGCGCCGTGTGAATGCGCCATCCCGGCGATCTCTTTTATCGGGTTGACTCTTCCGAGGACGTTTGAGACCTGCGCCATCGCGACAAGTCTCGTCCGGTCGGAAAACTGCGCCTCGACCTTGTCAAGGTCAAAGCTTCCGTCCTTTTCGCACTCGAGGAACTTAAGCTTCGCCCCGGTCATTCTCGCGACCATCTGCCACGGCAGGAGATCGCTGTGATGCTCGGTTATCGAAACGAGAATCTCGTCCCCGGGCTTTATGTGCGAAAGCCCATAGCTGTAGGCGACGAGATTCAGTCCCTCGGTCGTGTTGCGGGTGAAGATGACCTCCTCGGGTCTTTTCGCGCCGATGAAATCGGCCACGATCTGCCGCGCGTTTTCAAGATCCTCGGTCGCCTCGACGCTCAGTGAATAGAGTCCGCGAAGGGGATTCGCGTTGTGATTCTCATAGAAATATCTCTCGGCCTCAAGCACCTTTTCCGGACGCTGAGCCGTCGCGGCGTTATCGATATAGACTATGCCGCTGTTTCTGAATATCGGGAAATCCGATTTGTAGTCGCGCATTTTCATTCCTCCCCGAGAAGTCCGAGAACGAGCTTTTCGAATTCTTCGTCGCCCGAAAGTCTCGCCGGACGCTCGATCGCGGCTCTCGCCATGACCCTCTCGGCCTCGGCGCGTTCGATTCCGCGGCTCTCAAAGTAGAAGAGTGTGGCGTCGTCAAGCTCGCCGATCGTCGCTCCGTGGCTTCCGTCGACATTCTCCTCGGCGCAGAGGATTATCGGAACCGTCTTGTTTGAAACGTCGTCCCCGAGAAGAAGCACAGTCTCGTTCTCGCTTCCGACCGAACCGGCCGAACCCTTTTTGAAATCGATCGTCCCGCGGAAAACCTTCTTAGCCGCGTCAAGCAGCGCGCCGGAGGCGGTGATCTTACTCTCAGTCTCTTTTCCGTACTGATTCACGGTCAGATTCATGTCGATCGTCTGGGAATTTCTTCCGAGATATCCGAAGTCGGCCGAAAACACGCTCTTATCACCGCGAAGCTCAACCGTGTTGTCGGCGTAGCAGTCGCCGCTTCCCATGATTATCGTGAGAAGATCAAATTCCGACTTCTCGCCGCACTCGGCCGAAATCTCGTGGCGCAGAATCCCGCCGTCGGGATATAAAAGCTGCACGACGCGCACCTTCGCGCCGTTTTCTATTTTCAGCGAGAGCTTGGTGTAAAGCTTCGATTTCGCCGTCACAGTCTCGAAGAGAGTGACCGCGCTGTCGGCTCCCGCCGCGATATTCATGAGCTTCGACGAATATCCGTCTCCGTCATCCTTAACGTCAATTCTGAGCGGCGCGGGACATTCGCCGCGCTTTGCCGTGAAATCGGTGGTTTCAAGCGGCTTTTCGTTTTCATTGTCCCATTCGAGTTTTACCTCGTTCACACCGAGTCGGTTCCACGTTCTCGTGGCGAGTCGGTTTATTGTAATTTCCTGCATATTTTTTCCTTCGCCTTTCGTGGAGTTTATCCGATGCTGCCCTTCATTTCAAGTCTTATGAGATTGTTCATCTCGACCGCGTACTCAACCGGCAGTTCCTTTGAAACGTTGTCGGCAAATCCGCTGACAATCAGCGCGCGGGCGTCTTCCTCGCTCATTCCGCGGCTCATCAGGTAGAATACCGTGTCGCCGCTGATGCTTCCGATCTTCGCCTCGTGGCCGATATTCGCGTCCTTGGTTCTGATGTCCATCGCCGGAACCGTGTCCGAGCGCGACTCGGAATCGAGCATCAGCGACTGGCACGAAACCGAGGACTTCGCCCCGGACGCGCCCTTCTCAACGACCACACTCGATCTGAACGTGCTGATTCCGCCCGATTTGCTTATCGATCTGGTATTCATATAGGACGACGTGTTCTTTCCGATATGAACGACCTTCGCTCCGGTGTCAAGATTCTGTCCGGCTCCCGCGAAGGTGACTCCGGTGAACTCCATGCGCGAGTTGTCACCCTTGAGAACGCTCATCGGATAGAGACATCCGACGTGCGAGCCGAAGGATCCCGAAACCCACTCGATCGTTCCACCCTCCTCGACCAGCGCGCGCTTGGTGTTGAGGTTGTACATATTCTTCGACCAGTTCTCAATCGTCGAGTATCTGAGCTTCGCGTTCTTCTTGACATAAAGCTCGACGCATCCGGCGTGGAGATTCGCCACATTGTACTTCGGCGCGGAGCATCCCTCGATGAAATGCAGGCTCGCGCCCTCGTCAACGATTATCAGCGTATGCTCAAACTGACCCGCGCCCTTGGCGTTGAGTCTGAAATACGACTGAAGCGGAATTGAGACCTGAACTCCCTTAGGAACGTAGACAAACGATCCGCCCGACCAGACCGCGCCGTGCAGAGCCGCGAACTTGTGATCGCGCGGGGTAACGAGCTTCATGAAATATTTCTGCACCATATCGGCGTATTCTCCGTGAAGCGCGCTCTCCATGTCGGTGTAGACGACTCCCTCGGCCGCGACCGATTCCTTGACGTTGTGATAGACCAGCTCGGAATCGTACTGCGCGCCGACTCCGGCGAGCGATTTCCGCTCGGCCTCGGGGATTCCGAGACGATCAAAGGTGTCCTTGATATCCTGCGGGACGTTCTTCCAGTCGTTCTGCATTTTGGTGTTCGGACGGACATAGGTCGCGATCTTTTCGATATTCAGCCCCTCGATCGAAGGCCCCCAGTCGGGGATCGGCGTCTCGTTGTAGATCTGAAGCGAATGAAGTCTGAACTGCTGCATCCAGACCGGGTCGTTCTTCTCCTTTGAGAGCTTATCGACGATCTCCGGCGTGAGTCCGGCCTCCATGCGGTAGGCGTCGTGTTCCTCGTCGCGGATGTCGTAGACGCTCCGGTCGATATCCTCGACTATCGTTTTTTCCTTTTCCTTGACCGCCATACTCATTCCTCCGTTCTGACGGCAGAGAAGCCCTTTTCGTTGATCTCATCGACCAGCTCCGCGCCGCCGTTTCTGACGATGACGCCGTTTTCCATGACGTGCGCGCTGTCTACTTGAAGCGCCTCAAGGATTCTCGTGCTGTGCGTGATGATGAGAAGCGAACCCTTTACCTTCTCGCGGTAAAGGCTGACTCCGTTCGAGACGATTCTGACCGCGTCAACGTCGAGTCCCGAGTCGGTTTCGTCGAGGATCGCGAGCTTCGGTTCGAGCATCAGCATCTGAAGGATCTCGGCCTTCTTCTTTTCTCCGCCCGAGAAGCCGACGTTGAGATCGCGCTCGGCGTATGACTCGTCCATCGAGAGAAGCTTCATCGTCTCGGCGAGCTTTTTCTTGAAGTCCCAGAGTCTGACGCGCTTTCCGGTCTTCTGTTCAAGCGCGGAGCGGATGAAGGCCGAGAGCGTCACTCCGGGAACCTCGGGCGGATTCTGGAACGAGAGGAAGATTCCCTTCTTCGCCCTCTCGTTCACCGGAAGATCGGTGATATCCTCACCGTCAAAGATGATTTTTCCGGAAGTTATGGTATAGACCGGGTTTCCGGTGATAGCGTAGCCGAGAGTTGATTTTCCGGTTCCGTTCGGACCCATCAGGACATGAGTCTCATCGCGGCCGATATCAAGACATACGCCGCGAAGAATCTGCTTTTCGCCTACACTCACATGGAGGTCGTTTATCTGTAAAATATTCTTATCCGACATTTCTTTTTCTCCTTAATTACATTCGTGTCCGGGATTTTTCCGCTTTTCGGCGAGAAGTCCGCCGAGCGTGTAGTTGTCAATATATTCGTTTATGTGCGCCTCAAGTCCGCGCCAGAACGGAAGAGTGTAGCAGGTGCAGACCTCGCCGCACTTCTTGCCATCCTCGGCAAGGCATGACACCGGGACAAGCTCGCCCTCTGCGGCGCGGAGTATCTCGCCGACGCTGTATTCCTCCGCCGAGCGGAGAAGCTTATATCCTCCGGTCTTTCCGACCGCGCTTTCGACGAGTCCGGATTTGCAGAGGAGGTTCATAATGCTTTCAAGATATTTTCTTGAAATATTCTGGCGTTCGGCGATATCCGAAAGCCTTAAGAAGCCCTCCTCGCCGTGTTCGGCCATGTCAAGCATCACACGGAGCGCGTAGCGTCCCTTTGAAGAGACCATCATATCTTTCATCTCCAATTCCTACTGTTCTGATAGTATTATACAACATTATTCCTACAAAGTCAATAGGAATATACAACAATCTTTCGGAAATCGCGAAAAAGCCGCTTGTGAAAATTTACACAAGCGGCTTTATAAGGAGCGATCACGCGTTTCGCGGCGGATATTTAAGCCTCACCCCCGGCTTTTTCAACTCAGAAAAGTATCTCCCCGCCGTCAAGTCCGAACGGCGCAAGCTCATAATTTCCGGTCCATCCGATTCCGCTTCCCGCCGAGCCGGGAATGTCGGCCGACGTCACCGGAATCATTCTCATTATCCATGTCGCGCGGCTGCATCCGGCAAAGTCAATTCCGGTCATGTGCGACGGTCCGATCGCGTTCCGGAGCGTTCCGAAGAGCCGGACGGCGATCCGGTTCTCCCCCTCGCGGAGTTTAATCGAAATCTCATACGGCGGACGGTTTATCGCCCCGACACGCTCGCCGTTCACTATGACCTCGGACGTGCATCCACGCATTCCGGCAAGTCTCAGCGTCGCGAAAAGCACGCGCGGCACGTTCACGGCCGACTCGTAGAGAAGGCTTCCGATATAGAACGGATACCCTTCAAGCGTGACATTCCGTCCGATCGGCGGCTTTCTGTCGGCGATCCTGAGACTTCTTGACACCCTGCACATTCCGCCGCGCGTGGGAAGCGAAACCGTGTCGACCGAGAAATCGCCGATTATATGGATTCTTTCGAGATCGACTCCGACCGGAGCGCGGAAAAGCTCGAAGAGGTGCTTCATATCGTCGCAGATTCTCTCCTGAACCTGCGGCTTTGTGTTCCGGCTGACCTCGATGACATTCCCACCCGCCTTCACATCGGGAAGATTGATGAGACGGAAGGATTCCGAGAAATAATATCCGCGGTCGGTCATGTCGCATTCCGTTCCGTTCAGCGTCACGCCGCACTCGCCCGGCTCCTCGATCGCGAGCCGAAGTCCCGCGAAATCCCGCGCCGACTCAAATCTGAATCTGAGCGTCACGTTTCCGAAATAGTTCTCGCGTTTAAGGATTTCGGTCACGCACTCGACCGGATATTCGTCCGAGAAATTTTCCATCGCGTCGGTCTTGTATTCGCAGGTTTCGAGCGTCAGAACGTTTTCGTGCTCGGGTTCGCAGACGAATTCAACCGGAATGACCGTTTTCGACGCCGCGAGCTTCGGAAGAGCCTTTCCCGGCACAAAGCGGAGAAGCAGAGACGCGCCCGGCGCGAGGTTGATATCGGAGATCGTGGTACCGTCTTCATACCTCACCGGGAAGAATGAAATCTCGCCGTTTTCGGCGTTCCAGACCTCGGCGGTGAATTCGCCGGGGAGAATCAGCTTTCCGCGCTGATTCTTCCTGCAATCGGACGAGGCGAGCATGAAATCGCGCAAGTCGCCGTTTATGTTATGTCTGATCGCGACAGCCGCCGTGTCGCCGACAAATTCATAGCCCTTGTCAAAATTCCGCGCGATTCTGACAAGCCCGTTCTCGTCATCGACGCGGATGATCTCCGGACGTCCGAAAAGCTCCGACATATCGCGCGTCACGCCGTCAAGCCGCTCAGGCGGATTTCCGACGACGATAATCTCTCCGTCGTTCTTTGAAAACTCCAGAAGAAGCGAATACGCGCGGTCACTAAGCAGCTCAAGAAAAGGAATCACGACCCGCTTATAGCTCATCTTTCCGATGACAAACCGATTGCCGTCAACCGAACCGTCAGAGGAAATCGTCGCGAGATCGCCGAAGTGGAAGGCGATATCATTCGCGTAGAGCGCGAGAACGAGTCTGTCAAAGGTCACGTCATACGCGTCAACGTCGGCGCGCGGCGACATATCCGCGCGGTCGGTTAGTCCTCGTATTTTCATATACGCCGTCTCAAGCGGATGGAGAACAAGCGTCTCGACCGTCGGCTTTCCTTCGGAAAGGAAGGTGCCGACTCTGGCGGCGTAGTCCTTCATCACCCTGAAATTCTTCCAGAACGGCTGATAAATATTGAACTGCTGCGGATAGAATCTCTTTCTGAATCCGCCGATCGAGTAGAACATCGCGTGCATACACTGATGATTTATCCCGAAGAGCGCGAAGAAGTCCCATAGCCGCATCATATCACGGAATGAGAGATCGGGCGAGGTGACGCCGTACATTTCGCAGAGAATATGCTTTTTCCCGGCCTGCATCGCCGCTGAGACGCACTGGATCGTCGAGACGAGCATTCCCTGAAGCGTTATGCCGCCGTCGCCCAGCGTTTTGTCGCCCCATTCGTTGAAAATCCGCAGCTGATCGATTCCGGGAATGTCGAAATACTTGTAAAAGGGCATCAGCGCGCAGCCCTGCGTCACCTGATATTTGAGAAGCTCCTCGCCCATAAGGTGGCCGCTGAAGGTGAGATCATGCTCGTGGCACCATTTTCTGACGCTCGTGAAATAGTGCTTTTCCATTCGCTCGCGGAGAAGCGTGAAATATCTGTAGCGGATCGTCTTGTAGTCGCCGACGTCAAAGTAGAGCGAGTCGATCCTTGCCTTCAGCGACTCGCCGAAGCGTTCGAGATAATCCTCCTCCAGCCCCTCCGTCCAGACCATATAAGCGTTGTTGAAACGCGGTTCGTCGACCCAGACCGAGATCACGGTCTTTCCGAACTCGTCCGAGAACTCCGCCCACATATCCTCGTAGACGGTTTTTATGTAATATTCGGTCGAGGCCTTGTCAAGCATATTGACCGCGGCTGCCGAGAGCTTGTCGAGATACACGATCCCGTCCTTCTCAAGCAGAATCTCCTCTCCGTCCGAAAGCTCAGAGGACTTTTTCGGCTCGATGTGGTGAAGCGCGTACTCCGCCGGAAGTCCGGGATAGGCGGAGGGCATATATCCGGCCTGAAGGACGATTTTCAGTCCGCACTCGCGCGCGGCGTCGATCGCGACCCTGACCTTCGATCTGAACTCCTTCCCGGGATAATCCGAGAAAAGTCCGTTGTAGGTGCGGAAGATGACCGAGTAGAGCCCCTTGTCGCGGAACTCCTTTATCTGGCGGCGGATCATTTCGTCGGACAGGCGGTCGTTGACCATATAGAGATCGAGTCCGCGGAAGGTCTCGTCGGGTGTCATGAAATCTTTTTCGTTCATTTCAAAAAAGCTCCTTTACAAATAAGGCTTGATGTGATATAATTATACCATGAATACACGTGTTTTTCAATCCCACATAATAAACCATAATTCGTAAAAAACAAAGATAATGAAGCTCATCGAAATGAACCCCTACGTCCGCTTCGCGCGGATCCAGAAACGCAATATGCCGAAAATCCCGTCGGCCGCGATCGACCACAGACTCTACTGCTGCCTTGTCGGTGAGGGAGTCTTTGACGTCGGCGGGACGGAATATAAAATCAGCCGAGGAACGGTGATCTACATCCGCTCCGGAACCTTTCACCATATAATAAATGAAGCGTCCCCGCTTGTCTTCTCGGGGATAAACTTCGATTTCTCGCGAAAATTCTCAGACCGCGTCCCGCCGCTTCCGGCATTGCCAGAGGGAAGATTCGACCGCTCGCTCGTTACCGAACCCGGGCTTTTCGATGACTCGGAACGCTTCGACCGGACGATATACCTTAACGCCGAGGGTATGTTCGAAAGCACCTTTTCGGAGATCGTGAACGAATACGCCGGGTCGCGCGTCTTTTCGGATGAAATCTGCTCGGCAAGACTCCGCGCGCTCCTCTTTTCGCTGATAAGCGAGACCGGGACGGAAGACGCGATAAGCGCGAAAGCTCTCGAAATCATCACATATATAAACGGCCACTTCACAGATTCACTCACGGCCGCGTTTCTCGCGGAGAAATTCTCGTATCATCCGAACTACATTTCGTCGCTCGTCAGAAAGGCGACCGGACTTCCGCTCCACGCCTATATCGTCGACTGCCGGATGAAGCGCGCGAGGATTCTTTTAACCTCGACCGACCTTTCGGTCAGCGAGATCGGAGCAGAAATCGGGATGCCTGACGTCAAGGCCTTCTCAAAGTGTTTTCTGAAAAACGTCGGCGTCACGCCGGGAAAATTCAGAACAAAGGGATAGGACAAAAACGCAAGGGGAGGACGGATCCTCCCCTTCGCCGTAAATTTTATCAGCCCTCGTACGCCTTTTTCAGCGCGGCGAGCTTTTCCTCGACAACCGACTTTCCGGACGCAATCGTCGACGCGCCGTTGTCGGAGCCGTTCAGAACGATAGAGTTGAGCTGGCTTGTCAGATCATACGACACGCCGAAAAGATTCGTCGCCTGCGTGCTTCGTCCGTCGCGCACGATTTCGAGCATTTCGAGCGAATCCTCGTTCCGGAGTCCCTTCTGCGAGATCGTGATGTCGTAGTAGACCGGAAGCGTCGATTTGTAGCTCTCATAGGTCAGCGCGTCGATTATCACCCCGGCTCTCGAAGCGTCCTTCACGGTTTTCGGGATGCAGAGGAAGCAGGCCGCCGGATTCACATAGGATATGTAATTTTCCTGCGACTCGTCATATTTCGGCATCGGAATGAGTCCGAAGTTTGAGTTCATCCCGCGAAGCTCAAGCGTCGATTTGATCTCCGACGTCATGAAGACCGCGCGATTATTGTTGAAGGCGTAGATATATCCGTTTCCGGTCGATATATTGCTGTTGTCCGAATACGCGCTGCCCTCGCCGCTGATAATCTTTCCGAGCTTCTCAATCGTCGTATACATTCTTTCGGTCTGACCCGAAAAGACGTAGTCTTTTCCCTCCGCCGAAACGAGTCGGTTCCCGGCCGCGAAAATGAAGGCGAACGGGCTTCCGGTGTGATTCGCCAGTCCGTAGACCGCGCTTCCGTCGGTCTTCCACGAAAAGCTTTCGTCACCGTTCAGCTCAGCTGAGGCCGCGACCATCTTACCGAACTCGTCGAGCGTCCATTTTCCCGATCTGACGAGTTCGTACGGATATTCCATCTTCCGCTCGTCCATCATGTCCTGATTGAAGAGGAGCACCCACGAGAGGTCAAGCGTCATCATCTGCAAGGGACCTGACGCCGCGTAGAGCTTTCCGTACATCGTAAGCTCATCGTTTATCGCGTTGTCCCACCACTTCTCACCGAATCTCAGCTCGGGAACCGACTTCATATCAAGAAGATATCCATCGGTGATCACCGCGGGCTGGAATCTGAACGGAAGATACGCCGCGTCATAGTCCGAGTCGCCCGCCATGACCATCGTGACAATCTCGTTGCAGAGCGAAGTCTGACCCGTTCCCCAGTCGCCGCTTCCGTTTGGCGACTGATATTCCTTTATCACGCAGTCAAAGCGATCCTCGATCCGGCGGTTACGGAGATAGACGGCGTCGTCAAGCGACTCTCCGGTCTGCTCGTCTATGTCGACCCTGACATAGCACCCGTACTGCGCGTCGGGACTCAGAAAGGTGAATTCATATCCGTCGTATTTCACGTCTGGATAACCGTATTCGTCCTTTTCGGTGGTTTCGGACGGAGATTCCGTCGTTACATCGGTCGGTTTCGCGTCGCCGCCGCAGGAAGCGAGTCCGGCGGTCATGAGCGCGAGGATGAGTGCGATAAAACGTGTGTGTTTCATTTTTTATGTCTCCTTTGCGGAAATTTCTATTGACATTATACCTTATTTCGTGTATAATATCAATGACAGTTGTGTTTGTGTATATGACAGTTTCGCAAAGGAGGTAAAAATGAAATGGTATTATGAGTCCTTCCGCGACAAATACACCTACCCGAGCTGCGGAAAGACCTTCATAAAGGAAGAAGAGGTCAACGCGCCGAAATACAACAACACGCACATTCACCACAACATCGAGATAATTTATGTACTTTCCGGAAAAATGGAATTCCGCATTTTCGGAAAAGACAGTGAATGCCATACGATACTGGTAGGCGAAAAATGCGCGCTGATCGTAAACTCGGGAATCCTTCACCGGTCAATCCCGCGCGAGGTCGGTGAATATATGCTGACCTTCATTCCGCGAACTCGCTGATGCCACCGGTCCGGCTTGAGGTCGGCAAGACCTTCACGAAGCCATATCACGACGACGAGGCGATGACGGTCGGGAATCTGATGTACACGCTTCACCGTTATTCGCGTCTCGGCGAGCCGGGCGCGGTGAACAATGTCCTCCTTCCGTCGCTGGCGAACTCGATAATGTCGCTGATTCTGCCAAAGCTCGACGGAGAGATGTTCGAGCTTGGCGGCAGAGTGACCGAGTCCGAACTTCTGACCTATGTCTACATGAACTACCGGAACCCCGAACTGACAAGCGAGAGTGTCGCGAAAAGTTTCGGCTTCACGGCGAGAAAGGTCAGCGAGATATTCAAAAATAGCGTCGGTGTCGGCCTGAAAAGACATATCGACTCACTCCGGATTCACGACGCGATGACCCTTCTCCGGAACACCGATCAGAGCGTCGAGAGCATCGCGCTTGAGATCGGCTACGACTGTCCGAGGACGTTTTTCCGGGTCTTCAGGCAAAAATACGGCATAACGCCGGGAGAATACCGAAAATCCGGAAGACCTGAGTTCGAGTGAGATTCAGATCCCGAAAATACGCGAAAGGGACGGCTGACGCCGCCCCTTCTCGTTTCGTTCCGGCACTTTCTGAATAGCGTCGGAACGCGTTTTCCACAGCTTTGTGAATTCATCCCTCAATGAGATCCGACTTTTTTCCATCCTTAATCGTGACAATCTCATACGGCCGTACTTTTTCATGGACGCCGTTTCCGAGAACCGCGAACGAAACCTCGCTCTCATCGCCCGAGTAATCTGCGAATCTCACGACATGCCCGCCGTCCTCGCCGCGCTTTACCGCCGAGACAACGATATTCTCCGGAATTTCTCCCGAAACGCCTGAATATTCCGCCCCGAGCCTTCCGTCGTGGAAGCTGTCGGCGATCGTCAGAAGCGGCGAGTTCAGAAGATCCGCGCGGCGTTTTGAGTCGGCGTCGGATTCCGCGCCGAAAAGCGCGTAGGTGAATTTTTCGATCCCCTGCTCCATATATTCGCAGAAATCATCGCGCTTTCCGAAATGATCGGCGTAAATCGCGCTCCGGAATATCGTCGGACTGAAATTCTTCTCGTCCGTGTCGTATCCATATGAAATGTCGCTCGCGAATCCGAGGCTTCCCGACGACATCCACTCGGCGGTCGGCTCTTCACCGGTTCCGAGCGGCCTTGTTATGCTTCCGAACGGAATCGACGCCTTGACCGACTCTCCCGCCGGGAAAGTCAGCTTGAACGCGCGATGCTTTTCGTGGAAATCAATCTCCGCCTCGACTCTCAGGAAATCGCTTCCAGCCGCGAGTATGTAGTCTCTCCGGAGCGTCGATTCACCGAAACTCTGCGTCACGCGGAGAGCCGAGAAAACACCGCCGCGCGATATGATCCTGAATTCCGGCTCGCCGAAGCTTCCGACCGTTTTTCCGAGCGAATCCTTTTCGTGCGCCCACGTGTCGCAGTCGGTCTCGTCAAGAAGCGCGGTTCCGGCTGGACTTTTCAGAATCGTTTTTCCTGTCCGTGAGTTATAAATCGAGGAGATTTCACCGGTCGAACGATCAAACTCAACGTGAAGAATCCCGTTATCAAGCGTGGTCTCGCCGACCTTGACCTCGTCGGACTCAATCCCGGATTTTTCGTCGGTGAAGACGCGGTAAACTCTGTATCCGAGCGGCGGGAGCTTCGCTGTGAACGCGCTTCCCCATTTGTCGTCGCCGTTCGTGTGTTCGGCGCGGATTTTCTGATATACGATCTCGTTTCCGTCGTCATCGGTGATTTTCGACGCGTTCACCGTCAGCTTAACGACCGAGCTTGCGGCGAAGGGATGCGGATTGAAGACCACGACCGGGCTTCCGAGCTTTCCGCAGCTCCATGTGCGCCAGTTCTCCTTTGACGACGGCATGACCGCGCCCTTTCTCGTGTCGATCCGGCGGCAGATTTTCGTCATCGCCTTGAAGGTTTCCTGTTCGGTTATCGACTTTATCTCGCCGAAGAGATATCCGGCGTCGTCATACGCGCTCTTTATAGCGCAGCCGCCGAGAATGTCGTGGAACTGATCGAACATCAGATTCTTCCACGCTTTTCTGAGTTTTTCGGCCGGATACTCCGCGCCGGCGAGATTTTCGGCGAGCGAACAGACCGCCTCGGCCGCAGCGAGCGAATATTCCGCCGCGCGGTTCGATTTTTTAATGAAGCTGTTCGCGCTGTAGCAGCCGCGCGCGTGATGCTGAAGCTCGCCGCAGTGAACCGGAACCTCACGCTCCCTCACCTCGTCGAAATATTTATCGGGCGACGAGAATATCATATTGTCGGACCACTTTTCCTTTATGTCGCCGATAAGTCTCACGGTCGGCCCGCCGCCGTGATTTCCGACGCCGTAGAAGGCCATCATCGGAAGCCCGGCGGTCTTGCCGTTTATCCGTTCGAGCGCGTCAAGCCGCGTCGGGGTTATGCAGTAGAATTCGGGAATCCGAAAGGTCCGGACTCTTGAGCCGTCACGGCTCTCCCAGTCGAAAAGATCGGTAAGCTCACTGTTTTCGTGAGGCATCGGACGCATGAAAACATAATTTTCCATCCCCGACAGTCTCAGGATCTGCGGGAGCGCGGCGTTGTGGCCGAAGGAATCGACATTGTATCCAGTCTTTGCCGTGACGCCGAATTTCTCCCTGAAATACCGCTGTGAGAAGAGCGCATGGCGCGCGAAGCTCTCGCCCGACGGAATGTTGCAGTCAGGCTGAATGAACCATCCGCCGACGATATTCCATCGGCCTTCCCTGACCTTCGCTTGAATCTCGGAAAACATCTCAGGGTCGGTCTTTTCGACCCATTCATAGTAAGCGGCGCAGGCCGACGTAAAGACGAGATCGGGAAAATCGTTCAGTCTGTCAAGCGCGGAGCGGAAGGTCGCGAGTATCTCCGAAAATCCCTCCTGCCACCGCCAGAGCCAGACCGGGTCGAGATGCGCGTTACCGATAAGATGAAGTTTGTTCATAATATACCTCCGTGAGGAAATTCCTGACTTCATTATATCATATCGGGAAAGGGCTGTCAAGGGTGTTTGAGACATTTTCCGCGCGATCATGTACGTTTCTGACTCCTGTAATCTCCCGGCGGATTCCGAAAAAGCCAATGTAGATTTTCGCACGGTATATAGTGAAAGTTTAGGTTTTCAAGCACAAAAACGGCGGAATCGCGCAAAACCACCTTTAGAAATTGAACCACGTTGATACGTTTTTCAGAAAAATCAACCATACGCCCATATCCTTATTGACAGGGACAAGTTTATTATGTATAATAATATCATGTTGCATAAATAATATACCCAACCCGCAAAATTTGGATATTTGCAACTATTACATGAAAGGATACGAATCAATGAAAAAATTTGTCATTTCTCTCCTGCTGGCCGCCCTTCTCGCGAACAGCGCGGCGTACATATCCTGCGGCGACACAAATCCACAATCGGACGTGACCACCGGAAATGTCAGCGAAAGCACCGACGCCGAAACGACTCCTGTCGAAACCGAGCCTCCGCTTGAGGTAAAGGATTTCGAAAACTACACTCTCCGCGTCCTGACCCGTGACGACGGCGCGACCGCGTGGCGCACCCTCGACCTTGTCGCTGAAACTGAGACCGGAGACGCGATAAACGACGCGGTCTATAAGCGCAACACGGCAGTTTTCGACGCCTACAACGTGAATATAGAGCGCGTTATCGTTAACTGGTCAGATGTGGTGAACACCGTCAAGCAGTCAGTTCTCGCCGGAAGCGACGACTATGATCTTGTCCTGAACATACTGAAAAATCAGGCGAAGCTCTCATCCGAGGACTGCCTTTACGACCTCACGACCGTTCCCGGAATCAATCTCTCGCACAAATGCTGGGACTCGGTCGGAAACGACTGTATGCAGATCGGCGGAAAGATCTTCTGCGTGATGGGCGACATCAACATCACCGACAACGACGCGACCTACTGCACGATGTTCAATAAAAAGATTCACGAACAGCTGACCGCGATCCCCGATCTCTATCAGCTTGTCAGGGACGGCAAGTGGACGATCGACAAGCTTAAGGAATACTCGGTTCTCGCGACAAGCGACCTTGACGGAAACGGAACTCAGGAATGGGATAAGGATATGTGGGGCGTCATCGACCAGTACGAAATCGGCGTCGCGCTTCTCCTCGGCTCCGGAATGAAGGTTGTCGACACCGACAAGGACGGATATCTCACCTACAATCTGAACGACGCGAAGATCAACACCGCTTTCGGAAGAATCTACGACTTCTTCGCCGACCAGACCTTCCAGCTCACGGCCGACAATTCGAAATACTCGTCGGTCAAGGATCTCTGGAACGTCCTCGCCCGCGGAACATTCAAGGGCGACCGCTCTCTCTTCTTCATGGGACACATCGGAAATGTCCGACTCATCCGCGACATGGAGACCGACTTCGGCATAATCCCGATTCCCAAGCTCGACGAGTCGCAGGATATATATTACAGCATGATGCAGTCCGAGAACGCGACGGCGTATTCGATCCCGGTCACCGCGAACGCCGAGCGGAGCGGACTCATGCTCGAGGCTCTCGCCGAAGGCTCGACCGACACGCTTCTCCCCGCGTACTATGAAACGACCTTAAAGCGCAAAGCGAGCCGCGACAGCGAGTCGTCGGATATGCTCGACCTGATCTTCGAAAACCGCGTCGTCGACTACTGCAACACCTACACCGAGATCGGAATAAACAACTTTATTCAGGCAAAGCTCAGGGAATCATCAAACACCTTCGCGTCATCCGAAGCCTCACAGCGTTCGGTCTTCACCGAGAATATCGACAAGATAAACGCTTCATATAAGAAATAACGTCAAAGGGGTTGTCGCTTTCGCGGCGGCCCCTTTCGCGGTTTTATGTTTTTTGCGCGGCAGTCCTATCGCGATTCCGTAATATAGAAAAGCGCGGCGGCCGAAGGCCGCAGGCGGGCACGCAGTGACCGTCGGCCTCGCCTTGCGAGGTCGATTGCGCGCGTGAGCGCGCAACCTGCGCTCGCGTCCGGGCGGCTTTGCCGCCCGGACG